>CAZDVV010000016.1:0-25430 GCA_964508875.1 uncultured Desulfobacteraceae bacterium | reverse complement strand
TGACTGCCGACCTTTTATTTACTGGTGCCGAAGGGGGGACTCGAACCCCCACGGGCGTACACCCACTAGACCCTGAACCTAGCGCGTCTACCATTTCCGCCACTTCGGCCTTACTAATATGCCCTTGCGAACCTGCAATTTAAACATTATATTACTTGCCAAACGAAGTCAATAGGCTTTGAAAAGGCAATTTTGGACAATCAGCAGGTGCTTGGCTCCAACTCAGCAGAGCCGTAGTTCGCCCTCCCTGACATAGCTTGATTTGGTGCCTGGTGCCTGAGTATTTTTAGGGGATACCAACATGCGGCTCATTACCGACTTAAATCAGTTGAAAGAACCTCTTGAGAGCCCTGTGCTGACCATAGGGAATTTCGACGGTGTCCATAAGGGTCACATGGCCCTATTTGACAAGGTCAAGGAAAGGGCAAGGGAAATAGGGGGCCTAGCAGCAGTAATGACCTTTGACCCTCATCCCATCAAGATCATGCGCCCTGAAAATGCCCCTCCTCTTATCACCCCCACCCATCAAAAAATAAAGCTTATTGAACAAAGCGGTATCGATGTCTTGTTCTGTTTGCCGTTCACCCCGGAATTTTCTCAAATCACTGCAGAGCAGTTCGTGCAAGAGGTTCTTGTAGGCAAAATAGGCATCAAGGAATTGGTAGTGGGCTATGATTATACCTTTGGAAAGGGCAGACAGGGTAATATTGAACTTCTAAAGGAACTTGGAGACCATTACAATTATCGGGTGCATGTTGTAGGGCCTGTCAAAGTTGGGGAGCAACTGGTCTCAAGCACCTCCATTAGAAACCTTGTTGCCGAAGGCAGACTTGAAGAGGCAGAAACGCTCCTGGGTAGGCACTACGAGGTAGCCGGAACCGTTGTAAGGGGTAAGAATAGGGGTGCAAGGTTGCTGGGATTTCCAACCGCAAATCTGAAGCTTATTGATGAGCTCACCCCCAAAAGGGGTGTATATGCAGTCTATGTGCTCTTGAACGGGCACAAGTACGAAGGGGTTACCAATATAGGATACAACCCCACCTTTGGAAATGGGGCCTTTTCTGTGGAAACCCACTTGTTAGACTTTGAGGGCGATCTAGTGGGGAAGACAATTCGGGTGCAATTTATCGCAAGACTTCGTGACGAAAAGACCTTTGAAAATGCACAGGCCTTGGCCAACCAAATTAAGGGTGACATTGAGGCTGCCAAGAGTATTCTTCGCCATCAATAAGCCCATCTCGTTCATTTAACCTGCAGCAGCTTGTTATCAGCAATTACAATACCTCCGTAGGTCAAAAAATTCATTGACACGGAAGTGTAAATCTTTATACTGTCACACCTTAACTTAAAGTCGAGATCTTATCATCGCACAGTTTGATGCCATGCCAAAGCCGTTGTTAACATTTCCAAAAGGCGGAGTACATCCTCCTGAGTCCAAGGAGTTGACCGAGAAACTCCCCATTGAACAGGGCCCTGTTCCAAAAGAACTGGATATCCTCTTGGTCCAGCATTTTGGCGCCCCTTGCAAGCCCCTTGTAAAGAAAAAGGCAGAGGTGAAAGAAGGGGATCTCATAGGAAAAGTGGAAGCAGGCCTGGGGGCCAATATTCATTCAAGTGCCACCGGCATTGTGAAAAACGTGGGGAAAGCTCCCCACCCAGTATCAGTGACCGCCCCAGCGGTGACAATTCAGGTGGATAGCGAAGCTCAAGCGCCATCCTACGAACCAAAAGATTGGACTTCTCTTTCCCGAGAGGAATTGCTAGCTGCGGTGAAAAAGGCCGGAATAGTTGGAATTGGGGGCGCTGGGTTTCCGACGCACGTCAAGCTATCGCCTCCATCTGAAGCCAAGGTAGATACCCTGATATTGAACGGAGCAGAATGTGAGCCATATCTTACCACTGATCATCGCCTAATGCTGGAGCATTCTCGGGAAATAATAGAGGGAGCAAAAATAATTCTGACTATCCTTGGCATAAACACTTGCCACATAGGCATAGAAGCCAACAAGATGGATGCTGTTGAGGCAATGGAAAGGGCCATTGCAGAAGCTAGTTTAAATGGATTCAAGATCCAAGTAGACCCCCTCCAAGTCAAATATCCTCAGGGCTCGGAAAAACAACTTATACAAAGTATAACTGGCAGAAAAGTCCCTGGCTTTGGGCTGCCGTTTGACGTGGGTGTGATAGTTCAAAATGTGGGTACCACTAAGGCCATTTACGATGCAGTGGTTTTCAGCAAACCACTTTATGAAAAGGTTATCACAATCTCTGGTAGAGGGATAAACCGGCCTGCCAATCTTTTGGTTAGGATAGGAACTCGCATTTCAGACATTGTGCAATACCTGGGGGGAGTGAAACCCAATCTTGCGAAGGTGGTCCTTGGAGGCCCCATGATGGGTTTTGCCGTTCCTTCCCTAGAGGTACCCATTACAAAGACTACCTCGGGCATATTGTTCTTGACCGAGGATGAAATAGACACCAATCCCTATGGACAATGCATCCGTTGTGGCTGGTGCCTAGATGCATGCCCCATGGGTCTTTCACCAAATGAGATAGGAATTTATGTGGAGGCCGGAAGGGCTGAAGACACTTCGCAGTTCGGGGTCTTTGAATGTTTCGAATGTGGCTGTTGTGCATTTGTATGCCCAGCAAAAAGACCCCTTGTACAGTTTATAAGGCTAGCCAAGTCAAAGGCAAAGAAATGATTTGGATTTAATGGGGTTTCCACCTAACAATAGCTGGAAGCAAGATGGAACAAGACACTATACAAGAAAAGGTCCCCACACCACTTGCAGTATCTGTCTCCCCTCACATAAGGAGCGGTGAGTCTGTAGAGAAGATAATGTGGACGGTGGTAGTCTGCCTCCTCCCCCCTCTTGTCTTGTCGATTTTTATATTCGGCATCCAGACCTTGATCATCACAGCCATTAGTGTGGCCAGTTGTGTGGCCACAGAGGCCATTAGCCAAAAGCTCCTTCATAGACCCATTACCATCAAGGACGGCAGTGCTGTCATCACCGGACTACTTTTGGCCTATATTATCCCGCCCGGGGTCCCGTACTGGATGCCAATTCTGGGTGCTGTTATGGCCATATATGTGGCAAAGCATCTCCTGGGAGGTATAGGTTTCAATATTTTTAATCCTGCTCTCATAGGACGGGCATTTTTGGTAGCCACTTTCCCTGTAGCAATGACCTCAGCATGGCTGCCTCCTATTAAGCATGGCTCGGTATTTCAGTACATGGGCAGCGGTGTGGATGCGGTCTCTACAGCTACTCCGTTGTTTATCCTCAAACATTATGGGATTGCAGGGGTAATAGAGAAATTTGGCTCGCTTCATAGTATCTACAGTAGCTTTTTCGTAGGCTGGAGGCCAGGCTGCATAGGAGAGACCTCTGCGCTGCTTTTGCTTCTGGGCGGGGGCTACCTATTATACAAACGATACATCACATGGCATATTCCTGTATCTATGATAGCCTCTATAGCGTTGCTCACCTGGATCTTTGGCGGGGAAAGGGTCTTCACGGGTAATCCACTGTTAGCGATCCTTTCGGGAGGGGTTATGCTTGGCGCCCTGTTTATGGCGACAGATTATGTCACCTCACCCAGTCAACCCACGGGAAAAATCTTATTTGGCATAGGTGCAGGGGCCCTCACTGTACTAATCCGACTCAAGGGCGGGTATCCCGAAGGAGTCTGTTATGCCATATTGCTGATGAATCCCCTGACCCCAGCATTTGAGCAATGGTTTGGTCCCAAACGGTTTGCTCCGCCAAAAGGTGCGATGAAATGAAAGAGATTATTCGGATAACCATAGGATTGACCATATCGTGCCTTATTGCTGCCTTTGTGATGGGAGCGGTCTTTACCGTCACTAACAAGGCAAAGAAACGCAACGAGCATATGGATCTTCAGAACACCATGACTGGGTTGCTGGGATATTCTGAGTCAAACCCACCCCCCTCTGACCTAAGACTCCATGCAGTATATCGTTATATTATTGAAGACGGTCAATCTAGATACTTAGGCTATGTGGTCCCGGTTATCGAGCATGGAAAAGAATCTTACCAATTACTTATTGTAGACCCGGATGGCATACTCTTGGAGCGGGCCAAACTAGACATGGACCCTGAGCGGGCCATAGAGATCATCGAAAGGGAAAAGGCCCTAGAAGAAGTAATTAAGCCACCAAAGGTGTTTTATTATGCTGATTCATTTATAGTTGCGACATTGGGAAAGCGGAGGCTGGCCTATCTGCTTCCCGGGGAATTTCCTGGCTTCAAGACATTCATAAAGGTAATGGTTGCTCTCAGTCCTGACTTTGAGATTAGGGGTCTTGAGATCCTTGAGCAGGAAGAGGACCCAGGGCTAGGGGGTGAAATAGTCCAAGACTATTTCAAGAATCAGTTCGTGGGAAAGTCTTTTGAAAAACTCAAACGCCTCAAGGTCATTAAAAAGCCTCTTCCTGAGGACTACAGAAGGTACCTGGAGCGGAGAAAATACAAGGGGAATTTTACCGAAGAACAGATTAGAGAAATCCAAAAGAAGTATAAGGACTCAGATATATATGCACTTACCGGAGCTACCATATCCAGTAAGGCGGTAACTTCTGGCATAAGAAATATGGTGAAAAAGTTCGCTTACAGAGAAAAGATGCTCGAGCGCATCTTGGCCCAACAGCGGGTTGTGGCGGCATTTTAGGAAGAAAAAAGAGTCAAGCCTCCGAAGGAGGATTGGGAATTGGCGACTAAAAAGTCAAATACCGAATTGGTACTCAACGGGCTACTGAACGAAAATCCAATCTTCAGGCTCGCTCTGTCAATGTGCCCAGCAGTTGGCATCAGCACCACAGTGAGAAACGGGTTAATGCTGGGCGTTGCAGTGCTGTTTGTTCAAGTCTGCTCAAGCTGCACAATCGCTGCTATCAAGAACTATATTCATCCTCGGATACGGATACCTACTTATACCTTAACTATCGCCACGTGGGTCACTGTAATCGATTTGCTTTTGTCTGCATATTTTCCCGTAGCTTACAAGGCAATGGGTATTTTCATAAAACTGATCGTGGCTTTTGCCATTATTACCATGCGACTTGAGGTCTTTGCCTGCAAAAACCCGGTAAGCAAGTCATTCTGGGATGGCATTGGAATGGGTATGGGATTCCTGTTTGGCATGGTGACACTCGGCTTCATAAGAGAATTATTGGGAATGGGTACCTTGCTAGGCCATGATGTCTTGGGATTCAAACCATTACTTTTCTTTGCTTTGCCATTTGCCGGGTTTTTCTGTGTTGGCTTTATGATGGCAGTGTTCAATTATGTGGAATTGGTCTTCAATAGAATGAAGAAAAAAAGAGGCTGAACAAATGTTGGCTTCAAGGTCAAAAATTTTCCCTTGGATGGTCTTGATCGCGGTGGCCGCAGTGGTGTTGTCCCAAGTCTGCTGGGCTGGCCTTGCCAACCGTTTCATTCAAAAGACCGCTTTCAAGGGTAAACACGACATCGTAATAACCTTTGCAGCACCCGTGGACAAGGACTGGGCCGAGAACAAAAAGAATTATAGAGTATATGAAGAGCCCGATCCTGATATCAAGTTAGAGATAAGCAGTGTTGCGTTAAGTAAAGACAGCAAGAAACTCATACTTCATTTTGACGAAGAGCTTAACCAGAATCAGCCCCATGTGGTCATTATTAGGAACATGCAGTCTCAGGGAAAGAACCTGGGAACCGCGATGGTTAAGGTAAAGAAGCTTTACCTGGGTTTCCTTTTTTCCATATTTATCGGGGCTATGCTTATACATAACTTTGTGTTCACTAAGTACCTCGGCCTTTGTGTGTTTTTCGGGACTTCTCAAAAGAAATCCACGGCAGTGGGTATGGGGATAACATTCACCATAGTCATGGTGGCAAGTGCCATGATGTCGTGGTTCTTGTATCAGTTTGTGTTGAAACCATACCATCTCGACTATTTGCAGATCATAGTATTTATTGGTCTGGTTTCCTTGTCTGTTCAGGCTGTGGATACCATCTTGAGAAAAGTCAATCCGATCCTTTTTAAGGCCTTCGGAGTATACCTGGTTCTTGTGATCGCAAATTGCATTATCCTGGCTGTGCCTCTAATTCTTGCCGACAATGAATACAATGCGGCTGAAAGCCTGATGTTGGCACTGGGCGCAGGGCTTGGTTTCCTGGTGGCGTTATTCCTAATGTCATCAGTGCGAGAAAGACTCGAATTGGCCAACGTACCACCCACTTATAGGGGGCTTCCCATTGCATTTGTAGTGGCAGGTTTGTTTGCGTTGGCGTTCTTAGGATTTTCCGGAATGAGTATCTTTTAGCGTTCAGTATAAAGACAAGTGGTATTTGAGGTGATTGGATGGATCCAACATTAGTTAAAATGGCCTTAGGAGGACTTGCACTTTTGGGCTGCATAGGTCTGTTTTTTGGAATTGGCCTTGCTTTGGCAGCTCATAAGTTCGCTGTGGAGGTAAACCCTAAGGTAGAACAAGTAAAAGAAGTTCTTGCTGGAGCCCAGTGAGGGGGATGTGGCTTCGCTGGATGCGAGGCTTACGCAGAGGCGGTGGTTAATGATCCCAACGTTCCCCCTAACCTGTGCTTTCCGGGGAAGGAAGAAGTGGCTGCCAAAGTAGCAGAAATTACGGGGAAGAAGATGGCATCTGTAGAGAACGTGACCGCTGCCATCCGCTGTTCGAGACAAGATGGAAATGTGAAGCAAGAACTGGAATACATTGGATACAATACCTGCGCAGCCGCAGCGCTGGCCTATGGAGGGCAGTGGGCATGCAAATTTGCATGCCTTGGCTTTGGAGACTGTGTTTCGGCCTGCCCGTTTGACGCCATGACCTTGGTAAATGGCATGCCTGAGGTGGACCCCGTAGCCTGTGTAGGTTGTGGTACATGCGTTAGAACCTGTCCCAAGGGGATTATAGAATTGATTCCTAGCCAAGCAAGGGTATGGGTTCCTTGCAGCAACAAGGATGCGGCCAAAGCAGTGAAAGCGGTTTGCGAAGTGGGTTGTATCTCATGCCGCATGTGTGTTAAAGTGTGCCCCGCAAAGGCCGTTACCCTTGAAGATGGCATCATAAAAATAGACCACAAGAAGTGCGTGGAATACGGTCCGGAGTGTAAAGAAGTCTGCGTGGAGAAGTGCCCGCAGAAGATCTTTCGATATTACCGGCCATCGACCGCAGTCACGGAGCAAAAAAAGGCCGAGGCCGCATGAAAACCTCAAGTAAAACGAGACAAGGAGTCATCTAATGAAAGCGCAAAGTCTTATCAATAACCCCGGCGCCCAATTGACGCGCAGAAAATTCTTGCAGATGTCGGGGTGGGTAGGGTTAGGCCTAACTGTCCCTATGTTTGTACCTGCAGGAGCCGAAGCCGTTCGATTCAATAGAAAATATTACAAGGTTTCCGAGACTCGCCTCGACATGGGTACTTTCGTATCCATGACCCTGATCCATCCATCCCGAGATGAGGCCCAAGAGGCTATGGGATTGGCCTTTGAAGAGATTAATCGCTTAACTCGTTTGATGAACCGGTTTAGCCAAAGCACAGCAGTCGGGGAACTGAACCGTGAAGGCATGTTAAAGGATCTACCGCCAGAGTTGGCAGAAGTAGTTGGCCAGGCCCTTAAGTATTTCAAGTTAACTGGTGGGGTCTTTGACATAACGGTGGAACCCATAGTAGATCTCTTCATGAAACGTTTTTCAAAAGGAGACAAGACCCCGCCCAGTGAACAAGAGCTCAGCGACGCACTAAGCCGAGTGGGCGCTGAAAACATTATTTTCAAAGGCCGCTCCATTACTTTCCGCAAAGATGGTATGGGAATAACTTTGGATGGGATCGCAAAAGGTTACATTGTGGACAGGGCCTCAAAGGTACTGTCTTCAAAAGGTATCAAGAACCATCTTATTAACGCCGGCGGAGACATCCGAACCATTGGCCATGCAAAGGGCAAAAGGCCTTGGACCATTGCCATTCAGGATCCCCAAAAGAAGAGGCATTATCCTGACATAATCAAAATGAAGGACGGGGCCATCGCAACATCTGGAAATTATGAGGTATACTTTGACAAGGAAAAGATGTTTCACCACATTGTAAATCCCAAGACTGGCCACTCACCTTTGGAAACCACTAGTGCTTCTGTGATGGCTAAAACCACTATGGAAGCTGATGCCCTTTCCACAAGTACATTCATAATTGGACCCACACGCGCCATATCATTTATTGACTCCTTGCCTGAATGTGAATGTCTGCTGATTACTAGGAAAAACAAGATATTGAGGTCTGCGGGGTGGGAAAGCGCGACCACATAGTGGTCTCTATTCGATCAATAAGCCTTCTTAGAGTGGGAGGATTGATTGCTGATATCGCAATCCCTCCCATTTTGTTTTCCAGGGCCATCGCGGTTTCCGGTGACATAAGATCGGTTTTGTTCAGCACAAGAAGAGTAGGTGTATCCTGAAGGTTCAAATGACCTAGGATCTTGTTTACTTCGGCAATGTGCTTTTCCATTCGCGGATGAGATGCATCCACCACGTGCAAGAGCAAATCAGCATCGTCAAGTTCCTCAAGGGTGGCAGCAAAGGCATCCAACAGATCCTTGGGTAAATCTCTAATGAAACCCACCGTGTCTGTTATTATGGCCTCCCGCTCTCTGGGAAATCTAATCCTCCTGCTTGTTGGATCCAGGGTTTCGAACATGCGATTCCTAACCTGAACCTTACTTCGGGTAAGGGCATTGAGCAAGGTTGATTTGCCGGCATTGGTATACCCCACTATGGAAATGACAGGTAATTTCTTTGCGTTGCGCAGTCGTCTCCGGGTACCCCTCTGAGCCCTCACTTCTTTTAGCTCCCTCTTGAGCCGCGCGATTCTTTCGTGCACCCTCCGCCTGTTGATCTCCAGTTTGGTCTCACCAGGGCCTCTCCCACCAATACCACCGGTCAACCTAGACATCGCGGTATTCTTGGTTGCCAGCCTTGGAAGCAGGTACTTGAGCTGAGCCAGTTCCACCTGAATCTTTCCCTCACGTGTCACTGCCCTGCGGGCAAAAATATCCAGAATCAGCTGACTCCTGTCTATGATCTTGAGTTCTGTGAAATCAGTGAGGTTCTTTACCTGTGCAGGCGTAAGTTCATGATTAAAAATCAGCAGATTCGAGCCGTTCTGCAAACACATAAGAGCAAGATCTGTGAGCTTGCCCTTTCCAATCAAGAATCTCGGATCCGGTTTCTTTACCCGCTGAACCACGCGCCCAGCAATTTCAATATCATCGGAAAGGGCCAGTTCCTCCAGCTCATCCAATCTTTCTTCCTCAAGCCATCTATCCCCAGCGGTAACTCCAACTAGCAAAGCCCGATCTGAGGTTGCCACGGACGAGCTCGGCCCTACACGGGCTAGCTCGGATTCTAGAGACAAAATCATTTCACTAAAATCCACATCCAAGCGCCCAGTGTCAGGAACACTGTGGACGGTCCATCCTTCGCCCCTATTGTTGGCTGGAAGTATGTTAGCGTACGTGATAGAGCCAGGAATCCCTCCTTCCTTGACCTCTATACTGACCATGAGGTCAAGTCGAAGCAGGACAAGGTCACTAAGGTCTTCCCTTGTCAGTGGCTCACCGTTAAGGTGTGTATGAATGCACCTCAGACCCTTCAATCTACCATGGCCTTGCCTGAAGCCCGATAGATCAGGTATCCAAATCCTGGATCTATCACCCACCACCACATAGACAATGCTTCCTGTTCTTGTGATTAGCAATGCTATTTGTCTGTTTATTTCGTATGACAAGTCTGCCAGTTGACGGGCAAGTTCGCGGGAAATAATCTGTGAGGCAGGAACCTTGCGGCGGTAGAGGCGCTGGAGCCTCCTTTGTTGACTCGCTCTAAGGCCTGTGGTTTTGCCGTAAATCCTCTCGATAAGCGACCTCCTATTTTTTCTGAGAAGTCACAAGCTGATATCTATAAGCTGTCTCCTTCTGCAGTTATATTTTATAGTCTGTTCAGACGTTAAGCAAGAGGGACTTCGAATCTGGTTGAGATCACCGCTCATTCAATCATGGTTTCAAGCCGCTGCTTCCTCTTCTATGTAATTACGAAATCTTGTGATTTCCTTCTGGAAGGTAAGTTTGAAATAACCAGTCGGACCATTTCGCTGTTTGGCCACAATTATTTCGGCCACATTACGATTTTCTTCCGTGGTGGGGTGATAAACTTCGTCACGGTAGATGAATACGATCACATCAGCATCCTGTTCAATTGCCCCACTCTCCCTGAGATCTGCAAGCTGGGGTCTCTTGTTAGGCCTATCCTCAACTTTCCGGTTCAACTGAGACAAGGCTAGCACTGGTACATTCAAGTCTTTTGCCAGGGCCTTCAATGACCGCGAAATCTCGGAAATCTCCAACTGTCTTGACTCAGCTGATCTGCGGCCCTGTATAAGCTGGAGATAATCCACTATGACCAAGGCAAGATCTCTCTTCCTCTTGAGCCTACGGCATTTGGCCTTCATCTCAAGCACGGTAATTGCGGAGCTGTCATCAATGAAGATAGGAAGCTCGGAAAGCCGGTTGGCCGAGTTTGTGAGCCTCGCCCAATCGCCATCCCTCAAAAACCCTGTCCTGAGTCTGGTGGCATCAATTCCCGCATCAAAACCAAGCAACCTGATGCCCAATTGCATCTTGGACATCTCAAGACTAAAAATGGCCACTCCCTTGCCAGTTTGCACAGCCGCGTTGTAACCAACGTTTAGAGCAAGTGCCGTCTTTCCCATACTGGGTCTGCCGGCAATGATTATCAAATCCGAAGGCTGAAGTCCCGCTGTTATGCGATCGAAGTCATCAAAACCAGTGGGAACTCCGGTGACAAATCCTTCTGTAGTCGACACACTTTCCAGCTTCCTAAAACTATCCTTTACCACCTCCTGCATACTCTGGAATCCTTCTCTAACACGCTCCTCAGCAATATCATAAATGGATTGCTCCGCTAGCTCCAACAGCTCATCGGTTTCGTGCCACTGTTCAAAACACGACTCGGAAATGGTGGCACATTGGGCGATAAGTTTTCTGCGCACCGACAGATCCTTTACTATTTCAGCGTGGTGTACGATTCCTGCCGATGTGGACATTGACTCAGCAAGTGAAGCAATGTAATCGTTGCCACCAACCTTGTCTAATAAGTTCTTCTCCTTGAGATAGTGCGAGAGGGTGATAAGGTCAATGGCTTCATCATCGTTGTAAAGGGCGATCATGGCCTCAAAAAGCAGCCCATGGGCATCCCTGTAAAAATCGTCAGGTGAGAGAATATCCACTACACTGTTCAAGGCATCGTTGTTCAAAAGAATGCCACCCAATACGGCCTGCTCGGCCTCATTGTTGTGAGGTGGCACCTTCATGGTAGGCGAAGGTAACTTGTCTTGGGTCCCTGCCATCGTATTTTCCTTTCCCTATATGGCCAATGGATCCACCACTTATTCTTTTGCTCCTTCAGCCTCTACTTTGATCCTCAAAGTTGCGGTTACCTCAGGGTAGATCTTAACCTTGACCTCAAAGTCTCCTACCTCTTTAATTGGCCTTTCCAGCACTACCTTCCTTCTGTCAACCACAATACCCTGTTTTTCAAGTTCTTCGGCTATATCAATTGCTGTTACCGAGCCGTAAAGCTTTCCTTCCTCCCCGGCCTTGTGGGTAAAACAAAGCTCTAATGCCTCTATCTTTTCCTTCAGTTGTTCCGCCTCTTCCTTTGCCCTTAACCGTTTTGCCTCTATCTTTTTTCGACGGGTTTCAAGAAACCTTAGATTCTGGGGCGTTGCTTCAAGGGCAAAACCCTTGGGTAAGAGATAGTTCCTAGCGTATCCATTGGCAACATCTAGAATATCTCCTTCCAGTCCCAAGTCGTGTATATCCTGCGTCAGAATGATTCTCATGCGACAGACCTCCTCCTAATCTCATAAATGTAATTCTGCCAAAAAGCCTTTCATTGCTCCAGATGTTCAAAACGATCCCTGCCCCGGGGCCACAAGGTAGTTCGTGGGACTTTGTGTAGTATTAGAATACCCTTTCTTCAGGATCCCAAACACTGGTGCTCTATGATTTATTAATCCCAGCCCTACGAAAATTGACCCACTGATCAAACAAACCAGCAAGGGCAAGTAATACTAGAAAAAACTGTTGGACTGCTATGAAAAAATAAAGCGCTAACTTTATCCAGGAAGGCACCCTGAACCTATTGACAAAGTAAGACACAATGGCCATGCCCTGGAAAAGGTAAATTGTCATAAGAACAATCAGTAAGTTCAACGCGACAAATCTTATACCCTCAATAGGTAAAAATAAAGAGAAACCTGAAATAATTACACTCCATACCAAATGTTCGGGGGCCTTCCACATGGCAAGCTGCGCTCTGTCCGATTCTCCAATTCCTTTGGAGGCGAAAAACTTAATACTCAAGATCACGTTGAGCCAAACCACAAATGCACTCCCAACAACCATAAGCGAAGGATAGATACGGAGAAGCACCTTACGAATGAACTCTGCATAGGTCTTCATCTCCACAGCCCTGTCCGGGGGTAATCCCATGAACCGATATGTCTCTACGGAGATATTCAGATTCGCCTCTATGTAATTCTTGATCATTTCCACTGGGCTCGTATTATGGCCGATAGCTGTAATCGTGAGAACAGCGAGCCCCACGCCGATCAGAACAGCTGTTCCCGAAACTATAGTCTTGCCAATAGTAAGTCTGCGTTGGAAGGCCTGGGCCAACCATAACCCAAGCACCCCGAACTCCAAACAAAACAGGCCTAATTTCTCCAATCCCAGGACAAGCGCCAGCAACAGCACAGCCCCAATCACTGCGGCGGTAAACTGAGCAGCGTAGCGCAGTGGGATCCCCAGCAGGTAATAGATGAAAGGCAGTGGCGTAAGGAGCCCAATGAATAGTCCGGCTACGGGGATTACCACAATCGCTGCCAAAAAGGCAGCCACCCAACCCATGCATCCAATGATATCAGGTATTCTCATTGGTTCACCGGTAAGGGAAAGGCCTAGCTCCCCGATGGGCATAAGCCCCATGAGATCCTTTGTCAGGCAGGATTATCTCACAACAGAGGTAGTAAAGGGCAGTAGGGCCATGATTCTGGCCCTCTTTATGGCCAAGGTCAACATTCGTTGGTGTTTGGCACAGTTACCCGAAATCCGCCTAGGAATTATCTTTCCGCGCTCGGTGGTAAATATCCTCAGGGTCCTCGGGTCCTTATAATCTATCTTTAGGCTGCTATCAGCACAAAATTTACAGATTTTCCTACGATGATATGTCCTTCTTGTCCTGTTATATGCCATCTTACGCCCCCTTCTGTGTCTTTTCAGCTACCTCTTCTTGAGCTCCGGAGTCTTCAGAAATCCCTTTCTCTTCCTCGGTCTCCTCAGGAGCCAATTCCTTTTTGAGTTGTTCGGGATCAGCCTTATCTCGCAGCTTAATAGTCTGATACTTCATTACCCTATCATCAAGCCGCAAATCCCTTTCCAGCAAAAAGGTTATACCAGGGGGGCCACAGTACTGGAGCAGAACGTAAAATCCCTTGTCAAATTTTCTAACCTGGTAGGCCAGATCCTTTTTGCCCCATTCGTCTACCCGGATGATAACCCCGCCGTTTTTCTCGATAGTTCCATTAAATTTATCCAGTACGGCGTTATAATCCTCTTGAGACAGATCGGGCGGCAAAAGGTACAGTGTCTCGTAAAATCTCATAGCTTTCTCCTTTCGGCCTCTAGATATGGTCCCATCTCCTGCCATAGCACTGACTGTGCCACGGAAGACGGAACAAGGAGGAATTTAAAGTCTAATTTTTTAGCCCCTTATTCAACCATTGTCAAGATAAATGCGCCTGCGTATTGCCGTTCCTTGACATTGTACCCCAGGCCCTCTAAGAATATCTTTGTCGTCACTGTCGCAACCAATCTCTACTCCAGGAGGAATCTAATGTGGGTACAGGAACTAGAAGTAGCCACTCAAGCTGCCAAGGAGGCAGGTGTTCTTCTGAATAAGGAATTCGGACACGTTCAGCAGATAATGAAAAAGGGAGAGATTGATCTGGTCACTGAGGCGGACCTAAAATCTGAATCCCTGATTTTGGATATCATCTCTAAGCATTTTCCCAATGACAACATCCTGTCAGAGGAAAAGGGAGACAAAAAACAGGCCTCTACTAGGATATGGCTTGTGGACCCCCTTGATGGAACAACCAACTTTGCCCATGGTTTTCCTTTCTTCTGTGTCTCCATTGCCCTCCAAGTAGACCACCAACTCGTTGTGGGGGTGGTTTACAATCCATACGTAAATGAATTGTTCCAGGCAGCAGAGGGCCACGGCGCTCGACTCAATGGTCATCCCATTCGTGTATCCCAAACAGACAAAATAGGAGAGGCACTCCTGGGTACAGGTTTCCCTTATGATATACATCAAAGGTCAGAGAGTGTTTTGGATCTTTTTAGAAGAATGGTCCTCGTGGCACAAGGGGTAAGGCGTGCTGGATCGGCGGCTCTTGACCTTTGCTATGTGGCAGCAGGTAGGCTGGATGGTTTTTGGGAGCAATCCTTGAAGCCGTGGGATACGGCAGCCGGTTGTGTAATATTGCAGGAAGCAGGCGGGGTTCTCAGCACCTTTGATGGGGGGCAATATACCCCATATGAAAATACTATCGTTGGCTCGAACCCCTATATCTATGAGCAAATGATGTCTGTAATAAAAGAAGTTGAGGCGAAAAACTAGGTATTTAAAAGTAGTCGATTCACCGAATCACTGTCCATTCCTCGTATCAACACGGTTTTTATTTTGGATCTCTCACCAGCAGTAATTTCCACATCGCTTTTTCGCACCCCTACAGCCCTGGCAATGAACTCCTTCAGAGTCTTATTTGCTTTCCCCTTAACAGGTTGGGCTGCTACTTTGATTCTGTATATTCCTTGGTCCACCCCTACAATCTGGTTCTTGGCCCCCCCTGGGATCACCCTCACCCTGATTCTGGCACCGGAATTTTCTTTTGATTGCATCTCTAGCCTTCCGGTCCCTCAGGTCGCCAACCTTGCGGCTATCTGGTACAAGGTCCTTATTAAGAAAGTCTGAAGAAAAATGATTGCCAAAATGACAATAATAGGTGAAAAATCTAATCCGCCCATGCTTATCGGGAGCCTTCTTCTTATGGGATAAAGCACCGGCTCTGTCACGGAATGGAGAAACCTTACGATAGGATTATAGGGATCGGGATTGACCCAAGAGATAACTGCACGTCCGATGATGATCCACATATACAGACTAAGAGCTATATTCAAAATTTTCGCTACCGCCACCAAAAGATTGGAAAACACAAACATCTTGTCTACTCCAGGGTTTTATTGACTATTCTCTAACCTGCCGACTGTCTGATTTCAAGCCCTGAGAGCACTCCATGACACTTGCAAGCGGTGCCAACCAGCCACTTTCCAGGGCGCTGTTCAAGGGTGGCACACAGCCTTAACAGTTCTGCCAGACTATACCCCCCCACACCTGGGGCCATTTGTCGACTCCTTATTATGTGTATATGAAAGCCTTTTACAGGCAGCTCCCCCAAAAGTGCAAACAAGGGCTTGTCTCTCTTTTCTCCTGTTACTGTGCAATATAGCGGCTCAGGGCAGTCATCTGGGCACTTAAAATTAGCATAGCTTACCAAAAACGACCCGTCACCACCCTCCCACACGTATGGCAAGTTCGATTTCAATTCTTGTGGAACAGGTAATGGTTTGATGAGAAATCTTTGTTCAATGGCCCTTTTTGCGAATTCATAGGCCAAATGAATAGGAACCGCTGGAATTATCTGTGTATCCTCAGGCAGCGTCTCTGCCTTGTTCACCAGGAACTCTACCCCATCCATCTGAACAGCGATCATATCACGGCCTTTGATCCAGTCCAAAGACTCCCGGTTCTCATCTATGACCCAAACCGCTCCGGTCACTCTCTTTGCCAAGAGTTTCGCTGCCCTTTGGCCAAAATGGCCCCCTCCAATTATTATCAAAGGCTTAGATGCGCTTGAATCTTGTGAAAATTTTGAGGTATTCTTCATATCTAATCTTGGATGGAAAAACAGGGCATCTCAGAGCAGTCCGTAAGCCGGGTTCTGTTCCCGGCACTCAACTTTAAGAAGGGACAGGAAATTGCGCTGATCTGACCTATGTGGGACAATTCCACAGGCCACCCAGATACCTGGTTAAAGTTGAGTGCCGGGCAATGGCCATTCATCTAGGCCCACCGTTACCGATGGGCTCAAGCGACCTACCCGGGAGCTCGGGCGGACCACCCTCAGGCGCTCCCCTATTTGGTCTTGCTCCAGGTGGGGTTTGCCTAGCTCCCGCCGTCACCGGCGGGACTGGTGAGCTCTTACCTCACCCTTTCACCCTTACCAGGCACTAAACTCTCAGAAGGATCTTGCCGTTTCCTCCCCCAGTTACGTAATCGGAAAGAATCACGGCAAAATGTGGCACTTTCCAAAAGTTTAGTGCCTGGCGGTCTCCTTTCTGTGGCACTTTCCTTCCCGTCACCGGGACTGGGCGTTACCCAGCACCTTGTCCTGCGGAGCCCGGACTTTCCTCCCGGCACTCAACTCTAAGAAGGGACAGGAAATTGCGCTTATCTCACCTATATAGGAAAATACCACGGGCCGAGCCCATACCTCCTTAAAGTTGAGTGCCGGGCGGCCATTCGTCCTACTCTGACATGCCCATGTAAATCTTATACAACCTTTCTAAGCGAGTCAAACATCAAAAATGTCGAATCTTATATCATAAAATAATTTCCATGAAATAGAATTCAACTGTCTCAACCTTTTGCCCCTCCACTCTCACTCTTCAACTTCTCATCTTCACCCCAATAGATGATCCTCTGGCAATTGGGACAACTCATGAGGCTGTCCCCCCTGATGAGTTCATTGAACTTTTGAGGAGGAATTCCCATGTGACATGTCTGGCACACACCGGATATCACCGGACTCACCGCAAGCCCACCTCTTCTCTCACGCAACATATTATACCTGCTTAATAATTCCCGGTCTACCTTGGCGCATAATTGCTCCCTTTCTTTGACTAGGTCATCCAGGCATTCATCCAGATTTTTCATCTCTTGTTGTATGGCTCTCTTGTCGGCTTCTGTCCTTTTTTTAAGTTCTTCTAGACCCTTTGCTGCGGCCCCGATTTCACCTTCAAGCTGCTCCACCTGCTCCATCAATTCGAGAGCCTTGTCCTCAAACAAACTCCTGTTTCTGTCCAATTCTTCAATCTCTTTTAGTGCAGCTCTGTATTCCTTGTTAGTGGACACACTAGACAACTTGGCCTGACTCTTTTTCTTTCTCGCCTCCAGATCCTCTATGTCTCTCTCAACCTGTCTCCTCTCCTTCTTGACGGCTTCGAGCTTCTCCTCTAACTCGTTCATAGAGGCTTCAGCCTTTCTCACCTCGTTATCCAATGATGCCATTCGTATTGGACATTCATCCCTTTTTTTGCTTGTCTCTTCAATCCTCCTATCACAATTCTGAAGTGCAATCAAAAGTTTCATTTTCTTTCGCAATGCTATCACCTCTCAAAACTACTGTTCTTTTAATCTAAGGAATCACATGGGTATCAAAGGGTCTGTTTCCTTATCATTAAACAATACTTCGATCTTCCATCCCCTCGTGGTAACTTCCTTTTGCAGTTGTCTTCCAAATTTCCGGAACGCCACCCTTTCAGTGGCAAAATGCCCCCCGTCAATAACAGCAAGGCCGAGAAATTCAGCCTCCCTCGCCTGGTGGTAGCTAACGTCACCCGTGACAAGAAGGTCTGCCCCTCTCAGCCAAGCCTCTTTTATCAACGAGCCACCAGAGCCGCCAACAACAGCAACGCGTTTAATAGAGCGGCTAGCTTTGCCCACGACCCTTAATATATCCAGACCCAAGAGCCTCTTGGCCTTTGGAATAAATTCAGAGAGGCTACAGGGCTTGGAGAGGTTTCCTATGCGCCCCAGTCCGGTTTTGTCAGGGGGCTTTTCCTCATGTTCCTCCTTTTCGCCAGGATGTTGAGCCGCCGAGGAACTGCCTGCCTCTTGGCCCCCTCTTCCTGGAGACAAGGGTTCAATCTCCTTCAATCCCAGAAGAGCGGCCAATATGGTATTTATTCCTTCATGGGCAGCATCCAGGTTAGTATGCATCGCGACAATGGACAGCCCCCGCCTAATGGCTTCATAGACTACAGCCCCCGGATAGTCGCCATCCCTTATACTGGAGATGGGCTTGAATATTAGTGGGTGATGACTGAGGAGGAGTTGAGCCCGGTGCAGGGCAGCATATTCTACGGCCTGAAGGGTAGGATCAAGGGACAAGGCTACTCTTTCTATGGTCTGGTCCAGAAAACCCACTTGGAGGCCAGAGTTGTCCCACGACTCAGCCAATTCTGTAGGAGCAATCTCCTCTAGAATTTCCATCAGATCTTTTAGCTTTGGGGCCTCCATTTCCACTCCTCTATCCTGTCAGTACTAACAAATGGCTTTCCTTGCGTACAGCTAAACTAATCATCATCTTCCACTCCAGGCCCGGGGACAGAGCGAAAACTTAAGGGGCGCATCCGTAAACTGGATGCGCCCCTTAAGTTACTTCAAAGTTCCTAAAAATTTGTTCATATTTGTTCTTTCACTCATGATCTTTGGTGGGCCCACCTGGCCTCGAACCAGGGACCTACCGGTTATGAGCCGGTGGCTCTTCCAACTGAGCTATGGGCCCAACATTACTGTATTATTTAAATTGCTCACTCAGACAAAATTTGTCAAGTAAAATTCTTAGCCCACCGGATCAACACAATTCAATCCTGGCCAAAACGCCAGTGGACAAGCGCAACCCGTTGGGCTAGCTTTCAACAAATCCTTTAAGCTTCTTGCTCCTACTGGGATGCCTAAGTTTCCGCAGCGCCTTAGCCTCAATCTGCCTAATACGTTCTCGGGTGACATTGAAATCGCGGCCAACCTCTTCCAAGGTATGGTCTGCTTTCTCCCCTATTCCAAAGCGCATACGGAGCACCTTCTCTTCTCTTGGTGTCAAAGTGGCAAGAACCCTTCGGGTCTGTTCCGCAAGGTTAAAATTGATAACCGCATCTGCAGGCGATAATACCTTTTTGTCTTCTATAAAGTCGCCAAGATGACTGTCCTCTTCTTCACCAATAGGAGTTTCCAGAGAGATTGGCTCTTTGGCAATCTTGAGCACTTTTCTCACTTTCTCCAACGGAAACTCCATTTTTTCCGCAATTTCTTCTGGTGTGGGCTCCCTGCCGTGTTCTTGTACCAGGTACCTGGAAGTCCTGATGAGCTTGTTAATCGTCTCGATCATATGTACTGGTATACGTATGGTTCTCGCCTGATCGGCTATGGCCCGAGTTATGGCCTGTCTAATCCACCAGGTGGCATAGGTGCTAAACTTATAGCCACGCTGGTACTCGAACTTGTCCACTGCCTTCATCAACCCAATATTGCCTTCCTGAATGAGATCCAAAAACTGGAGTCCTCTATTGGTGTACTTCTTTGCAATGCTCACCACCAAACGGAGATTGGCCTCAATAAGCTCGCTTTTCGCCTTCTTTGCCTTATCTATGCTCTTTTCAACCTTCTTCAAGGTTTCTTTGAGCTGCCTGGGCGTCATTCCAGTCCTTTCCTTGAGCCCCCTTATCATGCCCTGAGCGCGCTCTATCTTCTCTTTGATCTCTTGGAACTCCTTCTTCTTCAGGCCTAGGGGCTGTATGATATCCTCATCACTTGAGACCTTGGAAAGTTTGGAAAAGTGTTTCTTAATATAGGAAATAGGCTTACCCCCCACCTTGAGCATGCAATCGGTCAAATCCTTTTCAGCCTCTTCAAGCTCCTTAACCGTGTCCTGGAGTTTCTTTACCATCCTGTCCAGCTGGCGTTTCTCAAGCCGAAAGGAATCGATCAGTTCCCTGATTTCCTCTTTCTTCTGTTTCAATTCCGTTTGAAGCTTTTTCTTTTTCTTCTCAGACAATCGTTCCTTTGCCATCTCGCGTCGAATAGCCATGCACTGCTCGTGCAAATCCTTTATCTGGTCAATCAGTTGGAGCAAAGAGGCCTTCCTCTCACCCACCTGGGTGTAATTGTCTTCATCCTCCAGGTCATTGATTACGTCCTTAAGCTTAACCTCTCCAGCCCTGAGCTGCTCACCCAATTCAATAATATGCTCCACAGCGATGGAGCAATCTAGAAGGGCGTTCAAGGCCTGCTTTTCGCCCTTCTCGATTCGTTTGGCTATCTCCACCTCACCTTCCCTTGTCAGCAAGGATATGCATCCCATCTCCTTAAGATACATCTTCACTGGATCAGAAACACGAGCCCCTGTATCGGCAAGTTCAGGGCGGATCTGGGCCCTTTCTTCGGCCCTCATCTTCTTCTTTTTTAGTCGCTTGGACTTCTCTATTTCTTCTTTGGCCGATTCATCGATGACCATAATGTCAAGCTCTTCAAACATCATCATCAAGTCATCGATATCCTCCTCCGAGGACATGAACTCCTCAGGCAGATCATCGTTGAGCTCCTCATATGTTATGTAGCCCTTGTTCTTACCGATATCTATAAGTCTTTTGAGATTAACCATATCGGTATTCTTAGCCATTCCCTGACCTCCTTGTGGTCTCATAATAGCATGCCTTCATGGAGTTTTGCCCTTTGCTTCAAAAGGGCGTTTAACTCCTCCATATCGCCCCTTTCTCTGGCTTCGCGAATGGAGGAGGTGATTCTTATTTCATCTATCTTCCGCCTGATATCTGAAGCCGCCACTTTCGCTGACGACTCATCGTAAAATGAGGGAAGCATTAATGCCTCACGCAATTCATTCCGAGCCCGCTCGTCAGTGAGCTCCTCCAGTAACTGTTCAGGAGGAAACGCTCCTTTATCCTTCAGTTTTTCGAAAAACTTTCTAATGAGTTTGCATGTACATTCATCCTCAAGAAAGAGTTCCCACTGGCATTCTGAAAGACCACTAGCCACTTCAGGGTGGTAAATGAGCAAGTTAAGCAGGTGCATATCCCTGTTGTACTTTCTCGCAGGAGCAACTCCGGACGCCATAGAATATGGCCCTTCAGCAACAGTTCTTCTGCGTTTTGCCTCCTTATCAAGCTCCTGCCATAGAAGACTTTCCTTTACACCAACCTCCTCAGCAATCTTTCTCAGATACGCTGACCTCAGCATAGGATCTTTAAGTTCATAGATTGAGGGCAAGAGCTCCTTCACCAGTGCCACCTTTTCCTCCAATCCCAGGCCTTTCCCCAAGATCGTTTGATTCAGGTAGAAGTCCAGCAGCGGAGCAGCCTCATTCACCATCCTTACGAAATGCTCTCCCCCCCGGGCTCTTAAAAAACTGTCGGGATCATGTCCTTCTGGCAAGAGTATGGCCCGCGCCTGCACTCCTTCGTTGATGAAAATGGGCAACCCCCTAAGTACAGCCTTTCGCCCCGCCTCATCAGAATCAAAAACAACGATAATCTCATTTACGTACCCCTTCAACCTCCGTACTTGCGCAGGAGTGAGGGCAGTGCCCAGGGTCGCAGCCCCATACTTTAGCCCATGTTTCCACAGGGTCAAGAAATCCATATATCCCTCTACGATCAGGGCCTTTCTCGTAGTTCGCATATGCGTATAGGAGGCCTGCAGCCCGTAGAGTACCGAACCCTTCTGAAATACCGGGGTCTCAGGCGTATTCAAGTATTTGGGATGACCATCGTCGAGCACCCTTCCACCGAACCCAACGGGACGCCCCTTGAGATCAAAAATGGGAAAAATTATCCTATTCCGAAACCGATCATAGTAACGCCCCTTATTTCCTAAGATAATTAGTCCTGCGGCCTCGGCAACCCCTGGAGCCACCTTTTCCTTCATCAAATATGCAGCAAGGGAATCCCATTGGCGTGGAGCAAAACCTAGCTTGAATTCTTCAATCGTATCCTCAACTATGCCTCTCTTTTCTAGATATGCCCTTGCCGACTCTGCACCTTCACCCTTGACCAGCATTTGATGAAAAAACTCAACAGCCTTTTCGTTGGCTTTGAATATGGCCTCTGTCAGCTCGAGCCTCCTCTTCTCCGCCAGACTCAGTTGCCTTTTGGGTAAAGGAACTTGATATCTTTCGGCCAGATCCTTTAATGCCTCGCCAAAGGAACAATGGTGATAAGCCATCCAGAACGCAAATATGTCACCTCCCTTTTTACACCCAAAGCAGTGAAACATCTGTCTTTCTCGGTTCACTGTAAACGAAGGTTCCTTCTCCGAGTGAAACGGACATAGTCCAACATAATTCTTGCCCGCTTTTCGAAGTTGAACAAAGTTTCCCACTAGATCCACAATATCAGCAGATCGTTTTATCTCTTCCTTTACTGACTCATAGGACTCTCTGTCCATTAGTCTCTCACCTTCCCCACCGGGGTGCCTCGGGAAAGTATGGTAGATCAGGTGTAAGCTCAAAAGGTCATAATTGATATTTCTGGACAGTGATTTGAAATCATTGCGGGTAACTGAAAACTGCCTGTCATGGCCGTTATGGCTAAAAGAGTCTCACCAGCGGAATGTCGGCAGCCTTTTGAGCTCCATCCACCTAGCTGCCTAACAGCCTCCTTGCTATCTCGCTTACAACCTTACCTTCAGCCCTTCCGGCCAGTTTCGACATGGCAGCCTTCATGACTCGCCCCATATCCTTTGGGCTGGTTGCATTGACCTCCGATATGACAGCGCGAAGGACGGATTCAATTTCCTGCTCGCTCAATTGCTCAGGCAAATATTTATAAAAGATCTCAAGTTCTTGTTCTTCTTTACTTGCAAGATCCTCCCTGCCACCTTTCAGAAACTCCGCAGCAGCCTCCTTGCCTTTGCGCACCAAAGATGAAACAACTGCCTGTATTTCTTCGTCTTTTAGTTCTCTACCTTTCTCCACCTGTTTGTTCTTGATTGAAGTCTTGAGCATTCTCAGGCAGGAAATCCGGACCTCATCTTTGGCGAGCATTGCTTCTTTGAGGTCTCGAACGATTTGATCTGCTAACGACATTGCCTCGGCCCCCTTTCTGGACATAAACTTTTAGTATACTATACCATGGCCCCATGTCAAGCCAAAAAAATATTATCCAGGCTTTTGAGACCCCTTACATAAAGATATTGCCTCATCCAGTTCCAGGGTACCGTCATAAAGGGCCCTACCGGTAATCATTCCAATTACTCCATACTCTGCCAAAGCCAATATTTCCCTCACATCAGACAAACCCGATATGCCCCCCGAAGCTATGACGGGCGTGGACGTGCAACGGGCCATTTCCGTAGTGGCCTCAATATTCGGTCCGGTCTTCATACCATCGCGCAGGACATCGGTGTACACAATGGCAGAAATTCCGGCAGACTCAAAACGTCTAGCCAATTGGGAAGGGGAAACAGGCACATCCTCTTTCCACCCCTCTATTGCGACCTTGCCATTTCTCGCATCGATTCCCAGAATAATCCTGTCTGGATACCTAGAAGCAGCCTCGAAAACGAAATCGGGATCTTTCAGTGCGGCGGTTCCGATGATGACCCATCGTACACCCTGTTTCAGATAGGCATCTACTGTCCCCATATCTCGAATCCCACCCCCCAACTGCACAGGCACAGGGACAGTCTTTGTCACCTTGCGTATCATCTCACTGTTTACAGGCACACCCTGGTGGGCGCCATTAAGATCCACCACATGGATCCTTTCGGCCCCTAGCGAGTACCATCTCTTGGCCATTTCCACAGGGTCATCAGAAAATACCGTCTCCTCCGACATCCTCCCCTGACGAAGGCGCACGCACCGTCCATCTTTTAAATCAATAGCGGGGATCACAAGCATTTCTAATCCCTCAACGGCGATGGGATATCTTTTACCACTTTTTCAAGGCCCATAAGAGCTAGCTCTTTGGCGCTCATCCATCGCCCCTTTCCTCTTAAAAAGGTAAGTAAATCCAAGAGGTTTTCTGCCAGAGAACGCTGGGTCTTGTCAAATTTTCCGCTCCATACCAGATCCCTGTCCTTGACCGATATCAAACCCAATGAAAAGGCCACAGAAGCTGCCCTTCTCACCCCGTATGACTCTCCTCTGCGTTCTCTCCACCGGTACAGATAACCCACAAGCACCATGTCAGCTCCAAGGTGCTTTCCCACCTGAGCATACAGTTGCTTAGGATTCTGCAGAAGTTTAGGACTTGATACTTCCAAGTTCATGGCGATGTTCCCAACCTCTACCAGAGGAATCAATGTATAATCGCCTCGCTCAGACAATAGCCTATACAAAGCACTGCTCAGCTCCTCTGCATAGGCCTCATCCACGGGTTCTGCCATGAAAATGGACCCGGTGATTGGATCACTCATGGCCTTGGGCTGTTGGCCAGGCATAAGCCCTAACTGAAAACCCGCCACGGCCAACTTGGTACCACGCTGCCCCTGGCCTCTCGGGCGACTTTTTGAATGGCGGAATATAGTGCACGAATTAAGCAGAAATAAAGAGGCAAGAAAAATTATAAAAGCTATTTTTCTACTCACGAGACATACCGTCGTCCACATTAAAGGACGCCTTTTGTGGAGGGAACCATGCCCTTAAGCCTTTTGTCAAGGTTGCAGGCCATATCCAAGGCCCTAGCAAAGGCCTTGAAAATGGCCTCTGATATGTGATGAGGGTCTTCTCCTCTTATGAGGTCTATGTGTAAATTCATGCCAGATTTTACGCTAATGGCCCTGAAAAGCTCATTGAGCAAGTCAATGTCAAAAGTACCAGTGGAAGAACGACGTGGTTTTACATCGTAAAAGATAAATGGTCGGTTGGACAAGTCCAATACCACACGAGCCAGTGCTTCATCCATCGGTACCGTCGCCTCGCCAAATCGTCGAATTCCCGCCCTGTCCCCTATCGCCTCTGCTAGTGCCGAACCAAAACATATTCCAATATCTTCAATGGTATGATGGTAATCCACATCAATGTCGCCAGAGGCCCTCAACTCCAGATCCATGAAACCATGGGCCGCAAGCAACGTAAACATATGGTCCAAAAATGGTATACCCGTCTTGACCGAGGCTTTACCCTCACCATCAAGCACAAGTTTGATGCGTACCTGTGTCTCTTTGGTCTTACGCTCTATTGCACCAGTGCGTTTCACTATCGTATACCCCGGTGTGGTGGGAGGACATTATGAGCAAAGCACCAACGCCAAAGACCACATTTGCCTTTGTCCCGAGTTCCTCACTATGGGGCTAAATTCTGCCCACCTTTCAACCCCTTCGACAATATCGACATGGCCAGTATTGCACAAAAAATGGTGGAGATGAGGGGAGTCGAACCCCTGACCTGTACGTTGCGAACGTA
>CAZDVV010000015.1:0-27736 GCA_964508875.1 uncultured Desulfobacteraceae bacterium | reverse complement strand
TACTTTTTAGGCCCGAACAATACCGGTTCCTCTTCCTTTTTCTTATAAAACTTGTCCACGAAAGATTTTGGCATGGGTTTTTGGGTCCTGAGAAGCTCTTTGGGAATCTTGATAATGTTGCCCTTGCGCATTCTCTTGGGGTTGAGATCGGGATTGGCCTCTGCAATGATCTTCCAATTGCTGAATTTCCCCGTGTACCACTTGGAGATAAGGGATAGGGTCTCGCCCTGCCATCTCACCACATGCTCAATATAGGCTGGTTCAGGGGGAGGAGGGGGTGGGGCCTTCACCTCTTCCTTTGGCTGTGGCTTTACTGGCTCAGGTGGTGGAGGGGGTGGAGGAGTGGGTTTGGGTGGGGGAGGAGGTGGTGGTTGCTGTTGCACTACGGGCTGAGGCTCTTGTTGCTTCCCGGTTGTCACACATCCAATCACGGACAGTGCAAGCATGATTACTGTAACACATAATGCGACACCCAGCCACCTGACCTTTCCCATAATCACCTCCCTATTTTCCAGTCATCTTCTTTAAATATTTCTTAGCCAAGTTATTCTTGGGATTTACTATTACTGCCTTTTTAAGATTTTCTATGCATGCATCCCTTTTTCCGAGCCTCTTCTGAACCATGGCAAGATTGAATAGTGCCTCATCTAGATAAGGGGGCGCGAGCTTGACTACCTGTTCATACATTGACTCGGCCTTGTTCCACTTCTTGGTCACGGCATATATATACCCTAGGTTGAAATAGGCATCCGCGTATTGTGGATCAAGCTCTGTAACCCGATTGTACCGCTCAATTGCCTTGGCATAGTTCTTTGCTTCAGCGTACAATAGGCCAAGATGAAAGTTTCCTTCTACACTCTCGGGATTCAACTCCACCGCTTTGAGGAACAGTTTTCTCGCCTTCTTGGGGTTCTTGTCCTCAATCTTGATCGCCTCACCCACAAGTGCCTCTGCATAAGGGGGTGCTATCTTGTCTCTTAGTTGTGGATCCTCACTAAGAACCTCTTCAAAAATCTTTGCTGCCTTGCCATATTGTTCTTCCTCAAGTGCCTTCAAGGCCAGTTCTACCTTGGGATTTGTCTGCTCAACCGCGTCGGGCTTAGAGACTTCCTCTTTAGTGCCACCCTGCACCTCGGAAGCTTCCTCACCAGCAGGTACAGGTTGAGATTCTTCTTGGGAAGTTTCAACAGAGCTTTCGGTAGTCCCTTGCGCTTCCTGAGCAGTACTCACCTCAGCAGTAGCCTTTTTCTCAGCAAGCTGTTGTTGGGTCTCGCTTGGTCGCGGGGTCATATGCTCACCTTTTTTCTGACCTGGCCAAAACATAAAAAGCACTATCACAAGTACAACTATCACTCCAAGGCCAGCCCCAAGCACTGCCTTGTTCTTAAGAAGGCCTCCTTTTTGTGGCGCCCTTTCACCACCAGGAGGGACTATTTCCTCTTCAGGCGAGATGCCAGCCTGCTCTTCTTCAGCCTCGCCAGCCACCTCCATGGTCTTGACCAATTCCTCACCAAAAAGGGTGTCCATGAACCTGGCCAGGGATTCTGTCTCTGCCTTCGCACCGATCTCCTTTGCGTATTTCTCTAGGTCTTGAAGCATTTGCCCCGCAGTGCGATAGCGTTCATTGGGATCTGGCGCCATTGCTTTTGCTAGAATCTCCTGTGCGGACGGGGCCAAATCCTCTGGGATCACCTGTGTCGGATTCCATTCATCAGAGCTCAGCCTGCCCAGCAGTTCAGAAGGAGCTCCTTCCATTAACGGCCGCCCTGTTAACAGTTCACAGAATAAGACCCCTAGGCAAAACACGTCCACCTCTGGCCCGATCGGCTCGCCCTTTACCACTTCAGGGGCCAGATATGGTAAGGTCTTCTCAAACACTCCCTGCTTGTCCTCCAGGCCCTCAAACAGGGCACGGGAGATGCAAAAATCTGTCAATTTGACCTCTCCCTCTTTTGTAATGAGGACATTTTGCGGCCGCACGCCAGCATGTATGAGGGCTTCGGATTGTGGCTCGGAGTCCTGAAGTGTATGAGCAAAATCCAGGGCCTTGCACACCTCAATGGCTATGTGCAAGGCCTCTTCTACACCAAGGGCCTGGCCCTTGTCCCTCAGTGCCATTGCAAACTGGGCCAGATCCTTGCCCAATATAAAGTCCATGGCAAGGTATGGGGTCCCTTCGGCTGTTCCAAAGTCATAAACCCTAACAATGTTTTCATGCTGGAGGTGGACAAGAGATGAGGCGGCCTCCATAAAGATGTCGATTACGGCCTTCTGGGTACTCAGATGCGGATGCAGCCTCTTAATGGCCAGGAATTTCTCCAGCCCTTTGACGCCCAGGACTTTGGCCTTCCACACCTGCCCTATCCTTCCTATTCCTATCTGTTGCAACAAGAGGTATTTTCCGAATTCAACTGGTTCCACGATTGCTCAGCTCCCTGTTCTTGTTCTGACTTTTAGTTCCTGACTTCTGGCCCCTGTCATTCCTTCTTGCTCACCACGGCATTTCCAATGATATGGTGCCACCTCTTGGCAAGACCTCTCTAGGCAGTTCAAGGTTCAACCCGACAACCGCTTTGCCCTCCTTATCCATCTTGCCCATTCGCACATCTATTTTGTCGCTAATATCATAGCCTTTCTTATGCCATATAAGGGTCAGGATATCCCTGATCCCGCTCTCTATTTCAGACATGGGCAGGTCATCAGCAAAGTGGTCTCGGCACCACATCAGAAACTGCGCGGAAGTGCACAGCAAAAGCTGGAATCCAAGGGACGTCATCCCCACTGTATTGTCAAAAGGAACGAATGCCACATCAGTGTTGGGCATACTGGATAAGACAATAATCCCTGCCTTGGCAAATTGGGCAACCCTATCCTCACCAAATGCGGCCTCAGTGGAAAAGGCCGCCTTTGCACTCACCTGTCGAACCGGTAGATCCTCTAACCTGCAATTCCTCCAGTCAGTGATTCTGCTTGGCCATCCCCATTTGGCCATGCTCTGTATTGAGAGCGCACCCATCCCCCACACAGGGCTTACCCACAGATACTCCCTTTCTGAAAAAGGAATTTCCCTACTTGCAATTTCCGCCCCATAACGAAGACGGGCCAACAGCCGATTACAACACGCACATAACCACTGTGCATCTGGTTTCTTTTTCAGGCTCTGCCACTTGGCATATGCCTGCTCCTGGAGGTAATGGGGCAAGTAAGGCCTTTTGTGCAGTTCATCCCAGGCCTCTAGACCAAGAAATTTGGGAGATACCTCAACAACTCCCGGTACGAGCAACATCCCGCAAAGCTCCGCAATCTTTTCGAGTAGCGCGAAGCTCCTCGGTGTATTATCAAAGCTTGAGTCAAAAAGTATCAGGCTCGGCAGGTCAAGGGGCAGCGAAGCCAAGAGCGAGTCTAGGATTTCCTCTAGTGGCGTATCAGTACAATCCACAAATCCTATCTCAACATTTTCCGTGCCCCGGGCAGTTGTGCTCAGGATTTTCACACCTGTCCACGCTGACTCAAGCCTTCTCATTGACTCACTTCCATATAAGATCCCAAGGTATTGGCCAAGTAATGCATCTATGGGCTCCAAGATATCCCTGCTGGCCTCCCTCCCCTTCCTCTGTTCGTCCGGTATTGCCACCATCTTTAGGATTTCTTCCACGCTTGAAGAGTTCTTTCCAGATGAAGGAGAGCTCTTTGTAGTAGTGCTAAAATCGAGACGTTCCAAACCCGGCACCTGTCTAAGCCCGGCAATGACTTGGTTCTTGTCCTTTCCCTCCCTCAAGGCCTTGTGGGCAAGGTCCCGGGCCTCCTTGATACGTTTGGTAAACTCATTGGTGAGAAGAATCTTATCAGGCCTGAAATCCCTGAATGACTGAAAGGCCAGGTCAAGGGAGCCATCTTCGTGCATATCTCTTGGCACGCTCACCCTGGTAGATATCCCTAGCTCTGCAATTATCTCGTCTACCGATTCCCCCCTAAACCACCTGATGTGCTTGCCTTCTCCGGAATCAGGCTGGATACCCAATGGAGCAATGGCAAGGACACGGTACGCCAGCAATGGAGTGTCCATACTCGGGCCTCATTTCAAATACAATTTAAGTTACCGGTTACCTTTTAAGAACCTTTTTGAAAAATGATCTGCCTTTTTTCTCAACCTTTCGAGGCGGTTGAGGGGCTGGCTTTTGCTCTGGAGGGCCATCAGAAGGTGCCTGTTCTGCAGCAGGCCCGGTCTTTTTTTCCACCTGGGCCAGACGTCCTCCTCCCAAAAAGGTAAAAAACGGACCCTCAGGGGTTAACGATATCTCATCATGGGTATTAAGCGGTACTCCTAGATCCACAGGCACGCCGTTGACGGCAACCAATTGCCTAGAGGTAAGATCCTTAATCCAGTACTGATTCTCGCCAAAAAACACCTCAGCATGCCGATCCATTATCCCAGGTTCTTCCATTTGAAAATCGCACTTCGGATGCCTCCCTATAATTACGGGTACCTTCTTGTATGATCTCAAGGTAGGCCCAAACTGGATCACCAAAGGGACCATAATTTCCTGGGATCGGGATACTGCGGGCTGGGGAGCACGAGACCTGGATGGAGGTAGTTGGGACGCTTCAGAAGCTGCTTGCACAGGAGGGCTAGAAGCAGGGGCCTCACTTACCGCCGCTTGCTCTGACTCGGGAGGTGCAACAACCTGATCTGTTTCTTTGGTTAGAAAGCTAACCTTAGGCCCTCCCTGGGCGATAGTTAAGACATCACCGTCCTTCAAAAAGGCCTCTGTAATCCGCTTACCATTGACATAGGTCCCATTTGCGCTGTGGTCAATTACCTTAAAGCGCTCACCCTCTCTAACAATCTCTGCATGGTTTCGGGAAACAATGGCAAGGTCAGGGGGAAAGGTGAGAGAACAGGACGGATTCCTCCCAATGGTGATCTTATCCTCAGCGAATTCCTGGATTTCACCTTTGAAAGGCCCTTGGATATGAACCAACTGAACGATCTTGACCGTCTTCTTCATTCCTTTCCAAGGAGGTTTGTTGGAGATTGATCAAAACAAAAACAGGTTATTAATAGCCTTACTCGCATTATAACTCGATATTCCAGCACCTTGTCAAGGAACTTCCTGTTGACCTCATCCTTAATGCAAAGGACATGCACCACACGCTGTACATTTGTCAGGCTGGCAGGGCGGCGAGAACTCCTGTGCCAGGGCCTTCTCATATTCCCTCATAAGGTATTTCTTGTTAATGCCGTGGTCAAGAAAATCCCATGGCAACATTTCATCCAGAGACCTGGACCTGTATACAAAGAAATCGGGGTTGAGATCAGTGTGCCTCAGGGCCTTTTTCCAGTCCCCACCGTACTCGTGGACGAGAGCAAGTATTCTCCCCACTCTTCTGTCCCCCATAGACGAAAGGGTTTGCACATAGGCCCATTTAGGCACATCAAAATTAATCTGGATACCCCCTTCTTTGGAGATCATCCTTTTCAACCATTTTTGTCTCTGTTTCAATGTCTCCAACTGTTCCAACGCAACCCATTGAAACGGTGTAAATGGCTTAGGTACAAAGCAATTTATACTAAGCCGAATCCTACTTACCTTGCCCCTTGGCGCACCTATTTTAACCAGGTTGTGTTTTATGGCCTTTACGAGATCAAGGATTGCCTCAATATCCTCTTGGGTTTCCGTGGGAAGCCCTATGAGGAAATAGAGTCGCAGATGCAAATCGCCAACCTCCGCAATGCATCTGGCAGCCTCTAGTATCTCTTCCCTGCTTAGATTCTTGTTAATCACTCGCCTGAGCCTCTCAGAGCCAGCCTCGGGAGCCAAGGTGACGGTTTTCTGTCCGGCCTGCTTGATCCTCTCTAGCAGCTCAATGCTCACCGCGTCAGCCCTCAGGGACGAAACAGAGAATGAGGAACCCTGCTCAAGAATGAAATTGGCTATCTCCTTAAGATTGGGAAAATCCGACAATGCTGAGCTAACAAGCCCCCATCTGCTACCTGCGCCAGCCCTTTGATGTATAAAATCCCTTAGCCTCTCTTCTTTGTGAAAACGAGGAGGCCTGTAAACAAATCCAGCAGCACAAAACCTACAGCCCCGGCCACACCCCCGGCCGAGTTCAAGGAGCTGCATATCTGAAAACTCGGTCTCAGGGCTCTTCATAGGAGACCAAGCTATGCCAAGGTCTTGCTCCGCGCATTTGGCCACCTTTATTTTTTCTGCAATGCCAGGGCGAACGGATTCAAATTCCTTGATAACACCTGTCTCTGAATAGGCCACTTTATAAAATTCAGGCACATATACAGATGGGATCTTCTTTGCTAAACCTTCGAGTAATTCCACTTTGGAGACGGCGTTCTCAATACCCTCATAAAGAATATCAATGAGAGCATCCAGTTGAGGTTCTGCCTCTCCCACAACAAAAAAATCAAAAAATGAAGATATGGGTTCAGGGTTTAGAAAAGTGAGCATCCCTCCTGCTGCCACGAGGGGGAATAGATCCGCCCGTTGGGAAGACAAAACCGGGAGGCCTGCTAACTCAAGGATATTTAGAATATTGGGGTAGTCGTTTTCAAAGGATAATGAGAATGCGATGAGATGGAAGTCAGCCAGGGGACGCTGGGACTCTAGTGACAAAAGCGGGCTCCCCGCCTGACGGTAGAGGGACAGTTCATGACCGTCAGGCAAAAAGGCCCGCTCAGCAACTACGTGATCCTTGGAGTTGAAAAGGTGGTAGACCCATTGAAATCCGAGGTTTGACATACCCACACGGTAGACATGGGGATAAACAAGAGCCACTCGAAGCCTTCCGCCCCAGTCTTTCTTGATCCATCCCTGTTCCTTGTCAAGCCTATCACGGTAAAGGGAAACAACATGCCTAGGAACCACTTTACTTCCTCAGAAGGCCTAGTCTGCCTTCATCCTCAAAAACGTTGGATAGTCCAGATCATCCTCGAGAAAATCCCTGTTCATGCGAGGCCTTCTCCTATTGTCTCTTTCCAGCTCTTCATCGGACAACGGATCCTTTCCTTTTCTCTGAAAGGTGGGCGTATCAAGGCTTTGGCCATTCACCCTTACAGTCCAACCCCCTTGGGCCTCTTCTGGTGTCAGATCTCTTATCCTGAGGACCTTGTCCCCACCGACGTCGTCTATACCCGTTGCAATAACCGTGACCTGTATCTCGTCTTCAAGGTTGTCATCAAAGACCACTCCCCAGAATATTTCAGCATCGGGGTGGACCTCTTCTTTAATAAGGCTGGAGGCCTCATCGATCTCATCCATTGTCATATCAGAGGGTCCCGTAATATTCATCAGAAGCCCCTTTGCCCCGCTGATAGAGATATCTTCTAACAGGGGGCTGCTCACTGCCATCTGGGCAGCCTCTGAGGCCCTGCGCTCTCCTCGACCCCTGCCGGTTCCCATCACCGCTGTCCCCATCTGTTCCATGACCTTTTTCACGTCCGCAAAGTCCAGATTGATGAACCCATCGCTCATAATCAAATCTGAAATACCCTTAACTGCATGGAGTAAGACCTCATCTGCTCTTGCAATAAGCTCCTTGAAGGTAGCAGATCTAGTTCCAATACTTTTTAACCTTTCGTTGGGGATTACTATTAGGGTATCCACCTCCTTTTTCAGGGCCTCGATCCCTTCCACCGCCCTACGCATCCGTTTATCACCCTCAAACTTAAAGGGCTTTGTGACAACTGCCACGGTGAGGGCCCCACAGGACTTGGACTCCCTAGCTACCACTGGTGATGCACCCGTTCCTGTGCCCCCGCCCATGCCAGCAGTTATAAATACCATATCCGCACCCTCTACAGCCTCTCTTATCTGTTCAATACTCTCTTCGGCCGCAAGTTTGCCAATTTCTGGATCGGCCCCCGCTCCCAGGCCCCTTGTCACAGTAGCACCCAGTTGAATTCGGTACGGACAGGATGATCGCTCCAGATCCTGGCTGTCAGTGTTGGCCACAATGAAGTCTACCCCCTGGAGCTCGGAGGCAATCATATTGTTTATGGCATTGCCTCCTGCCCCACCAATGCCCAGGACTTTTATCCTGGCTTGGTACCTCTGCCTTTCCTCCACGAACTGAAATTTCATTTTGTCCCTCCTTTACCGCTATATCACTTCCTTAAACCACCTTTTCATGGTCCCCATGACCCTGTTGAAAATGTTCCCATCTCTAATCCTGAATTTCTTGCCTTTTTTCTGGTTTCTGGCTCCATAAAGCACCAGACCTACTGCCGTTGCGTACATGGGTTTGTTCACTATCTCCACAAGCCCGTTTATCCCCCTAGGATAACCCAGACGCGCAGGGGCATTAAATATCTGCTCTGCGATCTCAGGTACCCCAGGGAGCTCTGCAGAGCCCCCTGTGATAACCACACCAGAGCTTATTTTGTCATCATAGCCAGAACGGACCAGATCCCCGTGGATAAGGGAAAATATTTCCTCGACCCTGGGCTCCAGGATCTCTCCAAGGATTTGCCTGGATAAGACCCTTGGCGGTCTCTCTCCCACTGCTGGGACTTCTATGGTCTCCTCCTTTCCTATGAGGCTGCATAACGCACACCCATATTTCATCTTTATCTTCTCTGCCTCGGCCTTGGGAGTCCTCAACCCCACAGCGATGTCATATGTCAGGTTATCGCCGCCCAGAGCCAACACCGAGGTATGCTTGATGCTTCCTTTTGAAAATACTGCCATATCGGTGGTGCCCCCTCCGAAGTCCAAGAGCGCCACGCCCAGGTTTCTTTCCTCCTTGTTCAACACAGCCTCAGAAGAGGCAATTGATTCCAGCACTATGTCACACACGTCCAGTCCGGCTCTATTGGCACACTTGATGATATTCTGAGCCGAGGTAACCGCCCCCGTTACGATATGCACCTTGGCCTCCAATCTCACCCCTGACATACCCAACGGGTCCATTATCCCGTCCTGGTCATCCACAATGAACTCTTGAACCAGAGTATGAATAACCTCCCTGTCCATAGGGATGGCCACGGCACTGGCTGCCTCGATCACCCTGTCAATATCCTTTTGGGTCACCTCTTTGTCTTTCAGCGCAATTACACCGTGACTGTTGAAGCCCTTGATATGACCCCCAGCAATGCCAGCATACACAGAGCCTATCTCACAGCCTGCCATTGTCTCGGCCTCTTCTACAGCCTCTTTTATGGAGTTGACCGTGTGCTCAATATTGATCACAACCCCTTTACGCAGACCCTCGGATGGGTGAGTTCCCATGCCGATGATCTCCACGCCATCAGGCCTTGCCTCTGCCACGACCGCGCATATCTTTGTGGTCCCTATGTCTAGCCCTACTATGATTTCCCCGGCCATTGTACTATCCCTCCCTGCCCAGCCCCAAGGCAGTCTGCCTATGGTAGCTAGGCGCCTTTATTAACCCTCCTTGCCTGCGAAGTATCAGGCTGGAAAGAAACTACAGCACCCCCCGCGTACTGCAGATCAATCCGGTTCGCTCGATTAATTCTACCTACTTTTCTCAGGTGCCTGACTAGCCTGCGGAGTTTTACAAGCTGCAGTTCAAGGTTTGGAGGTCCCATTTGTATCTCAGCGGGAATACCCTTGAAGTACACTGAAAAATGCCGTGTGTCATTTATATGCACCTCAGAAAGATTGCTAAAACTAATTAGTCCACGTTGTTTCTTGAGAACTCTAATGAGAGAGGCAACCTCTCTTAGTTCTTTCCCTGCCTCTGATCCCAGATCCGACAGTCCTGTCACTACTGGTAAATCAACTGGCTCACCGGCTCCCACCTCATTGAAAATCTCTCCCCATCCATTCATGTAATACAGTTTTTCTGCAATGACTATTGCCCATGGCTTCTCCATTACCACTGATATGTGCAGGGTATTTGGCAATTGTCTCTCAACCCTGGCCGAGCGTATCCAAGGGTCTTTTTCCAAAACCATTCTGATTTCATTTAGCTTCAGGGCCAACAAGTTCTGTCCCCTTTGTAGTCCGCAAAGCTTCACAATTCTCTGCTGTTCTTGCTTAGTTGCCCCTGTTATCTTTAGGCTCTTCAGAGAAAAATACGGGCTCGTGAGCACAAATTGGTAACAATAGATGAATACAGCACTTAGAAGAATGATAACTGACAGCAGTACTGTGATTCTTAAAAATGCCGAGCCCAAGACCCTGGCCGCCCATGCCCACGCCCGGGTTTTCCTCTTCCGCCTTACCCGTTGTTTTTTGAGTGCCTTCCTTTTGGAAGCCCCTTTCCCCTTCAACCCAGCACCTCTATTTCAAGCTCAAGGGTTGTGCCGAACTCTTGTTTTACCCTCTCTCTTGCCAGATCGATGAGCGCCAGGATGTCCGATGCCCTTGCTTGCCCCGTATTGACAATAAAATTGGCATGCTTTGGAGAGATCATTGCCCCTCCGATCCTCTTCCCCTTGAGGCCAGCGGCCTCTATCAATCTACCAGCATGGTCCCCCGTAGGATTCTTAAACACAGACCCTGCACTGGGAAGATCCAAGGGCTGACGCTGCTTCTTTTCCACGAGATAGTGAACGATTTTTTCTCGTATGGATTCACTGCTATCTTCATCAAGGGACAATAAGACCTTAGTGACTACAGACCCGCTGGGCCTTTTGAAGAACCTGTAGCCAAATTCCAGTTGACTTCTTTCAATGGTCTTAATCGCTCCATCTTCGCCCATGAGCTCGACAGCCACTACATGCTCAGCAATTTCACCTCCAAAGGCCCCGGCATTTCTGCACACTGCTCCACCTACTTTGCCTGGTATTCCAGCCAGGAACTCCAGACCACCGAATCCCATGTCCCTGCAATAAAGAAGCAAATCGAACAGCGACACCCCAGCTCCAACCCATAACTCATTGCCAGAGTTGCTCTCTTTCAAAATTCCTTCAAACTCACCTGTCAAGTAGAGCGCCACTGCCTCCAATCCTTCATCCTTCACCAGAATATTACTGGCCCTCCCCAGCACCATATAGGGTATATCCTTGGCCGCGAGGAGCCCAATCAGATTCCGAAGCATGTCGATCCTATCAATCTCACAAAAGGCCCAAACATTTCCCCCTGCCTTGAAGGTGCTCATCTGCCCCAAAGGGTAATCAAAATGCACATGTTCCTTGGCAATATCTTCTATGTCTTTCACCAGGTTTGGTCTCATACCAATCATGTATTTTGCAGCACCTCTAGTAACTGCTCTCCTATCTTGTAGACATCACCTGCTCCCAACGTGATCACCATATCTCCCTGATTCACCCTCCTTGCCAGTTCGGCAAGGGCCTCCTCATGATTTTTCACAGTGGTTACGTCCCTATGGCCGTGCTCCCTTATTCCTCTGGCTAGCCATTCTGCATCCACACCCTCGATGGGCTCTTCTCCTGCTGGGTATATGGACATCACCACAAGCACGTCGGCTTGATTAAAGCTAACCACAAATCTTTCATATAGATCTCTTGTTCTTGTGTAGCGATGGGGCTGAAACACAACCACAAGCCTTTTGTGGGGCCAGCACTCCCTTGCGGTGTTTAAAGTGGCCTGTATCTCTGTTGGATGATGACCGTAGTCATCCATTACCATAATCCCCTTCTCACTTCCCTTTATCTGGAAGCGTCTACCCAGGCCTCCAAGTTCTTTCAAACCTTCCTTAACTACCCGTATGTCCAGCCCCAGTTCCAGCGCTACCCCGATTGCCGCCAGCGCATTGAGGACATTGTGCTCTCCTGGCATTCCCACTTCTACGCGACCTAAAGACTCATTTTGAAAAATCACCTCAAACTCTGAGCCAGTGCTTGCCTTTCTCAGGTCTCTTGCCCTCAGCTCGGCCTGGGACGACAATCCATAGGACACATATCTTTTCCTTATGTTAGGGACAATTCCCTGTATCTCTTCGCAGTCAAAGCAGATTACGCAGGCTCCATAGAAAGGCACCTTGTTCATGAATTGTACGAATGTCTCCCGCAATGCATCCATGTCGCCATAATGGTCCATATGTTCGCGATCTATGTTGGTGACCACCACAATCGTAGGAGATAATGCCAAGAAAGACCCATCGCTCTCATCTGCCTCTGCTACCAGAAAGTCCCCTTCGCCCAGTTTGGCATTGGACCCTCCCCATATGTCCAATCGGCCACCAATCACAACCGTGGGATCAAGTCCACCACGGGTAAGAATTGAGGCGACCATAGAGGTCGTGGTAGTCTTTCCATGGGCCCCTGCTATTGCTACCCCGTATTTTAGTCTCATCAACTCGGCCAGCATTTCGGCCCGAGGAATTACGGGGATTGCCTTTTCCTTGGCAAATTGAATCTCAGGATTGGACTCCCGCACGGCTGAAGAATAGACGACCACATCAGCACCATGTACGTTCTCTTCCCTGTGGCCGCAGTACACCTGAGCCCCCATGCTGCTGAGCCTTCGAGTTACGGCTGTCTCCTTAAGGTCTGAACCGCTCACCTCATATCCCAGGTTAATCAGCAGTTCGGCAATACCGCTCATGCCTATCCCGCCAATGCCTACGAAATGAACATGCTTTATCTTCCCAAATCTTTTCACCGTGCCGCCAACTCCATCAATTGATCTGCTATGTCAGCCGCAGCCCTTGGTCTTGCAAGGCCCTCGACAGCCTCTGTGTATAACAGGAATTCCTTGTCATCCATTGCCCTTTCAACAAGACTGGCCAATCTCTCACCATCCATATCCTTTTCAAACACAACCACCGCCCCACCTGTATCAGCAAGGGCCTGCGCATTTAAGTCCTGGTGTCGGTTTGCAGCGAAAGGATAAGGTATGAGAATGGCCGGCTTGCGCAATGTGGCCAACTCAAAGATGGTTGATGCCCCAGCCCTGCAAATAACGAGATGGGCCCTGGAGTAAGCCTCGGCCATATCTTCTATGAACGGAATCACTTCTCCTTCCAATCCCCTGGCCTTATAGTCCCCTAGTGTTCTTTGAAAATCTCGCTGGCCCGTCTGATGTATCACAGCAGGGCTTTTCCCTCTTGACTTCAACAAATGAAGCGCATCAGCAAAGGCCTTATTGATGGCCATTGCCCCTTGGCTCCCTCCCATGACCAGGACCGTAAATTTGCTTTGGGGCGTTTTGTGGGCATCAACAGAATCGATCAACTCCTGGCGAATAGGGGTCCCCGTTACAATGGCCTCGGGTCTATTCAACAGTTCCCTTGTCTGGTCAAAGGACACGAACACCTTGTTCACAATCTTGGCCAGCATACGATTGGTAAACCCAGGGATAGTGTTTTGCTCATGAATTGCTGTGGGAATACCCCTAATTCTGGCTGCTATGCACACAGGGCCAGCCGAATAGCCTCCCACACCAAGCACCACATCAGGATCAAACGTCCTTATATGACCCATGGACTGGGCAATACTCTTCGGTAGCCTGAACAGAACTGATACAATTTTTTTCCAGCCCCTACCCTTCATTCCCTCAACGTCCACTGTTGATACCTGATATCCGTGCCTCTCTATTATTTCAGCCCCTCGCCCACCTTTTCCCACTATGAAAAGCACTCTGCATTGATCAGATCTCTTTTCAACCTCCTTGACCACAGAGATGGCAGGGAACAGGTGCCCCCCAGTTCCACCCCCGGCGACAATTATGGATATTTGTGGCCTTTCCATGTTTCGTCCTAAGCGACAGCTTCATCTCTATGTTTAGGGGCCTGGGCGCTTGCCATCTTATGCGATCTATTTCCGGCAGTATTTTAGTGCCTTATTTGCTCTGTGAGGCTATGTTCAACAGCACCCCCACAGACAGTAACGTTACCACCATTGAAGACCCCCCGTAGCTTAGCAATGGAAGAGTCAGGCCTTTGGTTGGCAGCAGCCCGAGCACGACTGCCATGTTTATCAGCACCTGTAGACCAAGCAGTGCCGTAAGACCAAAACCCAGGTATGTGCTATACAGATCCTTTGCTGAAAGGGAAATCTGTACCCCCCTTACTATGATGAAACAAAATACGGCCACCACACCACATACGCCGAGGAATCCCAGCTCTTCGCCAACTATTGAAAAAACAAAATCCGTGTGAGGCTCTGGAAGATAAAAAAGCTTTTGCTTGCTTGCCCCGATTCCTACTCCCAGCAGCCCACCAGAACCGAACGCAAAGAAAGAGTGTATTATCTGAAAACCGACTCCTGTAGGATCCTTCCACGGGTTCAGGAACGCCCACCACCTTTTGAGGCGGTAGCCAACATGAATGACCAGCAGGTATACGAATGGTATGGCGCACAGAACAAGAGACAAGAGGTAATGAAACCTGCATCCGCCAACAAATAGCATTATAAATAGCCATGCCCCAATAATCACTGCAGTGCCCAAATCTGGTTGACTTACCAGAAGCCCCATCACCACTCCTGCCACCACCAGGTGGGGGAAAATGCCCTTCCAGAAAGAGGCCATCTGTGAACCCTTTTTTGCCATTGAATAGGCCATGTAGACCGCAAGAGCAAACTTGGCAAATTCTGCCGGTTGAATAGTCAGCGGCCCCACTTTGAGCCAGCGATAGGCCCCTCCCACCTTTTTTCCTAGCCCGGGGATGAACACAGCCATAAGCAAACCTAAGCTGAGCAACAAAATGGGATAGGCAAGCTTGCCGTAAATCCTTACGGGCACATATCTGGCCAACAGCATCACCAGCAGTCCAAAAAGACAGAAGGTGGCCTGTCTTTTTAGATAGTAGTTGCTGTCACCTATTCGATAGGCTGCAATATGCGAACTTGCGCTGTATACCATGAGCAAGCTGAACCCTAGCAATAGCAGTACTGCCACAAGAAGAGGATAGTCATAATTATTTATACTGGTTGCCTTAGCCTTGCCCATGAGTGACCAACCTCACCGCCTCCTTAAAGCTCTGTCCCCTCTCCTCATAATTTGAAAACATGTCAAAGCTGGAGCATGCAGGAGAAAGGAGCACTATGTCTCCCGGTATAGCCTTCTCATAGGCGGTCCTTACCGCCATCTCCATAGACTCAGCCCGGTAGCACGGAATCTTTTTGCCCAGTGTCTTTTCCATTTGCTCTGCCGCTTCTCCAATTAAGACCGCAGCCTTGACCCGCCCCTTGACAGCCTTTGCCAAGGGACCATAAGCTGCCCCTTTGTGCCGGCCACCAGCAATAAGAATAATTGGGCAGTCAAAACTTTCTATTGCATGAATGGCGGCATCAATGTTTGTTGCCTTTGAATCATTATAGAACCTGATTCCGTTGAACTTATCCACATATTCCATCCTATGGGGTAACGCCCTGAACTCACCTATGGCTTCCTCAAGCCACGCAGCACTTACCCCAAGGCATGCACACACAAGCCCCACGGCCAAAAAATTTTCCAAGTTATGAATACCCACAAGCCTATATTCCTTGAGAGAAATTGTATGCTGCCATCCATTGTAAAACACAGCCCTATTCCCTGATACGTGGGCGTCTCTGTCCTTTTTCTTATTGATGCCATAGCGAAGCACCTGGGTTTTGTTTGATAAATCAAGGGCGGACAAAATGGGATCATCATCGCAGATCACAGCATAATCACCCTTGTCCTGGTTCTGAAAAATGCGAAGTTTTGACTCTACATAGTCACCAAAGCCTCGGTACCGGTCCAGGTGATCCCTCTTGATATTCAGCAATACCGCCGCATGAGGACAGAAGGTATCCATAGTGTCCAATTGGAAACTACTAACCTCTGCCACAACGACATCAGCCCGGTCTTGTTGTACCAGATATGCTGACAGGGGCATTCCGATATTCCCTCCCACAAAGACCTTTGTGCCTGCTTTGTGAAGCACCTGGCCTATCATGCTAGTAACCGTGCTCTTGCCATTGGTCCCAGTAACAGCCACAATGGGAGCATCTATGAACCTTGAAGCAAGTTCCAATTCACCCGTTATTTGTATCCCCTTCTGTCTTGCTCTCATGAGAACATCGGTGTCTTGTGGCACACCCGGACTTATCACCACCAGGTCTGCATCAAGAAACGTCTCAGTCCGGTGGCCGCCCGTTTCCAGCTTCACCCCCAGTTCCTGCAACTCTCGCACTGCACTGGCATCCAGGGCCTGGCTGTCTTTGGCCTCGCTCACGGTAACATTGGCTCCCATTGAACTGAGCCACCTAGCCGCCCAATAGCCCGAAACACCAAGCCCCATTACAACCACTTTTGACCCTCTTATGTTTGGGTTGCCTTTCATCTCAGCTTTAATGTGCTCATGGCCACCAGGGCCAGGATTATGGCAATGATCCAAAAGCGAACAATTATTTTAGGCTCAGCCCATCCTTTCAATTCAAAATGGTGGTGGATGGGTGCCATCCTGAATATTCGTTGACCACCGGTTATCTTGAAATACCCCACTTGGAATATGACTGAGAGCGCCTCGAATACAAATAGGCCGCCCACTATTGCAAGGATAATCTCTTGCTTTGTGATAACAGATATTGCGCCCAGCGTTGCCCCCAGAGAGAGAGATCCCACATCCCCCATGAATACCTCTGCTGGGTAGGAATTAAACCAGAGAAATCCCAGGCCTGCCCCTATAATGGCGCCGCATATAACAGCTGTCTCTCCAGCGCCCGCCACATACGGAATCTGAAGGTATCCGGCTATCTTCACATGACCTGCCAGATAGGCAAAGACCAGGTAGCATCCGAATGCTATGGTAAGTGGGCCTATGGCCAGACCATCCAGCCCATCTGTAAGGTTTACGGCGTTGGACGCACCTACCACTATGAAGACTGCCACCACTACATAACCCAGCCCTAAATTGGGATGAAACTGTTTGAAAAAGGGCACATTCAGCCGCTGGCTGAATTCAGGGTAATAGTATAGAACCACAGCAAAGATCAGGGCACAGAGCACCTGCAGAGCAATCTTAACCTTTCCGCTCAATCCCTTGTTACTCTTTCTCTTTATCTTTAGGTAATCATCCCAGAACCCTATTCCACCAAAGCTTGTTGTAACAAAGACCAAAAGCCATACGTAAATATTGAAAGGATCTGCCCAAAGCAAAGCGGCCACGAGGATAGCGGGCAGTATAAGACACCCTCCCATGGTTGGAGTGCCCTCCTTTGACTTATGGTTAGGTGGGCCTTCCTCTCTGATATATTGAGAGACCTGGAGCTCCCTCAGTTTTGAAATGACCCATCCCCCAAATATGAAACAAATAAGAAGAGAGGTGAGGGTGGCCAGAATAGTCCTGAATGTGATATAGCGAAACACATTCAGGGCTGAAAAATATGTATGAAGTGAATATATGAGTTTGAAAAGCACTATATTATCTCCACCAGAATTCTTAACCTTTTGCCAATCCCAAAACTCGCCCTATACCTTATATCATTCACCTCTCACACCTTAGACCCTGTGCCTCACACCCCACGCCTCCCCTCCAATATTTCGCGGACCTTGTCCAGTTCAATCTTGCGCGAGGCCTTAAGAAGGATCACGTCTCCTGGCTGCATTCTGTGTTCAATGGCTAAAGCCATTTCTTCTGGGCTATGCACCTTCATAATGGCCTGCCTCGACAGCTCTCCTCTTCTGGCTCCCTCTGCCATCTGTTCTGCATATTGGCCTATGGCAACGAATAACTTGGGACCAATAGAGCCAACCCACTGCCCTGCCTCAAAATGGGCCTGTTCAGCTTCCTCGCCCAACTCAAGCATATCTCCTAGCCCAATAATCAACTGACCTTTCTTGGCCACAAGATTCTCTACCCCCTTTAAAGCTGCCTTAAGGGAAACGGGATTGGCATTGTAAGTATCATCGACAAGCGTTACGCCCGATGGCAGATAGACCAGCTCAAACCGGCCCTTGAGCCCATCAAATTGCTCCAATCCTTTAGCCACCGCACCAAGGTCTTCTTTTAGCCCTATACACAGTCCTGCAGCAGCCAATGCATTCATAATATTGTGACGCCCTGCCACCTTCAAGTTCACGGCGGCCCTTTCCCTACCATACGCAATAGTAAAGCCTATGCCATGAGAACAGTCTTTTCTGATATCCACAGCCCTGATATGGTTATGCTCCCCCATACCAAAGGTGAACATATCTCTGCCATATCTTGGGGCCATGTTCATCAGCATGGCACTGTCACCATTTATGACCAGCAATGCCTCTTGTTTCATCTCCTGGGCCATCTCCAGTTTTGCGCGGGCTACCCCGAGGAGACTGCCAAGGCCTTCCAGGTGCGCCTTTCCAATTTCTGTTATTACCCCTGCGTCAGGATTGGCAATCTGTGTCAGCCTAGCAATCTCCCCGGGCCGATTCATCCCCAGCTCCACCACGGCCCGGCCGTGACGTTCTTCAAGGCGGAAGAGCGTCAGAGGCAGCCCGATTAAATTGTTGAAATTTCCTTCTGTCTTTAGTGTTTCATGCCTCAGGGAAAGGATACAGGCGGCCATTTCCTTGGTTGTTGTCTTTCCTACACTGCCTGTAACAGCACCCATAAGTACCGAGTGCCTCATTCGCCACCAGTGGGCCAAATCACCCAAGGCGTGGAGGGTATCCTCTACGCACAGTACTGTGGCCTTTAGGCTGGCAAAGCGCTTTGCCTGATCCTTCCCAACCACTGCCCCTAGGGCCCCGCTATCCACGGCCTTTTTAACAAAATCGTGGCCATCAAATCGCTCGCCCTTGAGGGCCCAAAACAGCTCCCCTCCTTTAATGTTTCGCGAATCAGTGCTTATACCCTCAAATATAACATTCATTGGTCCGGCGATAATGTGCGCTCCGAGCACACTCGCCACCTTCTGGGCCGGTATCTTCAGGTATCCTTCGCCCATTCATCCGTTCCTTGTGAGGAATCTTTCTGCCACCTCTCGGTCATCAAAGTGCCTTTTTTCGCTTCCAATAATTTGGTAATCCTCATGGCCTTTGCCCGCAATAAGTACCAAATCTCCTTCCCTTGCCTCGTCTATGGCCATCTGGATCGCCTTTTCCCTGTCCGGTTCCACTATGTAGGGGGCTCCACCCGTAACCTGGGTTACCCCTTCTATGATATCCTGTATAATGGAGAGGGGGTTTTCGGTCCTGGGATTATCAGAGGTAATCACCACGAAATCACTCATGCTTACAGCTATCTGTCCCATTTCGGGGCGCTTTCCCTTATCTCTATCTCCCCCACAACCAAATACAGTAATAACCCTGCCACGAGTCAAAGGCCTGAGATCCCTTAGGACCTTCTCTAAAGCATCTGGGGTGTGGGCATAGTCCACTACCACGGTAATTGCCAGGTTATTGTTAACAGGCTCTACTCTTCCCGGCACACGTCCAACATGCGAAAGGCCCTTAACCACGGAGGCCAAAGAGACACCCAGACAAAGGGATGTGGCTGTAGCGGCCAATACATTGTAAAGGTTAAATCTACCAATAAGCGGGCAAAAGAAATCCATCTCTCCCGCGGGAGTGACAAGCCTTCCTTTCATACCCCCTTTTTCAACCGACACATTTCGAGCAGAAACCTGGCAGGGGCTTTCTAGGCCGTAGAAAGTAACAGGGACACTTACAAGCTCAGCAAGCTTAGTACCATAAGGGCTGTCTGCGTTAATGACAGCGGCAGATGGATTCCCTCCCTTATTTTTTGACAAGTTCGTGAAAAGGAGGCTTTTGGCCTCAAAATAGGATTCCATGGAGCCATGATAGTCCAGATGATCTCTGGAAAGGTTCGTGAAGACCCCAACCTTGAAGTCACAGTCTGCAACGCGACCCTGTGCCAACGCATGGGAGGACACCTCTACAATTGCATGGCTAGCCCCCCTGTCCACCACCTTGCGAAATGCTCGCATGAGGTCCAGTGACTCGGGAGTTGTCACAGGAGCGGGGCAGGTCATATTCATGTACCGATAATTGACTGTACCTATTACAGCAGGGTTGAGCCCTGCCTGTCTGAGGATGGACTCCACAAGATATGTGGTGGTTGTTTTGCCGTTCGTCCCTGTTATACCTACTAGGGATAGCTTGTTTTGCGGCCAGTCGTAGTAGACAGCAGCCAACCGTGCCAAGGCACGTCTGGGATCAGGAACGCTAACCACAGGGACGGAAACTTGTTTGTCCGAGCCGCGTTGAGCCACCACAGCGACAGCACCCCTGGCTACCGCATCTCTGATATAGTCATGTCCATCTTGAGCAGAGCCCTTCAAGGCAACAAATATATCCCCTGGCCTTACTTTTCTAGAATCATATGATATTCCGCTTATAATGGTTCCCATCTCCCCGGTATATTCTGCCTCAGGAAGTTCCCTCACAAGATCGGCTAGGACTACGAACTTGCTATACTCCATATTATGCTCAAGACGACCTTGGCGGCCTGAAGGTAACCCTGACATATTTCACCTGTTTGAGTGAGACTCCCGGGGTGGGACTTTGACTGTACGCAAAGCCTGTTCCTACCAATCTTACTCTCAAACCCAGGCGCTTGGCCTCACAAAGCACTTCTCTTATGCTCTTTCCCCTGAAGTCAGGAAGACATCCTTGCCAATTACGCATACTGGAATCCGCGCTTAGAGTCGAATGTGTACTCATCCTGGTTACACAGGACTCTTCCTCCCTTCTCCACTCTTGCAATTGGTGTGGTCCAGCCAGCTCGACTGAAGGATTGATATTGAAATGATTGAGTGCCCACAGCCCAACTGTACTGAAAACAGGTGCAGCAACAACCCCTCCGTAAGGAGTCCCTTTTGGCTCATCTATTACTGTTGCAATAACCAACCGCGGCTTTTCTGCCGGAACGAAGCCAACAAAGATTGCCACATATTTTGTCTTGGAATATCTTCTTGTTTTTTCATCTACCTTCTGGGCTGTCCCTGTTTTGCCAGCAACCCTGTAACCCCTAATGGCAGCTCGGGGTCCGGTGCCATTATCACATACAACCTTCTCAAGGATCGCTGTCACTTTCCTCGCTGTCGTAGATGAAACAACCCTCCTAACAATCTCGGGGTTTGTCACATTCACGGGCCGGCCATGAGAATCGGTTATTTTTTTTACCACGTATGGCCTCATTAACACCCCACCATTGGCAATGCATGCCATAGCTGTGGCCAACTGCAGTGTTGTGACACTTATCCCTTGTCCAAAAAAGGCATTTGCCTGTTCCACGGGTTTGGTTTGACCTGGAGCTCTTATGAAACCAGTGCGCTCCCCCAATAGATCTATACCTGTTTTGCCACCAAAGCCGAATTTCTTCAGGTATTGGTAAAAGCGATCATATCCCAATTGTTGGCCAATCTTGATGGCCCCTATGTTGCTTGAAAAGGCGATGATATCGGTTACCGTGAGGGTTCCGTACTTGTGGGTATCATGGATGATACGATCGGCCACCTTGTATTTCCCCTCTTCGCAATAAAGCCTGCTGTTGGGATAGAGCACCCCATCTTCAAGGGCCCCGGCTACTAAGAAGGCCTTTATGGTGGAACCAGGTTCAAAGCAATCGGTCACGGTTCTATTTCTCCATCTCGTACGTGGGTACCTTGAAAAGATGTTGGGATTGAACCGCGGGACCACTGCCATGGCGAGAATCTCTCCGGTTCTAGGATCCATTACAACGCATTGGCCACCTCTGGCGCGACTCTTGTGTACAGCCTCCTCAAGGGCCTTTTCGGCCCTAAATTGAATGTCTTTGTCAATTGTTAGAACCAGGTTGTGGAGGGTTCTCCTTCTGGAGCAGGTCCTTCTAACGAAGAAGGGTCTCCCCAGCGCATCACGCATCTGGATCAGCTCGTAGTTCGGGCCGGTGAGCATTTCATCATATCTTGCCTCAATACCTTCTAGACCATTGTTATCTATTCCAACAAAGCCCAGCAACTGTGCGGCCAATTCTCGAGCAGGGTAATAACGCCCCTTTTCTTTGGTGATGCCTATGCCACTCAACTTGAGCTTCCTTATTTGCTCTGCCTTGGCAGGATCTACCTTCCTTTTTACCCATACAAAGGCCTTATCTGATTTGAGTTTCTTGTTAAGGTGCCATCTGGAGATCCTTAGCACCCTTGCCAAAACCTGAGATGTTCTTCGGGGGTTCTTTATTTGTCTTGGATGTGCGTAGACGGATGAAACATCCGTGCTAACGGCCAATTCATGACCGCCTCGATCATAAATGGTTCCCCTTTCGGGCAGGAGACTCACGATGCCCGTATATCCAGAGCGGGCCATCGCCCGAAGCTTTTCCCGTTTTATGACCTGAAACTGGTATGCCCGCGCAATTATTGCGCCAAAGCCACATAGGAAAACTCCGGCAACCAACATTATCCGGAACCTTATCCACTTCTTCTCCTTTACCTTCATGGCAACACTACGATTTGATCAGGCCGAGGCTGACGAAGCCCAAGCTTGTTTACGGCCCGGGAATGGAGATTCTGAGGAGATTTCAAGTAAGCAAGTTCCAAGTGCAGCTTCTTATTCACATCTCTGAGTCTCAATTCTTCTTTTTTCAACTGGGTGATGTCATACCCTATCTGAGTTGTCTCAAAGTTAGACCAAACAAAACCAATACCTGTCCCCAATAAAAAAATCACCATCAACACCACAAGAAACAATTGTTTACCTGACAGGCCAAGAGCCCTTTTCCTCCTCCTTGAATTTACTATTCTAATGCCTGTCCTCGCATTTCTCGCTCTTACCATGTGGTTGACTCTATCCCTACCTGTCATGATCACACCCTCTCAGCAGCCCTCAAAATAGCACTTCTTGCCCTGGGATTCTTGCTCACTTCCTCTTTGCTCGGCCGCTTGGCCTTCTTGAAAATTCGCCTCATGGTGGCCTTTTTTCCGCATACACAATGGGGAAAATCCGGCGGGCATGTGCAGCCCTTCTCCCAAAAAGCCATGGTCTGCTTCACAATACGGTCTTCAAGGGAGTGATATGTCAGTACAACCACCCTCCCCCCCTGTCTGATCACGTCAGGGGCTTGCTTCAAAAAGGACTCAAGATTTTCAAGCTCCCTATTTACTGCAATTCTAAGAGCTTGGAATGTGCGTGTTGCTGGATGTCTGGCCACAGGCCCCCGTGCTGGAGGGTACACCGCCCGTACCAGGGCTGCTAGCTGCGAGGAAGTCTTGATGGGGGCCTCGCTCCTGGCCTTGACGATTGCCTTTGCGATACGTTTTGCGTGCCTCTCCTCACCGTAGCGCCTCAACAGGTTCTCCAGTTCCCTTTCACTGAGAGAGTTGATCAAATCAGCGGCATCTGGATTCGTCCCCTCAGGGTCCATTCTCATGTCAAGGGGCTCGTCTCGGGAAAAGCTAAATCCTCTACCAGAGTAATCCAATTGGAGCGACGACATGCCAAGGTCAAGCAACACACCATCAACGCCTATTATATCCAGATCAGCTAAAAGCGATGCTACCTCAGCATAATTGCTTTTAAAGATCTTCCACTGGCAACGGAGCCCTTGCAGTCGGTCTTTGGCAATCTCAATAGCCTCTGGATCAACATCCAAGCCAATCAACAACCCGTTTTGCCCTAGCCTTTGACCTATGGCCAAGGCATGTCCGCCAGTTCCGAGGGTCCCATCCACATAAATACCCTGTGGTCTTATCGCCAGGGCGGCCAGAACCTCCTCTAGCAGAACGGGTTGATGGTAATGCCCCAATATTCAACCCCTCATATGCCAAACTCTCTGAGTGACTGGCTTGCTCTCGGGAAATGTTCCTTGGCCTTACGAAATGCCTCCTCCCACTTCTCCCTATCCCAAATCTCAAACCTTTTTAGCTGACCCACTAGCATCACTTCCCTGTCGAGCCCAGCGATTTCCCTCAGATCCGGTGGGATGGTGATCCTGTTCTGCTTCAACGGGCACTCCTTTGCCCCTGAGATAAAATAACGAAGGTATGTGTTTACATCCTGGTCAAACTCGGGCAGCTCAATGGCCTTCTCCTCAATGATCAGCCAGTCCTTTTTGGCATATACCCAAAGGCAACTGTCGTGGTTTGTAACCACCAGCGTATCTTCTCCTCTGCGTTCCAAGACCTCTCTGAAACGGGTGGGAATTGCAAGACGACCTTTTGCGTCCAACGTGTGTTTTGACCGCCCTCTGAACACCTAGCTGCCCCTTTTTTACCACTTTGAACCACTTTAAGGCACTTCGTGACACTTCTAGGAAAAAAGCACACATATGTCAAGGAAAAAGAGGTGAGAAGATGGAGAAAAATTAGAGGCTACTTCCAAAGAAATACAGAAGAGAAATGCCGTAAACTATCAAGAAAAGGACATTTAGTGTCAGGCCAGAGTAGGCATAATCTTTGTCATTGAGTTCCTCTATCAGGGGGATGGAACGAACAGAACAAACAATGCCAGCACAAAGTAGAAGGGGTACCAAGGTTAGGTAAGGGATCAAGAATTGAAACCGGGTGAAATCCTTTTTTACCGTCACCACGAGCAGCCCCACTACCGCTCCAGCCACAAAAGGCAGCAAGAATCCCACCACTGCCAGGTGATTAGTTTTTCTGAAGGTCTTGTTCATCTACCTACCAGTCTTGCCTTTTGCAGGACTAGATCTCAGTTCTTTGAATTTGAATTTTAACACCGAAGGCTTGATCTTAACAATGGAAATTCTATCGGTTGGAAGTGTGATCTGATCCCGGGTAATCCTAAAAGTCCTCCTACCCCATTTTGCCAGTGTGAGATCGAGCTGCGCCCTCACATTGCCAGGATTAAGGGTGCTGGCATCCTTCCTCAGGCCCCTAAGTGTGATTTGAAGTTCAGGATTGGTCGGATCCAGCAATTTGAGCTCTGTGGGTACATTTTTGAGCTCTAAAGGCACCTTAAGGGAAACCTCGAAGTTCTGCTGTCCTGCCAGCAAAAGCCAAAATATGCTCACAAAGGCCAAGGCAGCCAATTTTAGACGAAAACGCTGCCGCAGAGCAGAAACCAACTTTTCTCCAATACCCTGTCCGCTTCCTTTTGATGTGACCGTGGCCTGCCTCAGCAGACGTCCAAGTTGGACGTGGTCTGCAATTGGGGCGTTTTGTCCCCCATGCATAAGTGACACAGAGCCCTTCTCTTCCGAGACCACAACAACCCATGCATCACACCGCTCGCTAAGGCCTAGGCCCGCCCTGTGACGGGTTCCCCATTGCTCGGGCAATCCCTCTCTCGAGCTCAGGGGCAGATAACATGCCACCTTTTTGATCTTCCCTCCCTTCACCACTACAGCCCCATCATGAAGAGGGCTCCCTTTTTGAAATATGCTCATCAGCAGCTCCCCAGTAGGAACTGCTTCAAGGTCCAAGCCTCCTGTAACTAGTTCATCGACCAGATCCTGTCGCTCAAGTACAATCAGGGCCCCAATCTTCTTGCTGGCCAGAGCAAATGCACCATTTGAAAGGCCGTCCACCCAGGACTCAGAGTTGCCCCCCGATCTCAATCCAAAAAACCTCAAGGGATTGACCTTTTCAAGGACCTGCCGAATCTCTGACTGAAAAAGGATTATCAGAAGAATTACCAGGACCTGCCACAATATCTGGAACACCCACGTGGTTAAGAAAAGCCCCCAAGACTTGGCCACCGTAAATACCATGCCCAGTGCCACCAGTCCCACTAAGGCCTTGAAGGCCTTTGTACCCCAAAACCACAGGTACAAATGGTACACCAGGATCGTCATCACAAAAATATCAAAGATATCCTGAATCCTAAGGTTGGAAATAATTGAAACAATATTCATTTTCTTTTTCTATCCACCAGCTCACCGATCTGCATCCCGGGTACAAACATTTTGTTCAGGGCCGTCGCTTGGACAAATGATTTATAGCAAACGGGCATACTATGGGCAATGTGAAATTCCCTCGCAAAATAGCGGCCCCGGTGTCCAATAATTTCGCAGTGAAATAGAGGAAAAGGCGATACCTTGTGGTAAGGTAAGGATGGCTGGTCTTTTTAGTTCTTCAGCATGCTGTTTTCAATGTCTCCCGCACCTCCCAGTATCTCTAGACCGACCAGGTAGTGGCCCTTAAAACGCCCATCCTCACTCTTGGTAATGTGCCTGATGGCCGTAGGCCTGTACTCAGCTTCGGCCACAGGGCCTCCCAAATAATACTTCATGTTCAGCTTATCGCCTACCTTCAGCCTAGAAAGAATATCTGAACCCTCTTTTATGATGACACACATTGACTTGGAGGCCAGATTCCATATCCGAAACTGATAGGGAAGCTCCAGTCCCTCGATTGTAAACTCGACAGCATAGTACTCATCAGGGGTCTTGCGAGGCTCACAGCGTCTCTCCACCATCCTACCAGGCCCGGCATGATCTTGCATCGCTCCATCTCCTTTACAGACTTTGCCATTTGTTCAAACATCAAATCTGGGCAAGGAATCCATCCCCGTCCCAAGTTGCCCAATCACCTTACTTATGACGCCATTACCCAATTCGACATAGTAATTCTTCTGCAATTTTAATGCCATAGCTGTCTCGTCCCGGTATTTGGCCCGATAATATGGGCTGCTCAAAGGCCTCACATATCAAGCCCTTTGGGACAGTAGATCCCTATTCTTTGCTCCATGCGCCTCTGACACGGAAAAAACGGAAAATTAGCTGCCCTACACGAGCATCTCTGCCAGACAATCAAGGTTACCTTAGACCCAGTGCGTAAATCACACTTTCGTTAATTTAATGACAATGTTGTGTGCAATTTTCTATACGTCTTTATCTTCCCAAGCCTTTCTCCTTACATCAAACACTATTTCCTCTATTTCTGAGGCGTACCGATCAGGTGCGCTCACATGTCCCCATCCTTTCTGCGTTTGAAATAGCCCATCATATGCAGCGTCATGGTATGATCGCATTTCATGGGGGATCTCCCTTTCATTCAAGATGGAGTCCACAAGAAGGGCCTCTATCTCATTGTCGATCGTAATGATCTTTACAAAGTCTTTCACCACCTTTTTAACTCCGTCGTTATTGTCCGCTACCTTTCCGTCACAACCATGTGGAAGAAACAATGAGCAAGGCGTGGCAGTTTATGTCCTAACCTGGCAGAACCCAAACTCTTTGGAGCCTTCCCCTGTGGCTACGGTGAGCAACCTGCAACTATTTTTAGATTTACATCTATCCAAGATGTGATAAAATTTAAAAAAATTGTGCACAGTTGTCCATGTTATTTTGATTAATTCCGCGTTTTTGTTTTGTTCTGACAACGGATTAGAGAACTGCCGATTCCAGAGACCTTGGGTTTATGGTGCGGATTGGCTTTGTGCCACAGCGGGTTGGTCCAAAAGAAAGGAGGGCATACTATGGCAGTCAAGATCATGATCAGGAGGAAAGTTTCCAAGGACAATGAAGGACAATTGCTTCCCCTGCTCATCCGGTTAAGATCCCTTGCAACTGCTCAACCAGGTTACATCTCGGGTGAAACCCTTAGAAACATAGACGACCCAGAGGAATACCTAGTAATCAGTACATGGCAGAGCCTTGAAGACTGGCAGAGGTGGGCCGAAAGCAAACAGCGCGCAGAGATCCAGGATCAAATAGATGCCCTCCTTGGGCAAAAAACAGAATACGCAAAATACCTTTATGGTTAGGTTGGATTCCAGTTTATACTGCTGCTTTTAGGCCAAACACATTCAAGGAGATTATAAACCCCCAGGGCTCCTTCGAGCAGATATAATCTACTCGAAGGAGCCTTTTTATCAAAACCTGTGGTTCCCCGTGATATTGCCATGAGCTAGGAGGTTTGTTAGGCTATTTTGATTGGCAAGCTCTTATGTTTTAATGTTGACAAGAGTTAGGATTGATCTAAAAGCCATATTCTGGACAG
>CAZDVV010000014.1:7053-28690 GCA_964508875.1 uncultured Desulfobacteraceae bacterium | reverse complement strand
GGACAACCTAAGATTTCACCGGTCTTATAGTCCAAAAAACCTCCTGAATCAACCCATAGACTCATCCGTGTCCAAAAACCGTTTTTGTCCATCAGCAGGGGAACGCCTGCCTGCCGAATGCAGTCAGGCAGGGGATGTTCCCCTGCGTCGAAGTCGAAACCGATTTTGGACAAAACTGAAGCTCCATATAACAAAATCTAGTTATCTTGGACACCAATGCCATAGACTGTTTTCTCATACAGCGCTGTTTGCTGATAAGCCAAAAGCATAGTGGTTCATAATCCAACCATAGCCCCATTTTAAGGTACAGAAGACAGGACCTTGAGCTTTAGCTCTTCCAATTTTGAACTTCGGGTGATACCCTTTTGCGAACATTTATCTGCCGTCCATGGCAGAGGTACAAATTACCGCAACAGGAGGTATAACTTGTCTCAGGGAGAAATTATTTCATTCAAGGACGGACAACTGGATGTTCCTGATTTTCCCATTATTCCCTTTATACAAGGGGATGGCATAGGCCCTGACATCTGGCGTGCAACAAAGCTCGTGGTAGACAATTCTGTGGAGATCTTATGGAAGGGCAAACGTAGAATTATCTGGAAAGAAATCCTGGCCGGTGAGAAGGCATATGAGCTGACCGGTACCTGGTTACCACCAGAAACGCTCAAGGCGTTGAGAACCTATAGGGTAGGTATAAAAGGCCCTCTGACCACACCGGTGGGAGGAGGGATACGAAGCCTTAACGTGACTCTCCGGCAAGAACTGGATCTTTATGCCTGCGTCCGGCCCATTAGACATTTCCCCGGGGTGCCCAGCCCTGTAAGAGATCCTCACAAGGTTGACATGGTGGTTTTTCGGGAAAACACTGAAGATGTTTATGCGGGATTGGAATTAAAGGCAGGCACAACCGAAGCCGAAGCCCTCATTCGATATTTGCGGGATACCTATGGATGGAACATTCCTTCAGACTCAGGCATCGGGATCAAACCCATAAGCAAGGACCGAAGCCAGAGGCTTGTAAAGGCTGCCCTTGACTATGCGCTTCAACACGACAGAAAAAGTATCACCTTAGTCCACAAAGGGAATATCCAAAAATTCACTGAAGGTGCCTTTCGCCAATGGGGCTACGAGATTGCTAGAAAGCTCTATCCGCATCAGACGGTTAGTTATGAGGAATGCAGAGGCAGCCGGCCTCAAGGAAAAATCTTGCTCAAAGATACAATTGCTGACATATTCTTTCAGCAGGCCCTTACCAGACCCGAGGAATTTGATGTGGTGGCCACCACGAATCTCAATGGTGATTATATCTCTGATGCCTTGGCAGCCCAGGTGGGAGGAGTGGGGATGGCCCCAGGAGCCAATATAAGCTATGAAAACGGATATGCATTGTTTGAGGCGACTCACGGCACAGCACCAAAATATGCCGGCATGGACAAGGTCAATCCTTCTTCATTGATTCTCAGCGCATGTTTGATGCTTGAGCACATGGGGTGGAAAGAGGCAGCCAAACTCATTGAAACTGGCCTTGCAAAGGCCTTTCAGAACAAGACGGTTACATACGATTTGGCAAGGCTGATGCAAGGGGCCCACGAGGTTTCCTGCTCTAGGTTCGCGCAGTTAGTTTGTGAAAATATGAAGGCTGAGAATTAATAAAAGAAAACGCCCACAGACACCCAAAATTTGGTCGCGCTCATTCCTTACACGAGGAGGCTCAATTGGCCTTTTTGTCATTTTTCTTGGGAAGCGGGATCTTGAAAAATCCTATGCCTTCTTCTTTGAGGATCTTCTCCTCTTCCTCGGTTGCAGAACCTCGGATGTTCCTTGGCTCAGTGACCCCATAGTGCATCTTCAGGGCTTCGGTGGCAAACTTTGGGCCCACATCCTCAAAATTCTCCTGCACATACCGCACTACTTCCTGGGCCAGTCGCTTGTAATCAATACCATCGGAGTGCCGCTCTGATTGATCTTCCTGGCGTCCACCCTTTTTTACAGCAACAGGGGACAATATTCTCCTGACATCTGTGTCTCCACACATCGGACAGCTCACAAGGCCTTCCCCACACTGCTCCTCAAAGGCCTCACCGCTATCAAACCAACCCTCAAACCGATGTCCTTGTGAACATTCTAAGTCAAATACGATCATGAACCATCACCCGTAATCTATCTCTCTGTATACAGCACAGCAAGTATTCGCGTCGTATCTGGACCGTGACACTTTACAAGGTGAGGCACTGTGGAATCGTAGTAAATGGCATCCCCCGGCTCTAACACATATATTTCATCTTGAAGCCTAACTTCCATCTTCCCTTCCAAGACATAAATAAACTCCTGACCATCGTGAGCAGACCTCTCTTCTTCTGTAGCCGAGGGAACCAACGTAACAAGAAAGGGTTCCATATGTCTGTCCTTCTTATGCGGAGCGAGGGATTCATATTCATAACCATAATACTTACCCTTTTTGGCGTCGTACCGGGAGACCAATTTACGATCCTTCTGCCTCACGATTGTATAGGGCCTGTTTTCCTCGCCGGATATAAAATACCCCATCTTCATCTCGAGTGCCTTGGCAAGCTTGATTATGACACCCAGGGGCGGAGCAACATCACCCTCCTCGATTTGTTTCAAATAGGAGGGATCAATATCTGTACGCTGGGAAACATCTTCAAGGCTAAGCCCTTTTTGCTCTCGCACCTGCTTGACCCTTTCTCCTACTTTTATCTCGGCAATCTCTTCCCTGCCGCCCACTGCCAGGCTCTCAATAAAAGCATCTTCTTCGCTCTTTCTCTCAAATTGGCTGCTTATATCGCTGAGGAAATCCTGGTATGGATCTCTTTCTTTGTATTCTTCTTTGTTATCCATCACCTTCTCCACTAAAATCAAGAATTTTGACTTACTTAACTAAAGAATAATACACCTGTGAAGAAATTCTACTAATTCCATGATCATATGACTCCTCTACCTTTCAAGGACAAATATAACCTCCATTCTTACCCTGTATTCCTTTATCTCGCCGTCCTCCACAGAAACCCTTTGCTCCAAGATCCTAAGCCCTGTAATATTGCGCAAAGTCCGATTAGCTCGTCTGAAACCTGCCTTGATAGCCTCCTCAAAGCTAATTGGAGATCCCGCAATGATCTCTGAGACTCTTGCGATCCGTTCCATTTACTACCCTCCCCCCAAACATTATTTGAATGGATCCATCAATTGCTTGACACCGCAATCTGCTCTACCTATGATCACCTACACACCATGAGAGGCTAAACAATAACTAATGAAAAATCAACGAAATTTTATTCTCTAACACATCCTACAGTAGGGACAAAAAAGGTGCCGAGCCCATGAAAGAAAGACAATATGTAGTTGATGAACTCACTTTGAAAGATACGTGGAGGGTGTTTCACATACTGGCAGAGTTTGTGGAAGGCTTTGAGGTCCTGCCTGAGATGTACCCTGCCGTTACCATTTTTGGGTCTGCTAGAACACGACGCAGGACCAAATTGTATCGCACAACGGAATGTATAGCGAGGATGCTGGTTGAAAATGGATTCAATGTCATCTCAGGGGGCGGGCCTGGAATCATGGAGGCCGCCAATAAAGGTGCTGCAGAGGCAGGGGGGAAATCCGTAGGTTTGCACATTGAACTGCCCAAAGAACAACAACCCAATCAATACGCCAATGTTAGGCTTGCCTTCAAGTATTTCTTCATTAGAAAGGTGATGTTTGTTAAGTATGCGGTGGCCTACGTGATCATGCCAGGTGGGTTCGGAACCCTAGACGAATTGTTTGAGGCCCTAACCTTAATTCAAACAAAGCGTATCCGCTCGTTTCCCGTAATTCTCTTTGACTCCAGTTTCTGGGGCGGAATGCTCAAATGGCTGAATAAAACCCTTCTCAAAAAAGGAACAATCTCTGAACCCGATCTGAATATTTTTCAAGTTGTGGACAAACCCCAAGAGGTTGTGGACATAATAACCAAAACGGTGGTGGTTTGACAGACCTTCCTCACATTGTAAAAACCTATGAATCGTTTCTTGCACAATACTCCGTAAGGCTGAATGCCAATCAGTGCCACCTCATTGATCTATTCCTGCGGGAGCTGACCCAGTGGAATAAAACTTTTAACCTCACAGGATTGCGTAGTGCCCACCAGATAACTAGGCACCTGTTGCTAGACTCACTTATCTGTGCCGCCAAGCTACCTGAGCGGGCCCGTGTTCTGGATGTAGGTTCAGGGGCAGGATTCCCAGCAATCCCTATCAAGATCTATCATCCCGAAGTTGAAACCCAGCTTCTAGAGCCCAACAGGAAGCGGGCCAATTTCCTCAAACATCTTAGAAGAGTGCTCGGTTTGACCGGCTTTCAGGTTTCCAGGCAAAGACTAGAGGAGCATGAGAAGGATAACCGTGGCGCTTACGAGGTCATCACAGCAAGGGCTGTCATGTCTCCCCTTGCGCTAGTTGCGTTGTGCTCTCACCTGTTGAGGCGGGAGGGATTTCTCGTGATCTTTTTAGGTGAGAAAAAGGCTCGACTGCACGCCACCCTGATGGAAAAAGCAAGTAGCGAAGGTTTGATCTTGCGTCAACTATTACGTTACACACTACCTGGCCTTCAAACAAATAGGCACTTGGCCTTCTTCCAGAAACACGATTGATATAATCCTATTTTCGCAAGGCCCGCATAATAGTGGCCAATTGCAAATCTATATATTGATCAAGCGATAACCTTGTCTTGAAGTGCCACCTCTTTAGAACCCACATGTGGGCCATTATTATGATGTTGTAGGCCATTAGGTCCACATCTACTTCCCGAAACACGCCTAGTTCTATTCCTTCCTTAATTATGTCACCGAAGATCTTGCTTACATCAACTTCCAATTGCATTATTCTGGCCTTTGATGGCCTATCAAGCGAACTGGATTTCTGGTATATTAGGAGGGCCTTTTCCCTCTGCTGGTCAACCACACGAAAGTACAAAATCAATGCTATTGCCAACTTCTCCTCGGGATCTTCTATCCCCTTTATCTGCGGCAATAGGCTGTCCTGGAAGATACTAAGAACATCTTCCATGATCATTCTCATTATCTCAGACTTGTTTTTTACATACTGATATGCCACCGGCAGGGCAACGCCTGCTGCCTCGGCTATCTCTTCAATGGCAGTGGCCCTGAAGCCCTTCTTGGCGTACAGAGTGCTAGCGGCATCAATTATGCGCCTCCTGACCTTATCCTTGGAGGTAATCTGGTCCAGAACCGTGAGCCTACCCTTTATGTCATTCATCGTAGTTCCTCTTTAGTCTGAGGCTGTGTGGAATAAAAACACCTCCATCACAGCCTCTTTTCCAAGTGAAGAACAGACCTAGAAAAAAATACCTTATGGTTACTCTTTCAAATATTTAAAGGATACATTGACCCGGGCCCTATATGATGTCACCTTTCCGTCATCGATGGTCATATCGAGCCTTGTGATTTCCGCAATTCTGAGATCCTTAAGGCTTTCAGATGCTGTTTCAATAGCGGTCTTGGCAGCATCTTCCCACGATTTGTCACTTGTTCCCACCAACTCAATGATTTTGTATATGCTTCCCATGGAACACCCTCCTTTGTAAATTCAAGTTTAGTTTAAAAGGTTTCCATAACTACCAGGCTTTCTGTAGACCTTGTTTCTCTCACCCCCTTCCCTCATACTCAACTGACGCCTGTTACCCAGGCGCATAATGCATCTGCCTCATTGAAGCAATTGTCTGCTTGAGTAATCCTATTGTCCACGGGAAGCCTTTCTTCCATCTCACAGGCAAGAACACGTGGCAGGAACCCGAACCCCTACACCCCTTGACTTGACCTATATCAGTTAACTGAAAAATTGCAAGTCCTCACTCATGTTCCATGTTAATGGCTGGGTAAAAGTGGTTCAGACTCGCTTGTCCTTTAGGATTATATTTTCCCCTCCAATAAAGTCAAGAAGTACTTGAGAGCAAAGATATAGGTGAGGGAAAGCAAAAATATTTTATCTTTTTCCTTTCAGGTTATTGAACAGAAACAAAAGCCAAAGCAAGAATAATACGATGTTTAAAATGAAACCACCTAGCTATCACCTCACTATAGATCCATCCACTAATCTACAATTAATCGCACATATTTCCTTGACTCTCACGCATTCATTACTTATTATAACCCGCGAAGGGCAATATGATTAACCTTAAACTAAAGGAGTGCGTATGGCTACAGCTAAACAAATTCAGTACAGGTTGCAGCTTGCCAAGAAAACGTTAACTAGGCTTAACAAAGACCTCAAAGCAACCACAAGCAAAATCAAAAAATTAGAAGCTCAACTAAAGAAAGCAAAAGCGGCTGAAAAGGCGGCCAAGGCCAAGAAAGCAAAGGCCAAAAAACCCGCCAAGAAGGCCCCTGCCAAGAGGGCGGCCAGGAAAAAATAATCGGTCCCCTTTGGCAACCTGTCTCCGTTGATCCGATGGGGGATGTCACCTTTCTTGTGACACCCCCCATAAGCGGAGTTGTCTTTCCATTCTATCCCTGTGGGTGCCGGGCCAGTAATAACGCTTACACGAAGGGCACTGCTTAATCGTATAGCCGCTTTTATACAGGACATAATCAGGAACATGTTGTGATACCAGCTGGGGATCTGCCTCAATAAGCAAAGAATTGCACCTAATGCAGCGGGTAAATGGTAAAGGCCCAGAGGCTAATAAGCCACGTCTTTTCAATTCCCTGATCTGTTCCCCCACATGGTCTGATTCGAGAAATATGGCAGAGGGAAAAGAACGGACCCACTGTCTTTTCCGGGTAAGAAAGACTCTACCTTCAGCTAATAGGTCTTCTATCTGTGTGTGCGAATAGCGTGGCTGATAGTGGGTATCATATCCCATTGTCCTGAGCCACTTCGCCAATCTCCCGACCATAGAGTCGGCAATGAACCGTTTCTCATCCACCTTTGTCCCTCTGTTGCTTTTCCTGGCCCTGTATTGCCTCAGCTATAGTAACTTGTTCCGCCAATCCATTTCAAGAATTACTCCTCTTCGTCGTTCGGGCACAATCACCTCTATCTGGTCAATGCATCTGTCTTGATTGATATGATACAGGTGGAAGAAGGCGCTCGCATAATGGCTCAATGCAAAAACGCATTGACGACGTTTCATGCTTAGGGTAGAGGTATACCAAAGCGAATCAGACAATCATTGAGGCCTTAAGCATATGGACAAGATAGTCATAGAGGGAGGTTACCCTCTTTCAGGAGAGGTTGCTGTGAGCGGGGCGAAGAATGCTGCTCTGCCCATCTTGGCAGCATCCCTTCTCAGTAAGGGAAAGAGCCTAATCCGCAACGTCCCGGCCTTGAGGGATATCGATACAATCAAACGAATCATGGGACTTTTGGGAGTAGAGTTTCACCAAGATGCCAAGGGGCTAGTGGTGGACACTGAAAACGTCAGGCATCACGTTGCCCCCTATGAACTTGTCAAAACCATGAGGGCATCCATCCTTTTGCTCGGGCCCCTGCTTGCGAGACTGGGAAGGGCAAAGATCTCACTGCCGGGTGGATGCGCCATAGGAGCAAGGCCCATTAATCTTCATCTTAAGGCCCTAGCTTCAATGGGGGCAGATATGTATCTCGACCGTGGCTATATTAATGCTCGAGTTCGAAAACTTAAGGGCACCGAGATATTTCTGGATATCCCCACGGTCACCGGCACCGAAAACATAATGATGGCCGCTGTGCTTGCCCAGGGGACCACCATTATTAGGAATGCAGCTAAAGAACCAGAAGTGCAAGACTTGGCCGAATTTCTTCGCTCCATGGGGGCATCCATAGAGGGCGATGGTACTGATACCATTACCATAGAAGGCGTGAAGGAGCTTCGTGTTACCGAGCACTCGGTGATTCCTGACAGGATAGAGGCTGGGACCTTTCTTATTGCTGCGGCCATGTGTGCTGGAGACGTATCCATTACAAATTGCAGACCTGAACATATGACTGCGGTCATCGAAAAGGTCGAGACAGCCGGAGCTACCATAGCCGTTGATAAGGACCGCATTTCCGTGCAGGGCCCAGACAAAATACACAGTGTAGATATCAAGACTTTGCCCTATCCCGGCTTCCCGACAGATCTTCAGGCTCAGTTCATGGCCTTCATGTGCATAGCAGATGGTTGGAGCATGATACGAGAGACCATCTTCGAAAACCGATTCATACATGTCAGTGAACTCAGGAGGCTTGGTGCGGAAATAGAAATAAACGGGGCTCAGGCACTGGTAAGGGGTCAAAAGCAGCTCTTGGCAGCACCCGTGATGGCCACAGACCTTAGGGCCAGCGCGTGTCTTATACTAGCAGGACTCGTGGCTAGAGGCGGACACACCGAAGTCCATCGAATCTATCATCTTGACCGTGGATATGAAGGCTTTGAGAAAAAGTTTCAGAAATTAGGCGCAAAGATATGGAGGGAAAGGGCATAGAATGCTCCAGCGCCCTTTGGTCCCTATCCTTCTGGGCCTCATCGTAGGAATCCTCATTGCCTCTTTTCAGATCACCAATCATCTGGGTTTTGCCATTCTCCTTGCGGGACTATCCATCCTGGGAGTGTCGTTTCTTTTTAGATCTCACACATACCTTGAAATATTGGGCCTCATAGTAAGCTTTGTGGCAGTCGGTATTCTGATATCCACGCCCAACAGGCCAGATGCAACTGTACAAACCATCCTGAAAAATGAAAAGAGGCTTAAATTTGAGGCAACTGTTCTGCAGGTTGCAAGGTACATAGAAGGAAGAGGCAGATTCAATGTGATGGTACAAAGGGTATACCTACCTTCTGAGTCAAGGCCTGTGAACTGGAAGGTTAGGTTAACGATCTATAGCAACGTCCCACAACTCATCCCGGGACAAAGGATTCTGTTTTCATGCATACCCAGGGCCTTCCGCAACTTTCGTAACCCTGGCTGTTTTGACTATGAAAGATACATGAGGCATAAGGGCTTTGTCTTTTCTGCCCCCATCTCCGATGGGAGAAGGATAGTCTCTCTTGGAAAAGGGGATATGCCCTGGCCTCATGGTATGGTTGAACTCCTACGAAGGCCTGTGCGGGATTTCTTTAGTAAGGTGCTTGAAGGAGACGACCTTGCCATCTACTCAGCAATAGTACTGGGCGAGAGGAATCTTATCACCCCCGAGCTAAGGGAAAAATTTTCCAGAACTGGGCTAAGCCATATATTGGCGGTATCTGGCCTCCACATTGGGCTTGTGGCATGGTTGGCCTTCTTTGGCATCAAGAAAGTTCTGACTTTATCCTATCGGTTGATGCTCAATACGAATATCAGGAAGCTAACAGCATTGCTTGCTTGCGTGCCCGTCTTTGTATACGTGAGCCTATCAGGTTATCAGGTCTCAGCAATGCGCGCCATGGTTATGGTACTGGCCTATTTGTGGTCAGTAATACTGGGCAAGGAAAAGGAGATATGGTCTACGCTTTGCTTATCTGCCCTGATTATCCTTTCCATAGAGCCCCAAGCACTTTATCACATTTCCTTTCACTTATCCTATCTGGCCGTCATCGGGCTCATCTGGATTTGTCCTTCGCTGTTTAGAATCATCAATCCAATCCTTGATAAAGGCCTCGAGACCGCTCCAGGTTTTGTCAAGAGATCTTGCCAATACATGGCATCTCTCGGGGTCATCACGTTCACGGCCATCTTCTTTCTTATGCCAGTAACACTCTATTATTTCCACCGGATATCCTTGGTGGCCTTTCTTTCAAATTTCGCTGTGGTCCCCATTCTGGGTCTATTAGTAATTCCATCTGGCTTGATAAGTGCCCTCCTATCCCCCATTCTGCCTTTCTTTGCAAAAATGGTACTCTCAGTTGGGCTTGTTGGTTTGCATGTAATCTTAGGGACGGTGAGTCTTCTCGAGAAGATTCCATTTTCAAGTATCTGGTTCATTACGCCAAACTGGCTTGAAATAGGTCTTTTTTACGCAGCTCTCGTCTTCACTTTCCTACGCCGCAAAGGGAAATGGGCCAGGATTGCCTTGGTCTGCGTTTGCCTTCTTGCCATGGCAGATGCCAGCTATTGGATTGTAAGGAATAACTTCAATAGGAATTTGAAAATTTCGTTCCTTGATGTAGGCCAGGGCAACTGCGCACTGGTGGAGTTCCCGAGAGGTAAGAAGATGCTCATTGATGGTGGCGGGTTCAGTGGAGGAACCTTTGATGTGGGCAAAATGGTAGTCGCACCTTTCCTGTGGAGTCAGAAGATCTCAAAGATAGACTATCTTGTATTGACACATCCTCAATCCGATCACATGAACGGTTTGAGATTCATAGCCCAAGCCTTTAAACCTCAAATCTTTTTTTATAATGGCCAGAAGATACAAGAAGATAGTTTTCTCCAACTCATGGAAATCCTGCAAAAGGAAAGGGTCAAGGTACTGATCCCGAAGTATCCGGCAGAGACACTCGAAATACGAAACGCCTTTGTTACATTCTTTAGACTAAGGCCAGGGGAGTTCCCCAACAAACGCAAAGCCACCCTCAACAACTGCTCCCTTGTTTTGAAGATTGATTGTGGCCCGTTTGCTGCCTTATTCCCTGGAGACATTGAGCAAGAAGCAGAAACACTCTTGGTGGGCAGGCATGGGCAGCAGCTCCGCAGTGAGGTGTTGCTTTGCCCGCACCATGGAAGCAACACCTCCAGCTCGATGCCATTTCTTGAAGCTGTTAGGCCTAAGCTCTGCGTCATCTCTTGCAGAGGAAGCTCAAGGTTCAGATTTCCTGGCAAAGAAACCATAGACCGCCTGCAGCGCCTTGGCTGTAGGGTCCTGAGAACTGATAGAGACGGAATGGTGCAAGCAACTACTGTCAAAAGAACCAGGTTGGAGGTGCGAACCTTCGCCTCTGGCCTAAAAGTCACTTACCCTTTAACTTTACCTTGAATGGGGGGTAGCCTATACCATCCGCGAAGACTATCAGGGACTGGGTCCGGGTTCGATCCTGCAGGAAAAGCTGGAAGCGTATGCAAAGAAAATGGGCTTCAAGGGTGTTGCTGGGTACCTGTTTGAAGACAATGTGGCCATGCTCAGGACCTTCGCCAAAAAGGGGAAATATAAGGGTGATATCGTGGGAGATGGCGTAATTCGAGTCTGGAGAGTCTTTGATGAAGAGGAGAAAGAAGTGGCCTAGCAAGTTGGCTTAACGTCATGGAAAATTTATTATTTCTCCCACCCCCACTTGCCGATAGAATTTATGTATAGTATCAAGAAAACATAGGCTTGCATAAGGAATGAAATGACCTCTATCGCTTCAATGAAATTCGATCACCTCATCGGTCAGCAGGTGGGAACCTCTGTCATCCTCAAGGAACTCGCCCGCGGCGGAATGGGGGCCATATTTGTCGCCTATCAGAAGACCCTCAAGAGGCAGATTGCTGTTAAGATATTACCAAAGGCCCTTCTCACTCCCACCAATGCCGAATTTTTCCGCCAAGAAGCGGAGGCTGCTGCAATTCTTTCCCATCCCAACATCATTCCTGTATACGAGGTGGGAGATACAGGAGAATTTCTCTTTTTCACCATGCAATTGGTCAACGGCCGTTCACTTGAATATTACATCAAAAGAGCGAAAAAAAATCCTATTCCGTCACGCAGGGCCCTGCCTGTCAAGGCATCTTTGAAAATACTCATCGACGTGCTCGATGCCTTGGAATATGCCCATCAACAGGAGATCATTCATAGGGATGTGAAACCTGCAAATATACTCATGGAAAAGCATACCCAAAGGCCTATCCTTATGGACTTTGGTGTTGCAAAGATTGCCAGAGGCCCCGACGCCACTTCTTCCCTTATCCTGGGAACTCCCGGCTACATGGCCCCGGAGCAGATCAAGGCGGAGAACATAGACGGCAGGGCAGATATTTACGCGGCTGGGACCATGCTATTTGAGATGTTATCGCCCAAATCAATTTTTCCCAATGTCAAGTCTTCCATGGAATTATTGAAATTGAAGGTCAATATGGGAGATCGCTTATTCACAAAAAGGCCATCAGAATTAAACCCCAGACTCCATAAGAAAATGGATGAAATAATCTTGAGGGCTGTTGCCTATGATCCTGATAGACGATTTGCCAGTTGCAGGGAGTTTCAGTCTGAGCTTAAAAACTATCTTAAACGCTATCACCAGGATTAGACATGGCCGAAACAAAAATTGAAAAACACAAGCTTGATCTGTTTGGCAGAAATCTCACCCTTATGCTCAATCGGGCAAGCATGTATACCGTAAACCATCCCTATGTCAAACAGGCCATTGACGCAACATATGATGCAACAACTTCCGTGCTTGAAAGCATCTCCCCTCTTGTCTTTATAATGACCCAGGAAAAGTTCTTTATCGATGAAGAGCCCCTGGATCCCCGAGTGAATACCAGCCGAATTGTAAGCCATTTCAAGAAAAAGGGTATTCAATCCGTTTCCTTTGAAAAAGGTCTGGAAAAAAGGGAGCTCAGGTCTTTTGTTGAGATATATTCTACACCCGACAAGTATCCCGACTCAGAGGCCATTAAAAGGGCGCTAGCTGCAAGGCGTGTCCGCCATCTGAAAATCAATCACGTGTTCTACAAAAAGGTCACGGCCGACGATGAGATCATTTCCAAACAGGCCCTGAGAAAGATAACTCCCGAGATGATGGAGCAGGAACAGGCTAAGTCCAAGAAGATGTTCATAGACGCCCTCCTTGAAAGTATTCTCACAGAAGAATTCTTAAAAACCTTGGATATAAATCAATTGGTAAAGGACCCCAAGGGCTTTTCCCACCAGATGGTAGAGGCCGGCATTGAAAGCGCCAACAAGGCACGTGAAGAAGGCGTGGGGGGAACTGCCATAGGGGGAGGCGGGGGCTCTGGAGCAGGACCAGTCTTGATACGGCAGTTGGAATTGATCGAGGAGGAGATAGAAAAAAACCTTTCCCAAGGTGGGGATATTGAGCTGCCAGAGCTTGCCAACGCCCTTTTCGAAATGAAAAAGGAGCTCATGGAGGCTATTGAGGCCCAGAAGGCAGTTGGCATGGCATTTTCCAATGAAGAAAAGATAGTGGAAAAGGCCAATCAAATAACAGACAGGGTTCTGATTAGGCTAGTAAAAGAGGAGTATGCAAAAGGAAAAACCTCGGTTCCTCGGCTGGCACAGGTCATCCGCAGACTGGTTCCTGACCCACAAGAACTAAAACGGCTGCTTCCAAAAATAAAGACCGCTCTACTAGCCGAGGGTATGACCTTAGAGGACTATTTGCAACTTATCCGGGAACTGGGCAAGGAACTGAGAGGCGAGGAGCTGGCCAAAGTACTTGAGGAGAGTTCTGAAGAGATAGGTATCGATCCTGAACAACTGCTTGAGGAGGTCAGGAATAACCCGGCACGTGCAGCAGAACTTATTTATCTTGCAGCAGAAATCCGAAAAGGCTCGGGAGATGAAAAACTCCTTTCTGACATTCTCGTTGAGTACATAGAGCGTTTGGGCACGAGGCTCAGTGAGGAGGTGGATGCTGAACACTCAGAGCAGGGAGAACAGCACGTCCGCTCTGTGATGAGTGAGGTACAATCAAAGATACTAGAAAGATTAAAGGCCAAAGAATTTAAACAAGACATACTTGTCCGCCTGGAGCAGAGAATCAACCAAAGAGTGGACGAGATGCTCGACAAGCTCAGGCTCGAGTGGCTGGAGCGCCAGTCAGGCCCATCCGAGCCCACAACTCGTGAAGAACTGTCCGTTCTTGAGACACTTGAGCAAAGTGTAGGCCAAGACGAGGAGCTGGCAGATATTCTCAAGGTTGTGAGGGCCAAGGTGGAGGCTGAGGAAATTGACGAAAATGATTTCGCCCAAATCCACCGGGAAATTCTCAGGGAATGGAAAAGGCGAGAGACAGAGCGTGCTAACAATGGTCTGCCTGCTGGAATCCTTGATGAGCAGAACCTATTGGTGTTCCTCGAAAAAGAAATCGCTCGCGTCACAAGATACAATATTCCGTTTTCTGCTGCTGCTTTCACTGTTGTTAAGGCAAAGCCCAGGGTCCAAGTCCCACCAGGCACAATAACCCGGCAAGTCATACTTGACACGGTGCTTAATATGCTGTCCCACACGTTCAGGGAAACGGATATCGTGGGACAGGTGGGGAAAAATAAGATTGTGGCCCTCCTCCCCATGACTCCCCTTGAAGATGCCAAACTTGCCATGAGAAGGGTCATAAGGTTGTTTCATTCCAAACCCATCGAGATTAACGGGGTGAAACTGGATCTCAGGCTGGCAGGGGCCACTATCGACATCAGCGATCAGGAAAAGCCAGATATGGACTCATTTCTAAAGCTTCTCTTCCAGCGCCTGACCGACATGGCCACAAGAATCAGAAATATCCATACATATCTGTGAAACGGCGTAAGGCTTAAGGCACAAGGTTCAAGGTCGAAGGCTAAAGGCAAATGAGGACTAGGGCATAGGTTATGCTAGAATACCTTCGCCAGAGACGACCCATTTAGAAACTAAATTGACACCAAGAGATGTCATTGTTACAACCAGATACATCTTTTCAGGTGCTAGTCTAGGGACAATGACAAAGAAGCCCCATACGATTTTCATATGTCAGAATTGCGGTTATCAAACGCCTAAGTGGATGGGTCGCTGCCCCGATTGTGGCCAATGGGACAGCCTTACGGAAACTAGCGTAGAGAAAAGAAGTGCAGGCAAAAGGAATACACCCTGCCCCGAACCCCAGGCAATAGATCAGATTTACATAGATCGTGAGATACGAATCACTACGACCATAGGGGAATTTGACAGGATCCTGGGCGGTGGAATTGTCTCAGGTTCTCTCATATTGATAGGAGGAGAGCCAGGAATCGGCAAATCCACTCTGGTGCTTCAGATCCTGGACCGCTTAGCCCAATCGGGGTTCAAGGCCCTTTACGTTACAGGCGAAGAGTCCATGGCGCAAATAAAGATGCGAGCCTCCCGTCTCGGCATTTCAGCACCCTCATTATACGTGCTTACAGTTACCAGCATAGAGGACTGCCTGAAAAAGGCGCAGGAGCTCGGCCCTGCTGTCCTAGCCATTGACTCCATCCAGACCATGTACACCGAGGCACTACCATCTGCCCCGGGGACCGTGGGGCAGGTCAGAGAAGTGGCGGCCAAACTCATGTCCTATGGCAAGACCACCAATACGCCCGTATTCCTTATCGGCCATGTAACAAAAGAGGGGGCGATTGCAGGGCCAAAGGTCCTGGAGCACCTTGTGGATACGGTGCTCTATTTTGAAGGAGAGTCTAATCATGTCTACAGGGTGCTTCGCTCAGTAAAAAACCGCTACGGCTCCACCAATGAGATAGGTGTCTTTGAGATGAGAGATACCGGGTTGAAGGAGGTTGGGAACCCGTCCCATATATTCTTAGAGCAGAGGCCAGAGGGTGCTTCAGGATCCGTCGTAATACCTTGTCTTGAAGGAACGCGCCCCTTGCTACTGGAGGTTCAGGCACTTGTGGGGGCAACTCCGTTTGGGGTTCCGAGGCGTACCTGTATTGGGGTTGACCCTAACCGTATCTCATTACTCGTGGCCATCCTAGGCAAAAGACTTGGACTGGAGCTAGGTGACCAGGACATCTTTGTTAATGTCACCGGTGGCCTAAGGTTAGAAGAGCCTGCTTCAGACCTAGGAGTGGTGGCTGCCATGCTTTCCAGCTTCCTTGATCAGCCCGTTGACATGAAAACTGCCATCTTTGGTGAGGTGGGGCTAGCCGGAGAGGTTCGAGGGGTAAATCAACCTTCATTAAGGCTCAAAGAAGCTGCAAGGCTTGGATTCACCCGGTGCATAGTATCAAGTAATAGCACTGGTGACCTACGCGTACCGTCCGGGCTAAGGATACTGGAAGTAGCCTCAATCCAAGACCTTTACGAAACCCTTTTCACATAGCCATGGCTCAAACCATCGCCTCACTCAAAACTCGCACTGTTAAATCCTTGGCCTTCTTGTAGGCCAGAGATCCTTTGCTAAGGGTCTTGGGTCCCAAAATCACAGGAAACTAGTTACCATTTTGACAATGGCATAATACGGAAGCCTTTTTGGGCAAGAAACTGTTTGAGGGATGTAGGTAGTGAGATGGGTGTGGCAAAAATGGCATTTCTTTCTGCATCTGCAAACACTACTCCCTGAAGCTTGATTTGTACCTGGAGCGGGCTTTCTCCGGTACCGGCTGTCAGGCTGTGTAGCCCCCGATCAAATGGAACCCCCAAAAATGCGAGTGTGTCAGCAATAAGCTCTTCTGGGTCATTTCTGCCTGCCAACTGCAGCACCTCAAATTCGTGCTCACGTAGGAAGGACAGGATATCATTCTCAAAGCCGCTGAGATCAATGATCCCGTCATGGCCTTTTACTTTCAGGAATAGGTCGGCTTTTATTACCAGATTAAAATCGCTCTTTTCATTGCCCATTACGGGTATCTCAACATTTTCTCTATACCTGTGCCGGGTTAGCCTAAAAACTGTTTTGACCAATTCCCTGGTATCATTACCTGGTAAGATTTCATTGACCTCCGGGGGCGCAACTCCCTGAGTGTTCAGCTCAGGTGGGTAAATCACCACCTTAACCCCAATATTCTCCAAGAAATTTTTCAATGGATCAGCGATCTGCTCAGCACCATTGTTCGAACGCAGGACAACAACCACGATCCTAAAGCCATTTTTCAAAGGCTTCTCTGATCTCACAAGTATCCAACTCCCTGAAACAGACACCGGAATGGGGCCGCCCACGTCCAGCGCTTCTCCCTGCCCCAGAATCCGTGGATACCCTGCCAATTGGAATATCTCACCTAGTATTTTGCGCAAACTATCGTCTTTGTGCAGGTGGACGACATTATAGTTGGGCCAGGTCTGTTCAATGAGCCTGGAAACCTTTTCAGGAAGTTTATTGTAGGCATCCAGCACGACGCGCTGGCCTGACAGGAATGTGATGAGGGGAAAAGACGAGGCCTTCAAGTCAATCTGGCCCCCAGAGCGCAGGGGTATAAAGTGCTCACCCGTGTCCTTCCACTCTTCCCCGATGGACAAGATTAGAGATTTGAGGTCTTTTAGGTGGGCACTGGGGGCTTCATTGCCTTTTCTTAACATGGCCATCCGTTTAGGTGGCTGTTTTTTTATGGCCTTTCTCACCACCTGGGGAGAATATATTGGGAGCCGTATTTTCTGCCCAGGATAAATCCTATTGAAATCCTTTATATTAGGATTTAGCTTCCGAACCAGCTGAAGGTACTCAGTATATAACCTAGCAGGTGGTATTTTGTATTTGGCCATTACCACCTTTATAATACTGTCCCCAGGCTGTACTGTGTAGTTTTCCAGTTTCATCCCTTTCAGTTCCACCACCGTAGCCTTTACTTGAGCCGGTTTGGGCTCAGAGGTGATTGATCCTTTTATTGGCACAATCTTAAGGGGAATCAGTATCTCTTCGCCTGGATGAATCAGGTCCAAGTTGCTCAGAGAGCTATTCAATTCCTTCAAAGTGGATAGTAAAATGGACAAGTTGCCTTTACCTAGAAGCCCTTTCTCCCTCAAGATTTGCCAAATATGCTCCCCTTCCCTTACCTTATGTGGCTCAGCCAAGACCTTCTTATCACCTACCCTGTGGATTTGCTGGGCGATACCAGCGGTTTTTTGAAGCTCAATGGTGTAGGTCCTTTCTTCTTCTGCCGCGGAAGGCGAGGCAAGAAATGCCAGCAGAACGCTCATCACTATTGCCATCACTACATTAGCACCGAACCCTTTGTCCTTGCGCAGGCAAGTGTGCCCACCAAAGACCTTCATAGGTTTTCTCCTGCTATTTCTAATTGGTTCTTTCATGAAAAGTCCTTAACAATATCCATTGCCAGGGCACCCCGCAGGTGCATATTGTCAAAATTTAGTATACATATTTTAATTAATTGATAATAAATTGATTCAAATAATGTCAACTTATTTTATCCCCAAACTTGCTTAGCTACAATATATTGTTGATGGCAGGTCTTTTATACACAGTATATGGTATTATTTCTTTACATTTCCACCTATTTGTGCTACTAATCCTTTTCCGAGAAATGGCCCATTGTGAGGAAAGTTATTTTTTTATGACCATATCTACTATATTCTTTGAACTTGGGCGCCCGATAGCGCATGATAATTATTGATTTTCTTACATTATCCCGAACCCCTGTGCCCTGGATAGATTTCAGCGGGCAGGGAATCTCTAAGCTGTAAGCGGAAACTAACAAATAGGGCCGGGAGAGAATTACTATAAATGAAACTTAAGAGGCTCTCAATCCTTGGCTTCAAGTCCTTCATGGATAGGGCCCAAATCTCTTTCCCAGAGGGGATTTCCGCCATCGTAGGCCCCAATGGCTGCGGCAAAAGCAATATAGTCGATGCCATTCGCTGGTGCATGGGCGAGCAAAGCCCAAAGAAGCTTCGCGGCCGCAGCATGGAGGACGTAATCTTTAGTGGTGCTGGAGATCACAAGCCTCTGGGCATGGCCGAGGTCACCATTGTCTTGGATAATCCGGGCACCAAAATGCCTCCCGGTATTTTGCAACAGCCCGAGATAGCCATCACCCGGCGCCTATACCGCTCAGGAGAAAGTGAATACCTCATCAATAATATACCTTGCCGCCTCAAGGATATTCTAGAGCTTTTCATGGACACGGGTTTGGGTAACAGGGCCTATTCCCTCATTGGTCAGGGAATGATAGGGGCCATAGTGGATCAACGGCCCGAAGAAACTAGGCAAATGCTTGAGGAGGCCGCTGGGATCACCAAGTACAGGAAAAAGGTAGAAGAATCCCAAAAAAGGATTAGCCTTACCGAGGCAAACCTACAGCGTGTGGAAGACATTTTGGGTGAGGTTGAGCGCCAGATGCGCTCCCTAAAAAGGCAGGCCTCAAAGGCCAAGAAATATAACGCCGTATGTGAACAGATCAAGGATCTGGAGCTTCGGTTATTTTCCAATCTATTTCACGAACTAAAGGGTCAATCAAAAGTAAAATATGAAACCCTACGGGAACTGATTCAAAATGAGGCAGCCCAATCCGCAATTGTTGCCCGGTTGCAAAATGAGATACAGAGATTTGGCATTGAACTGGAAGAAATGGACAAGAAACTGGCAGACCTTAGAAAGGCCTATCTAGAGACAAAAGAAAAATTGCAAGCTAAAGAGGTCCTTTTGGATTCACTCGATCACGAACAAAACCTCCAACAACAAATAGAGGGTAGACTAAGGGAAGAGAAAAAGGCTTACCAGGATCGCACCGTAAAGCTTCAGCAAGAAGAAGAGGAGATAAGGGCTGCCATTAATAGCATTGCCAAGCGACTAGACAGCCTTCGGGCTAACATTTCAGTACAAGAGCAACTGGTGGCATCAAAGCAACAGGTGCTTCAGAAGGTAAGACAGGATTATGAGGACATCCGAGAATCCCTTACTGCCAACAGAGAAAAGGAATCAGGGCTGGAGCATGAATCAGGATATCTTGAGAAACTCCTTAGTCAGATCTCTGAGACTCGCATGCGTCTAGAAAAAGAACTTCAAGAGATAATTAATAGAAAGGAAGAGATAGCAAAGGCATCGGAACGAAAGATGCAGTTGCGTGAAGCAGAAGCCCAAAGACTTGCACAAATCCAAGAGGCCATTGAACAGGAAACTGCCAATAACAAGAGGTGGGAGGAAGAAGCAGAATCTATCGAACAGCAATTAAAAGCTATTGAGGCGGAACTCAATGCAGCCCGTTCCCGGCTTAGCTCCTTAAAGACTCTCGCTGAAAATTTTGAAGGCTACCAGGTGGGAGTCAGAACCATAATGAAGGCAAAAGACCTGGGGCCTCGCCAAAAAGGACATATCCTGGGTCTTGTGGCCGATGTGATCGAGGTGGAACCCAGATACGAACAGGCTGTAGAGGCCGTACTTTCTGACAAGCTGCAATATATTATTGTTGAATCACACGAAGATGGGAAAGAGGCAGTTCAGTACCTAAAATCCAGGGCCAGGGGAAGAAGCAGTTTTGTACCTTTAAGAGAGCTCAATGGAAACGGCTCGGGCCCTTCTAAACACAATGGCTTCCCTGCTCTTCGGGAACTCGTCAATACTGATGATAGCTTTCGCCCCATCATCAATGCCCTTCTTGGTGACACAGTCGTAGTGGAGGATCTCGACACTGCCATTCAAGCGTGGAGAAGCAATGGCAGGAATCAATGCATCGTTACTTTGGAAGGTGATGTTGTGGATGAAAGGGGCATTATTAGCGGCGGCAAGCTATTGAAGACCTCAAAAGGGCTTCTTTCAAGGAAAAGGGAAATTGCTGAGCTGGAAAGGACAGTGGAAATAAAGCAGCGAGAAACTGACGCGCTAAGGACAAATCTGAGTGCCTTGAATGACAGGTTAAAGAGGGGAAAAGTCTCTGTTGAAGCTAGGGTGGAGGACCGCTGGGAGTGTCAGGAACGCATCAATCAGATTGATAGCGTCCTTTTCCGTCTCGGTCAAGAATTAGATCGCATGGAAAAACTCAGCTCTCAGATCAAAAAAGAGATGGAAAGGAAGGAAAGGGAGGGTTCCAGGCACAGAATAAAATTGCAAGAAATTGCTGAACAGTTGCGCCGTTCGAAGGACCTTCGGGCCGCCAAGAAGGCCTACTTTGAAGAAAAACAGCAGCAGCTCAGCGAATGCGAGAAGGAACTTGAAAAAAGCAAGGAAGAACTTTCTGCCACCAAGGCTGATTACCGTATAGTGGAGGAAGAGCAAAAAGGCCTGCAAAACCAGCTTCAAAGACTAAGGGCCTATTTGGCCGAGGCGACGGAGCGGCTGGAAAAGATTGATGGAGAGATTCAAGAGGCGAGGGAGAAACAATTTTCTTACGAAGAGGAAAAGAAACATGTGGCCTTATTGATTGAAGATCTTCGCGAAGACGTTGAAATGGCTGCTGCCAGGGTTCAGTCAGCAGAAAGGGACCGGCAGGAATTACAGACCTCTGTAAAAGAACTGGAGAACAAGCTGGATCAAGCCAGAAAGGAGCTAAGCGACCTCAAGGAAACAATAAGTAGGGCCAAAATGGAGGGCTCAGAGATCCAGATAAGAATGAATAGTCTGGCAGACATGGCGAGGGAAAAATATGGCGTTGACCTACCTGGCTTATACCAAGGCCTGCTCATGGAACAATTCTCAGAAGCTGAGTTGCGCCAAGAAATAGAACAAAAGAAACAGCTAAAGCAAAAGCTGGGAGAGGTAAATCTTGCCGCTATCAAGGAGCACGAGGCGCTTAAAGAGCGTCACGAGTTTATCAAGACACAACGGGAGGACCTCATCACCTCCATTGAATCCCTTAGAAAGGCTATTAGAAAGATCAATAAGACATCTCTAGAGAAATTCCAAGAAACATTCAGGCAAGTAGACGAAAAGCTAAAGACGGTATTTCCCATACTTTTCAATGGAGGAACGGCGGGTCTAAAGCTCACGGACGAGTCTCGGCCCTTAGAGAGCGGGGTTCTGGTGGAGGTACAGCCTCCAGGGAAAAAGCTCAGCCACATGGGACTCCTCTCTGGTGGTGAAAAGGCCCTTGTTGCTATGGCGCTCCTATTTTCCATCTATT
>CAZDVV010000014.1:0-6953 GCA_964508875.1 uncultured Desulfobacteraceae bacterium | reverse complement strand
CTCTCTGGTGGTGAAAAGGCCCTTGTTGCTATGGCGCTCCTATTTTCCATCTATTTAATAAAACCAAGTCCATTTTGCCTTTTGGATGAAGTTGATGCACCCCTTGATGAGGCCAACATTGACAGGTTCAATGAGCTGCTGAAAGAAATCAAGAAGTCATCACAGATCATCCTTGTTACCCACAATCGTAAGACCATGGAAATTGCGGATCGACTTTACGGAGTCACCATGGAGGAGGCAGGGATCTCAAAGATAGTCTCGGTTGATATTGAACGCGTTAAGACAGAGACCCAGCAGGAGGCCCCTTCCGCCTGTTAGGTGAAATCCTTTCTGAGGCCAATACACTTCCCCCACGCCTCGATCAAAGCAATACAGTAGTGAAGGAGGAACACAAGCAACTTATGAAGTTCTTTGGTTCGAAAAACATGAATTCAAAACCCTCTTCTGAGGACTCCACAAAGAGAGAAAAGGGCTTTCTCAAACGTCTCAAACAGAGACTCTCCAAGACACGAAATAGTATCGCAGGAAGACTTGACAGGTTGGTCTTGGGCAAGAAAGAAATTACAGGAGAACTGCTCGATGAACTCGAAGAGATCTTATTTACTTCTGACCTGGGAGTAGAAACTACCCAGGCCCTGATTGATATTTTGGAAGACAAGGTGGCTCGAAAGGCCTTAAAAGACCCCGAAAAACTGAAAGCCACCCTTAAGGAGCAAATCTTGGAATTCCTGAGCGTCCCACCTGCCGAGCGCAGGGCACCCAAGCCAGGAGAGCCCCTAGTCATCATGGTGGTAGGGGTAAATGGAGTTGGCAAAACCACCACCATTGGAAAGGCAGCAGCCCTTTTCAAGGAAGAGGGCAAGAAGGTAATGCTTGTGGCTGCCGACACCTTCCGTGCAGCCGCCATTGAGCAATTGGAGATATGGGCCCAGCGTGTGGGCGCAGAATTCGTGAAACAAAAGCCCGGCGCCGATCCCTCGGCGGTTGTATTCGATGGCCTCGATGCGGCTTTGTCTCGCAATATTGATGTGGTCCTAATTGACACAGCCGGTAGGCTGCATACCAAGAAAAACCTCATGGATGAACTGGAAAAGGTACACCGCGTGGCAGCTAAGAAGCTACCCGGCTCTCCCCATGAGACCTGGCTGGTACTTGATGCCACCACAGGCCAAAATGCCATTTCCCAGGCCCAGATGTTCAATGACGCGCTGGGGATTACAGACATAGTACTTACCAAACTGGACGGCACAGCAAAGGGGGGCATTGTGGTGGGCATTTCCCACCAGCTAGGGCTTCCGGTTCGATATATTGGAATCGGAGAAAAGATCGAAGATCTCCGTCCGTTTGAGCCCGAGGAATTTGTTCGAGCTATATTCGACTAGGACTCTGTGGCCGCTGTCTATTACTGGGACTTATTCTGAAATATTTTAGAGTGTGGAGCCTATGAAAAATATTGTAGAAAGAAGAATCATGTGGGGTGATCTGGACTCCTTAGGGATCGTTTTTTATCCAAGATATTATGAGTGGATAGATGCCTCGGGACACCTCTACTTCGATGCCATAAACCTCAATCTTGGGAAGCTAATGAAAGAAAGGGCCATTCAGTTTGGCTTGATTGAGACAGGATGCCGGTACCGCGCCCCGGGGAGATACTATGATAAAATAAAGATAATAACAGAGCTACAGTCACTTAAAAAAAAGACTTTGGAGCTGAGGCACAATATTGTTCGCTCCAGCGATGACACCTTGCTTGTGGAAGGATTTGAAAAAAGAATCTGTTTGGACGTCTCAAATCCAGACCATTTTAGGGCGGTCGCCATTCCTGATGATATATACACCGTGCTTGAGCGAGCGAAGAAGTAATAGTGCCAAAGGGATCAAAGGGCTCTCATCCACTCAGGCCTCAGGTCCACCTCTCCGCTCAAGGCCCTGTCAATGAGATCAAGGGCCTTTTGTTTACCTTTGGGTAACCTTGCCTTTATTGGCAAATAATTGGAGGCATGATTTGAAAAGAAAAGGCCACGGCTGAGATTGGTATGGTAAAGCATCTCTCGTAGCTCCCTCAACAGTCCCCTCTGATCAGGCATCTCGAACCGTCCGTTCACATAATCCTCATACAGAGGAGTTCCGGGAATCAGCATCAAGGTGAGGGCTCCCACGTAATCAGGGTCCATCTGGCTCAGCAACTCACCTGTTGCCTTGGCATGTATGAGCGATCTTTCTGTCCCTGCTATGCCCAATAGCACAGTAACAGAAAGTTTGATACCCGCCTGTTTTACCTTTCTTCCCATTTCAATGAGATTCTTGGCACTAGTGCCCTTATTGATCTTCTTTAAGGTCTCATCGTCACCTGTCTCGACTCCCAGATACAGGATGCCCAGTTTTTTCTCTCTAAGTTGGATGAGATCTTCTAGGCCTTTCATCCTGATACTTTTTGCATTTGCATATGCTCCCACGCGCTTTACCCAAGGCAGATGCTCATTGATCTTGTCCAAGATCCATAGGAGTCTCTTTTGCGGAATTATTAGTGCGTCCCCATCCATGAGGAAGACCCTATCTTGGTTCCTCATGTATTTCGAGGCGAATAAAATATCACTGAGAATTATTTCATCAGGTTTGATGGTAAATCGCTTATCTTTGTAAGTCCCGCAAAAGGTACACTTGTTGTGTGAGCATCCCAAGGTAACCTGCAAAAGGATGCTGTAGGCCTCACTAGGGGGCCTTATGCACGTGCCCTCATAGTGCATACCTTCACTTTCTACAGCGCAATCCATAAGCCTTCTTCACCTCGAACCTTCTTAATGGAGCAATACAAATATAGGTCCTTCCGACCAGTAGTCAATCTTTAGGTATCATAACCGCATTCATCTCCACTACCACATGTCCCCACCCGCCGCACCGGGCTCCAACGTCAAAACAACCGGTTCTGTTAAACATTACCTCATTAGGATTCCGCCCGTTCATCAGATTCTCGAAGAAGGCATTAATGAGGACTGTAAGATTGGGCATGAGAAATGCGCATATCCTCTCGGGAGACTCCCTCGTGAGAAGATTTCCGGTAGAATCAAATACCAGTTCTTGCCCAACCCTGTGTCCAGAGTGACATCCACGAGATTCCACCACCTTAGCAATCAGTTTATACCGGCTAGCCTTCAGGGCATTTTCAAAGAGTCTTTGGTACTTGGGATTCTGCACAATTGACCGGAACTCTTCATCACTCAGGCCCAAGCGTCGTTTGATGATACTTATCAGGTCATCTTTTTTCATGGGCTATGAGCTCCTCTTTTGTTGCTTTTTCTTCAGTTTCTTTTGCTGCCTCTTGCTTAGCTCCTGCGTCTCGCCCCCTGCCTTCTTTTTCTTGGCCTTCTCCTTCTTTGGGGCAGAGCTCTTCTGCGCCTTTTTCCGGGCCATCTCTTCATTCTTTTTTTCCTTTTCCTCAATGGCCCTTAACCTAGCTTGGGTTTCCCTTATTTTGGCCCTTATCTTTTTCACCACTGGATCTGCTGCCAGCCTTTGGGGATCGGTTACCGACTCACTTAATGCCTTCAGCCTCTCTTCCAGCTTTCCTTCCCAATAACTCATTTGACTCAATCTTGCTGCTTTACTCTTGGAAGACATCTTACGTGCTCCTTTCTGAATATGAATGTCCCTCGTTTCAATACCACAAAATATCAATTCATTACAACTTCATTGGGGTTTTCATCTTTTTCACAAATGATATACTGTCTGGAAAGTGTGAATCCATTTATTTCCTTTCCCTCGAGGCTGCCTGCCGCATGCAGGGAAGGGTTAGTATGAGGGTGAACAACTCGTGAAGCCACGATACATTTCGCTTGAACCGTTGATTCAGTGGAGGATCGGCCCAAGACCTCTTGACCTCAGGTCGCTATTTGGGCGGGAGGCCCCCGTAGAAGTGGAGATTGGGTTTGGCTCCGGGGATTATTTGGTGAAACAGGCTATGGAGCAGCCTCACAAGAACTTTATTGGCATCGAGGTAGCCTGGCTTTCCATCAGGAATGCACTGAGAAAGATCGCCCTTTGCCAAGCCAACAATGTTCGCGTGATTCAAGGTGATGCAAGGGTATTGTTCAAAAGGCTTTTCCACCAACAATCTCTGGATAAGGTGTATTGCCTTTTTCCATGCCCATGGCCGAAAAAGAGGCATATCAAACACCGCCTTTTCGATGCATCCTTTCTAAAACTGATGAACAGCCGCCTGAAAGACAGTGGCATCGCAGTCATTGTTACTGACCACAGGCCTTATTATGAATGGATTCTTGAGCAAACCCAAAGCTCTGGCTTTGAAATAACCACAGAGACTTGCCCTCCTGGGTACAGCACAAAATATGAAAAAAAGTGGCTAGAGCAAGGACAGATGGAGTTCTTTCGGATCAAGATGAAAAAAATCGTGCATCTAAAAATACCTGTAGAGGAGGATATAGCGTTGAAGACTCATATCCTAGAAGACTTCTCTCCCGAACATTTCCAGCCAAAGGGTAGGAAAAATCTTGCGGTAGTAGAGTTCAAGGAGTCCCTTTACGATCCCCTTAGGCAAAAGGCAATGGTCAGGGCCATGGTGGCAGAAGGGAGCTTTGTGCAGAATTTCTGGATCGAGATCATTAGAGATGGCACCCGCTGGCGCATAAGACCAGCCCGGGGATGCAGTATTGTTCCCACCGTTGGAGTCCAAGAGGCATTGGATTTCCTCTATGAATCTATAAGGCAAGACAACAGCGCTTCTCAGAAAAGGGAAAATACTGGGATCAGCTAGATTCCATGCCTGCAATATACCTCTTAATGAGCTGATAGTCCTTTTCGGCGATCTCGCAAAATTTTACACCCATACCAGGTGGTTTGTCAGAGAACTCACCTTCACGCTTCCGGGCCCATACGACCTCGCATTTTATCTGCAGGGGATTGGCAATTCCGGGAAGTTGAAGCTTTAGCAAGAACTGAGTACCCGGGCGAAGGGGGTTCTCAGTCTTAATGAAAAGGCCACCGGCACTTATGTTTCCCGTATATGCCCGCACAAATGTGTCCCTGTCCTTGAAGACAAGGCTCAGGGCCTTGGGAATTCTGGCCTCTGACCTCATGGTGTAATCACAGGCCCTATCCAACATCTTTTTGAATCTGTGCGTGATCGCCACAAGGATAGACCTAAACTGGCTCGATAGCTTGTTAAATTCCTCGTCCAGGAATTCTCGATCGATTATGCCAAGGGTTGTCTCTCCTATGGCCCGGGCAGTGGCAGTGCGGCGTATACCGCCAATAAACCCGAGTTCTCCAAAAACATCACCTGGCTTCAAGATCTCTATAATATACTTCTCGCCACCCACATTCTTGGAGATCTCCACTGACCCGGACAAAATAATATAGACCCAGTCTCCAGAACTCCCTTCCTTGAATATGATCTGGCCGTCTTGGTATGTCTCTTCTATGGCCACATTGTACATGTCGCCTTGTCCTTCCCCAATGGAATTTTAAAGCACCTGTTATAGGATTCGGGCCCTTTGTCAAAGAACTTTACGATAAAAGAGAAAGACAAGGTAAATGATCTAATTCACAGTGTACATAGTGGCCTTGCCCAGAGCGGTGGATTGCCCCAAAATGAGCTCCACTACATAATCGTCAATGACATTCTTGTAGTCATCGAACCAATACGCCAACGGGTTACGTTTCATGATCAGAAATCGGCCGCTATCCTCTTCTCTGGCCGCCCTATGGTATTTAAAAAACATAAATTCCTGTGTCTTTCCCACGATCTCCAGCTTTCCGCTGTGGTGAGACATTACATAGCGGGCCCTCTTTGCCAGCCCAGAAACCTTTGCCTTTGCTGCCTCAAAGATCTCATAGCCCTCTTCAATGGGGATGGCGTAAGGCTTGTTTCCCACAGCGGGTCTGCACTGGAAAACATAGTAAGGCGGAACTCCGGCAAAAGCCATGGTCTGGAACAATTCAGCTAGATCCTTGGGATTGTCATTAACCCCCCGAATCAGGGGGCATTGGTTTATCAACACCGCTCCAGCCGACTGCAATAACTGAACCGCCTTTGCCGCTTGAGGGGTAAACTCCCTTTGGTGTGTAAAATGGGCAACGAAATAGATCTTTTTGTCCCTGCGTGTGTAGCGCTCTATCATTTTGAGCAAAGAGCTATCGTCTAAGACCCGGAAGGGATTGAAAGAAAGCAGCTTTGTGCCAATTCTCACAACACGGACGTGAGGAACCGTGAACAATCCCTCTATGTATTGTTCAAGTTTTCTGGTGGATAGCATTAGAGGATCGCCACCTGTTAGTAGGACATTTGTTATCTCTTGATGGGCTCTAATATAATCAAGGGCAGCAGGAAAATTCCTCAGGATATCGGATTGCCTGCCCAAAAAAAGTCGCTTTCTGAAACAGTACCTACAAATGCCGCCACACACCTTACTGACCAGCAAAAGGGCTGTAGACCGATACTTGTGCTGGAGTCCGGGCATTATGGTATAGTCCTGCTCCTTTGATGGATCAAGGTATCCCCAGGGCTCAAGTTCTTCCAAATCGGGAAATATAAGTCTACGGATAGGGTCAGAGGGATCCGACCAATTGATTAGGTTCAGATAGTAAGCATTGGATCTGAAGATGTACTGTCTTGTTACCTTCTTAAGAGAATTTTTTTCTTCCTCTGTGATGCAGGTTAACTTATCGATATTACTAATATATTTTGGCATATTCATAATACACCTCCAAGCGCGAAATATCCCCCATACACTGAATATCCGGAAAAAAAGAAATTAGCTGATCTTGTGGGGAATGGATTTAGTAGTGGATGGAACGGAGGGTATAGCTATGGTGGCTCAAGCGATCTTGTTCTCGCAAGGTGGTATTTGAACTTGGTCTTTACCCTGTATGTGAAAGAAAAGCAAAACATGGCGCTAAGTTTACATAATTCATGGCCTCATGTCAAACTAGCCCCA
>CAZDVV010000013.1:14286-28960 GCA_964508875.1 uncultured Desulfobacteraceae bacterium | reverse complement strand
GCAAGGGACACAAGATAGCATTCAATATTCTTAACATAGGAAGATGGAAGCTGGGGGCCATGACCACAGGGGGATGCAAGGGATGCGTGACTGAATCTGTGAAATATGCAAAGGGAAGGATTCAGTTCAAGGTGCCCATCAGTTCATTTGGCATGATCAAGACCAAGCTGGCAGACATGGCCATCCGCACTTATATGAGCGAAAGCATGATGTACAGACTGGCCGGAATGTTTGACGACAAGCTGGGGACCTTGGATGAAGAGGCCAAGAAAAGCGGGGCTGAGAACGCAAGGGCAATCGAGGAATACGCACCTGAATGCTCAATTACAAAGGTATATGGCTCTGAATGTCTGGACTACTGCGTTGACGAGTATGTGCAAATCTTGGGCGGATATGGCTATTGTTCAGAGTATCCTGCCGAGAGGTATTACAGAGATTCAAGGATCAACCGAATTTGGGAAGGAACCAATGAGATTAATCGTATGCTGATCCCTGGCACACTTATGCGCAGGGCCCTTCAGGGAAGACTCAATCTCTTGCAGGCAGCTCAGGCTATCCCGCAGGAGTTGATGAGTTATTCACCTCTGGCAGTTCAACTGCCCGATGAACCGCTTGCCCTTCAGGAGCATATGGTTAAGATGAGCAAGAAGATTGCCTTGATGGTGGCTGGTGTGGCAGCACAGAAGTTTGGAGCGGATTTGGCGAAAGAACAAGAAGTCCTTGCGAAGATCGCCGATATAATAATCGAGATCTTTGCCATGGAAAGTGGCCTGCTCCGAACCAAAAAGATCATTGCCTCTCAGGGGGAAGAAAAGGCCAAATATCAGATTGCGGCTGTTGAGACCTATGTGGATGAAAAGATCCCAACTATTGAGATGTGGGCAAAACAGGGCCTTGCTTATGTAGAGCAAGGAGATACCTTGAGAACCCAGCTTGCTGGCGTCAAGAAGCTTGCACGTTATCAGCCCATCGACACGGTGTCTCGACGCAGGGCCATTGCTGACAGGATAATTGAATTGGAGTCTTACCCCTTCTAATTGACAGGAAAATACCTTATACTAAGAGAGGGTTTGCATATTGCAGGCCCTCTTTTATTTTGACTAAACTCATTACAGGCGGGTGAGATCCATGCCTGTTAGACAATCTGGGGTCGGTATTATGAAATGGGCTAAGGGCTCAAGGTACAAGGCGCAAGGCCAAAAACATCTCCCTTTGTGTTCCTTTATGCCTTACGCCTAACGCCTTATGCCTTAGGCCTAATATGGAATATTTAGGAGAGTTTCAGTGAAGGAAGATATTCAAAAACTACGGAATATAGGGATCAGCGCCCACATTGATTCAGGTAAGACGACGCTGACCGAAAGAATCCTTTATTACACGAAAAGGATTGGGGTCATTCATGAGGTAAAGGGCAAAGACGGGGTGGGCGCCAAGATGGATTCCATGGAATTGGAAAAGGAAAGGGGGATTACCATTTCGTCGGCTGCCACCCATTGCCTATGGAAAGGGCATCGGATAAACATCATTGATACCCCAGGGCACGTAGATTTCACCATCGAAGTGGAACGGGCCTTGAGGGTGCTCGATGGGGCTATTCTGATTCTGTGTGCTGTGGGCGGGGTTCAGTCCCAGTCCATCACTGTGGATCGGCAGATGAGAAGGTACGGAGTTCCAAGGATTGCATTCATCAACAAATGTGATCGATTCGGCGCGAATCCTTACAAGGTGCTCAATCAACTTAGAGAGAAGTTGGGGATGGATCCTGTATTGCTTCAACTTCCCATAGGCCTGGAAGGTGATTTTCTAGGAATCATAGATCTGATCAAGATGAAGGTGCTATATTTTGATGGCCAGCACGGTGAGATAGTCAGGGAAGCGCCTGTCCCTGATAACATGCTGGAAGAGGCCATGAGCTATCGGGAGCAACTACTTGATGCAGCCACCATGTATTCAGATGAACTGGCAGAAGCAGTGCTTGAGGAAGAGGAAACCGAAGGCATGATCCACGCTGCATTGAGGAAAGGGACTCTGGCCCGATCTTTGACCCCTGTTCTCATAGGGTCGGCTTATAAAAATGTTGGGATCCAACCTGTGCTGGATGCGGTCAACAGGTATCTTCCTTCACCCACGGAGGTGAAAAACACAGCTCTCGACCTAGACAAAAATGAGCAAGAAGTGCCCTTGAAGGCGGATCCAGAGCTTCCCGTTGTGGCCCTTGCCTTTAAACTGGAAGTCACCCCTTACGGGCAACTCACCTACCTTCGAATTTACCAGGGCTCTATAGCCAAGGGAGATGAGCTGATCATAACAAGGAATAGAAAGAGAATTAGGGTCGGCAGAATCGTGAGGATGCATGCGGACGAAATGGAAGATATATCCAGAGGATATGCTGGAGATATAGTTGCGCTGTTTGGTGTTGAGTGTAATACAGGGGATACGTTTACCGACGGACGATTGAATTATAGTATGTCTTCAATGCATGTGCCCGAACCGGTGATCTCTCTTACTGTAAAGGCAAAGGACAGCAAGTCACAAGAGAGCCTTGCTAAGGCACTGGGAAGGTTTTCAAGGGAAGACCCAACGTTTCGGACCTACGTTGATCCAGAGACAGGAGAGACGATAATCTCTGGGATGGGAGAGCTTCACCTTGATGTTTACGTGGAGAGAATGAGGAGGGAATATAAGGCCCAGGTTGAGACAGGTATACCACAGGTAAGCTATCGTGAGGCCATTACCCAGAGAGCCGAGTTTAACTACACCCACAAAAAACAAACTGGTGGAGCGGGCCAGTATGGCCGAGTCGCCGGCTACATAGAGCCTTCAAAGGACAAGGCCTACGAGTTTGTAGATTTGATAAAGGGAGGCGTAATACCATCGGAGTTTATTCCTGCAGTTGATAAAGGATTCCAATCGTGTCTGGAAAAGGGCCCCTTGTTGGGTTATCCTGTGCTTGGTCTCAGGGTGGTAATCAATGACGGCCAGTATCATCCGGTGGATTCCTCTGAGCTGGCGTTTCGCCAGGCTGCCACAGGGGCATTTAAGCAAGCCTATATGAAGGCCAACCCTGTGATTTTGGAACCCATTATGCGTGTCACTGTAGAATGCCCCTCGGAGTTCCAGGGCAATGTTATGGGCTCAATAAATCAAAGGAGAGGAATGATCCTTAGCTCTACTGAGGATGGAACTTTTACTACCATAGAAGCTGAGATTCCTTTGGCGGAGATGTTCGGATATGCCACTGTTCTTCGGTCCCTGACGCAGGGAAAGGCAGAGTTTACCATGGAGTTTTCGAGATATGCCAAGGCGCCGGGGTCAGTTGTCGAGGAACTAAAGAAAACCCAACGCAAGTCCCAAGGACGGAGGAAATAGATATGAAGAATTTTATGAAAGTGAGCCCGCTGCGCCTTTTGGATATGGCTTCAGAAAAACGGCTAGGCCCTGGAAATCTCGGTGTGCTAATAGCTAGAGCTGGAGTGGGGAAGACAGCGTGCCTTGTGCATATAGCTTTTGATAGAATTTTTAATGGGGATACCCTTGTCCATGTATCGGTAGAAGAGAGCCCTGAAAAGGTCGCTTTCTATTATGATGTGATTTTGTCCGATATGGTGAAGGCGCTGGAAATAGATGATGAAGAACAACTGAGGCTTATGATAGAACGTAACCGCATGATTCTGGCATATATGAAGGGTAGTTTCGGTGTGGATCGGCTCCACAAGAGCCTCACTAATCTTGCTCAGAATCTATCCTTTAAACCTCAAACCCTTGTTGTTGATGGGCTAGACTTTGACAATGTCTCCAGAAAATTGCTAGAAGAACTGAAAGGGCTTTCCGCTGAGTTCAATACGGAAACATGGCTTTCTGCGTTATCCCACAGGCACAAGACAGACTCTAATGAAAGAGGGATTCCTTATCCGTGCCATAGGATAGATGATTTGTTCGAAGTAATAATCCATCTGGCGCCAACTGCCGATGGAGTATATCTCAAGCTTCTAAAGGATCACGGTCATTTGGTGTCACCAGAGGCAATGGTAAAGCTCGATCCCAATACGTTCCTCGTCATGCCCCAGTAAGGTAGCATGGGGTAAAAGGCATTAGGCGTAAGGCCAAGGAGCAATGAACAGAGGCTTAAATACTTTTTGGCCTAAAGCCTTGCGCCTTAAGCCTGTTATTACCCTCCTTGGCAAAGGAGAATAATCCGATGGAACATAATGTCATAATTGTTGGCGCGGGACCTGCGGGAATATTTGCGGCCTTGACGCTGGTTGAAGGCGGTGTCGACAATGTCCTCATTCTGGAGAAAGGGAGGGACATAACCAACAGGGATAGGCGCAGGTCTACGGATGTCCTTTGCGGCTGGGGAGGAGCAGGTGCCTATAGCGATGGAAAGCTCACCCTTTCTCCCGAGGTGGGTGGAAATTTAGCTGACTATGTAGAGACTGACGAACTTTGGAGCCTCCTTTCACGGGCAGATGAGATCTATGTGAAGCACGGAGCGCCAGGCACGCTTTACGGTGACATATCACCACAAGTGCAAGAACTGGCTGATCGTGCTCGACTGGCAGATCTCCAATTGGTCCCCATGAGAATTCGACATATTGGCACAGAAAACTGCGCCGCGGTATTAAAGGCCTTGAGGGACTCTCTGGCCGGGTCTGCAAAGATCGAGACAGAGTGTGAAGTACAGGAGTTGATTTCCGAAGGAGAAAAGATTGTTGGCGTGCGTTTGGCAGATGGCCGTGTATTAAAGGCTCGCTATGTTATCGCTGCGCCAGGGCGGACAGGAGCACCATGGATGAAGGCCCAGGCCGAGGCCTTAGGTCTCAAGACCGACGCTAGCCCAGTGGATATAGGTGTAAGGGTGGAGCTACCCGCAGTAGTATTCAAGGAGATCACGGAGATAGTATATGAATCCAAGCTTGTTTACTATTCCAAAAGTTTTGATGATAAGGTGCGCACCTTTTGCATGAATCCTTACGGGGAAGTGGTACTGGAAAAGAACGATGATATGATCACGGTCAATGGCCACAGTTATGCGGGCAGGAAGACAGAAAACACCAATTTTGCTATTTTGGTGAGCAGTGCATTCACTGAGCCATTTGATGATCCCATTGCTTATGGGCGCTACATAGCACGGCTCGCCAATCTTCTGGGGAAAGGAGTGATAATCCAGCGTTTAGGTGATCTATTGGCAGGAAGAAGGAGTACTCCCCAACGAATCGCAAAGGGCCTAACGCGACCCACACTAAAAGAAGCTACTCCTGGAGACTTGAGCTTTGTTTTTCCATACCGCCATCTCACCGGGATAATCGAGATGCTCCAGGCGCTGGAAAAACTCGCCCCTGGTACGTACTCGCGCCATACATTGGTCTATGGGGTAGAGGTAAAATTTTATTCCAATAGGATTAGTGTCTCAAAGAAACTGGAAACGAATGTCAGAAATCTCTTTGCCATAGGAGACGGTGCTGGCATTACCCGGGGGCTGCTGCAGGCCTCTGCCAGCGGGATATGGGCCGCTAAGGCCATTGCTGCTCGGCTCAACAAAGGATAGCTATGACTTCGCTGAGGATGGTCATAGCAATGGTTGGGGCGGTACGCCTTGCTCATCCCAACCTCTGACCTTGTAATACTCCTTGAGTAAAATGGTCATCTCTTCTTCTGTCACAACTCTACCTTCACCTATGGCCTCGTTGTAAAACCTGGGTGGCAGGCGATCATCCTGCGGCTTCAGACCCTCGCGGACGTTGAACCTCCTGGTAGCATTGGTAACGTTTGCCGCGATGGCGCGCATACCCTCCTTGTCCAGTTTGAGGCCAGTGATTCCCTCTATTATCTCACCTAATTGTTCCCATTGATACAGGTCCCTGTAAAATCTGCAGATAATCAATGTGTCAAATATAGTCAGACGGTCCTCCCACTCGGTAAATATGGCCGCCTTGCCGTGGATTTCATCAGGATCAACAATTCCGGTAAGCTCGGGCTTGTAAAACGTTGCCCGCAGGTGGCATGCACCCCGATCAGAAGTTCCATAGGCCAGAGCCATACCTTTGAGCAGCCTAGGGTCATAACCTGCAGGCTCAAGACCCTTAACGTGAATGGCTTCGTCTTCCATGTTCCATTTTTTGGCAGCATACTTGATACCCCTAGCAAGGACTTCCCCCACACCTTTTCTTGCCGCCATATCTTCCAGAAGGTTGGCAATGCCGTCCACGTCACCATAATCAATCCTTAGATCCACCCGCCCCTTCTTGGACGCCTCTATGGCAAATGCCACCAGATTGCCCGCTGATATTGTGTCCATTCCAAGCCTATCGCAAATATCATTCAGGTAGGCTATCTCCTCAATCTGGTCCACTTCGCAAAGGCCGCCAAACGCATATATTGTCTCGTATTCTGGACCCTCTATCTTTAGGCCTTTGTGCCGCCCTTCCTTGACGGTGCTAAGCCTTCCACAGGCAATAAAGCATTTGAGGCATGCATGGGGTTCAACAGCGCAATGCTCGTGTAAGGCCTCAGCACTGATATTTTCCCACTTGTCAAAAGAGCCCTTGTGCCAGTACCGGGTAGGAAAACCTCCCTTAGTGTTCATTGTCCTTACAAGCATAGGGGTTCCCATGGTCTTATAGGCTTTGACACCAGCATCGTCTTTTCCTATCTCCGCCATGGTTCGGGCAAAGACCTTTATCTTAGCAGGATCGGCTAAATCCCTTTTCTTGTTACCCCAAAAGGCAATGGCCTTGAGGCCTTTACTGCCCATGACAGCACCCACACCTGTACGGCCGGCTGAGCGCCAGTAGTCATTTTCCACCACTGCAAAGGCTACCTGATTTTCTCCGGCAGATCCTATAACCACGACCCCTGATTTTGGATTGTCTGGGTTTTGATCTTGTATCCTCTTTTTAACTTCATCCTCAGCCCGATATGTGTCTAGGCCCCATAGATCCTTAGCTGAGTGAAAACGTGCTCCTCCTTCAAAGATTTCGAGCCATACTGGTTCCTTTGAACTCCCCTTTATTACAAAGGCATCAAATCCAGTGCGGCTCATATAATCACCAACTGTACCGCCAGAGTATGATTCTGTGTAAAAGCCGGTCTGAGGTGACTTGGTATAAATCCCATACCGACAAGATCCCCATACGGAAGTGCCGGACACCGGGCCTGTGGCAAAAATCAGGCAGTTTTCAGGGCCCAAAGGATCCACTTTCGATGGGTTGTGTTCAAGTAGGAGTTTGGTGGCAAGCCCTTTTCCGCCTAAATAACTCTCAAAAAGGGTGTCTGGCAGTTCAACAATCTTGAAAATCCTCTCAGTCAAGTTTACTTCCAGATACCTATTGAAGAAACCCTTCATGTCTCTTTGCTCCTTTTGCTTATTAATGCCCAAGAAAAACGATACAGATTCTTTTGGTCAAGGATATTAAAAGGACATGAGACCACGTCAAAACGCCTTTACCCTATTCCTTGCGCCCTATGGCTTACGCCTAGTGGAGTTCCTTATCTTGCACATTCGCTCGGATCTCCCGCCAGCTTTGAAAGGGCATGCTCAAGGGCTGGAATGACCACGGAAAGGTTTTCCACAGCGGCCTTTGGGCTTCCGGGGACATTTATGATGAGAGTTTGTTTCCTCACCCCGGTCACGGCCCGGGAAAGCATGGCATGGGGAGTCTTTTTCAGGCTTTCTGCCCTCATGGCCTCCGCCATACCTGGTACCTCATAGTCTATGACTGAGAGCGTGGCCTGGGGTGTAACGTCTCTAGGCGTTAGCCCTGTGCCACCCGTAGTCACGATGAGGGAGAGCCCTTCTTCATCTGCCCATTTTATCAGAGTCCTTTGGATCAGCTCCGGCTCATCTGGCACAATGTATCTATAAGCCACTTGAAACCCGTTTTCATCGAGCAGTTTCTCAAGAGCGTCGCCGCTACGGTCTTCTCTTTCGCCCCTTGAACCCTTATCGCTGATAGTCAGCACAGCGGCACGAAAAGAATACTTGCCTTGAGTAGCCATTACCTATTTTTCTTCTTTAGCTGCAGCTATGATCTTTTCTGCCAGGTTGGCGGGGACCTCCTCATAGTGAGAAAATTCCACGGTAAATGTCCCTCGACCTCCTGTCATGGAGTTGAGATCTAAGGCGTAGGTCAGGATCTCCGCCATGGGCGCCTGGGCCTTAATGATCTGGTATCGCCCCTTGCTTTCCATACCAAGGACCCGGCCGCGACGGCCGTTGAGGTCCCCGATTACATCCCCCATCACTTCTTCTGGTACGGTAATTTCCATTTTCATTATGGGTTCCAATAGTGTGGGGTTTGCCTCCTGGAGAGCCTTTTTCAGGCACATGCTTGCGGCAATTTTGAAGGCCATTTCAGAGGAGTCCACCTCATGTGATTTTCCGTCAAAAAACCTGACCTTGAGGTCTACCACCGGATATCCGGCAAGAATACCGCTCTGCAACGCCTCTTGGATACCCTTCTCAACCGCAGGAACAAAATTGCGAGGTACATTCATACCCACAAGTGCCTCTTCAAACTCAAACCCTGCACCTCTTTCAAGGGGAGTCACGTCAAAGTGAACCTCTGCAAACTGCCCCCGTCCGCCGGTCTGTTTCTTATGACGATAAATCACCTTTTGGACCGGCTTCTTTATTGTTTCCCGATATGGAACCTTTACGGGTTTCAGATTGACCTCCACCCCGAACTTCCTTTTGAGCTTATCACAAGTCGCCTCAAGGTGAATTTGACCGATGCCGGACAGAATAATTTCTGAAGTGGCCTGGTCCCTTTCTAGGCGTAAGGTAGGATCTTCCTCCAGGAGCTTTGCAAGGGATGTGAAAACCTTATCTTCACTTCCCTTCACCTTTGCTTCCACTGCATAAGAGATAACGGCCGGGAGAGGTTTTACTGGTTCGAACACTACGGGGTCGTTTTCGTCACATAGGGTATCACCGGTCTGTGTGTCTTTGAGCTTAGCAATGGCCACTATATCTCCAGCTACCCCCTCTTCCACAGGCTGCTGCTTTTTCCCTGCCATGACGAAGAGTTGGCCAAATTTTTCCTTGGAGTCCTTATTTGGGTTGTATACAGTCGAGTCAGATTTAAGGGTACCAGAGAATATGCGCATTATGGTGAGCTTCCCAGCAAACGGGTCTGCTACGGTCTTGAACACCAAGGCAGAAAAGGGGGCATCAGGTGATGGAGGTCTCTCTACAATTTCATCGGAGTTAGGTCTCTTGCCTTTCTTGGGTGGCCGATCCGCAGGAGAAGGGAGCCCTTGAACGATCAAATTCATCAATTGGGGAACCCCGATATTTAGGGTTGCAGAACCACACAAAACCGGGATGAGGGTCTCTGATTTCATGCCCTTGAGGAGTGTAGCCTCAATGTCTTGGGCTGAAAGTTCCTCACCCTCCAGGTATTTCTCCATCAATGCATCGTCTGCTTCGACGATATTTTCTATCATTTTCTCCCGCCATTCCTCCACCAGGTCTGCCATATCCGAAGGAATATCACCTGTCTCAAATTTCCCACTCCCATCTTTTGCAAAGGTGTATGCCTTCATCTTCACTAGATCTACTACGCCCGTAAAGTCAGCCTCCGCTCCAATCGGTAAGTAAAGCGGGGTTATTCTTCCTTCAAACGTATTGGCTATATCTTCAACCGTTTTGTAAAAATCAGCCCTTTCCCTGTCCAGCTTGTTTATGAAAATGATCCTGGGCAGTTCCAGCTCATCGGCAAAGCCCCAGACCTTCTCGGTTCCCACCTTTACACCACCGGTGGCATCCACCACTACCACCACTGAGTCTGCCGCCTGGAGCGAGAGTTTTGTGTCAGAAAGAAAGTTGTCATCACCGGGGGTGTCAATTATGTTGATCACATGTTTTTTCCAATCTGCATGGTGAATGGCTGTACTGATGGTAATCTTTCTTGCTATCTCTTCGGGCTCAAAATCCATAACTGAGGTATTGTCGTCAACCTTCCCGAGTCTGGATGTCATCTTGGCATCAAAAAGCATAGCCTCTGCCAAAGAGGTTTTTCCGGAACCAGCATGTGCAATTAGGCCAACATTTCTTAACGTCTCAGTCTTTCTTTCCATTTCAGCACCTCTTTATCCATTGTATTTGGGGCTGTCTCCACACCCTGGCGGGCCAGTAGGTCATCCACATCGCTCCCATGGTGGCCATGAGCGTTAGGGAAAATGTGCGTATACCACATAAGAGAGAGGCTCCCAGATCCAGGTCGGGTTTCCCCGCTGTGGGTGGGGCACTAAAGGGCATGTTTATAATATGCGACCGAGTTTTATTGCCTACGCCCCGCTTTATGGAGTCCAGCCCGCTATTCGACCCCGCGGATAACCTGTTATATATCTTACGAAACTAGACCTTGAAACTTACATCAACAGGAGAAATAAAGTCAAGGTAAGATTTTTGTATGATATGGATTCATCGCCCGGAGCTCTCCAGCACCTATGTTGCCAGGATTTAATATCGGAGTTCTTGGGGGACGCAACCCTGGTGTTCGCTTCAAAGGTAAATGTAAGAAAAGCTTGTAAGTTATGGTTTCAGTAATATTTTTTTGATTGCGAATTCCAATGAATATGTTAAATTTAAAACTTTTCAACTGGTAGAAGCACGTTAGGTCCATTCAAGAAGGGTAGCTGACAAGACCAGAGGCACCGTTTACAGATGGAGCAAGAGACAACATCTGTCACAGTCCAAGGTCTGCTTATGCAGTTCTTGGATCGTCTAGAGCAAGAAAGGGGGTGTTCTCCAAATACCATCAGGGCCTATAGAGTAGATCTGTGCCAATTCTTTGACTTTTTGATCTCCAATGGGAGAATTAGTGGATACGGAGCAGACTGGCAACCTGATTCAATTGATCCTCTAATAATCAGGAGCTATTTGGCCGAGCTTTTCAAAGCTAAACGCCGAAGTTCAATCGCAAGGAAGCTGTCATCATTACGATCCTTTTTCGCTTTCTTGGAAAAACTGGGGTTGGCAAAGGGAAATCCTGCTGCGGAGGTTTCAACTCCGAGACTAAAAAAATATGTGCCTATACATCTCACAGTGGATCAGGCGTTTCGGCTTTTGGGAGTCCCTGAAAGAGACTCTGTACTTGGTCTGCGGGATGCAGCCATTCTCGAAATCCTGTACTCCTGCGGCCTCAGGGTCAGTGAAGTAAGTGGTTTGGACATAGACAGTGTGGATTTTGATGGTAGGATTGTTAGGGTATTGGGCAAAGGTAACAAGGAAAGACTGGTTCCAATAGGAAGGCAGGCGGTGAAGGTATTGCGGCAATACCTTGAGGCTTCTGAGCCCCTGAGGCAGAAAAATGTGAGTGGGACCAAAAGAAGACCTTTATTTGTCAATTATAAGGGTGGGAGGCTTACCCCGCGCAGTATTGCAAGAATCATAAAAAAATATGCCCTGGAGTGTGGCTTGAGCACGGAAATCAGTCCTCATGCCATGCGCCATACCTTTGCGACTCATATGCTGGATGGAGGGGCAGATCTTAGGGCGGTTCAAGAGCTGCTGGGCCATGAGAGCCTAAGTACCACTCAAAAATATACGCACCTTACCCTTGATCGGTTGATGGAGGTGTATGATAAGGCGCATCCGAGGAGTGAGTAAAATGGGCGAAAGGCACAGGGCGCAAGGCATAAGGCCATATGAATTGAATTTTTTGTTATTTGCGCTGTTATGTGCACGGAAGGTATGGATATGTATGGATCAAATCAAAGAAAAATAGTAAGAGCAACAACTGTACTTGGTGTCATAAAAGATGGCAAGGCTGTCATGGCAGGAGACGGTCAGGTTAGCCTGGGCGAGACAATTATGAAGCATAAGGCAACAAAGGTGAGGCCTATGTATAAAGATCAAGTGCTGGTGGGATTTGCAGGGGCGGCAGCAGACGCCTTTAGCTTGCTGGAGAGGCTGGAAGGCAAGCTGGAGAGTTTTAGCGGGAATCTCACTAGGGCTGCGGTAGAACTTGCAAAGGACTGGCGCACAGACAAGATTCTACGAAGGCTCGAGGCGTTGCTTCTGGCCATGGATAGGGAACATATTCTTATAATATCGGGTACCGGTGACGTGATTGAGCCAGATGAATCTGTAGCTGCCATAGGGTCCGGCGGTCCGTACGCCCTTGCTGCTGCCAAGGCGCTCTTGGCCCATTCAAATCTGGATGCGGGGGCGATTGTGAAGGAGGCTATGAAAATCGCTGCATCGATTTGCGTCTATACCAATGAGAATATTGTCATTCATGAACTAGGCTGAAGGGGTTTAGGCTGAAGGCTGAAGGATAGGTGTTCAGGGGCCTAATAGCCTTCAGTCTTCAGTCTGATAACCTAATAGCCTAAGCGAACAATGAGGCGAGATATGGAAAAGGAAGAGATGACAGATAACGAGTTCATGAGAGTTTTAACCCCGAGAGAGATTGTCTCGGAGTTAGATAAATATATTATCGGTCAAAATGAGGCCAAGAGATCTGTGGCCATTGCCCTTAGAAACAGGTGGCGTAGACAGCAGGTCCCGCCTGATCTACGTGATGAAATAGCCCCAAAGAACATTATCATGATTGGGCCAACTGGTGTGGGAAAGACTGAGATCGCACGTCGCTTGGCCAGATTGGCCAATTCCCCTTTTATCAAGGTGGAGGCCACAAAGTTCACCGAAGTGGGCTATGTGGGCAGAGACGTAGAATCAATGGTCCGCGACCTTACCGAGCTTGCGGTGAACATGGCCAAAAAGCAAGAGCAGGAAAAGGTCAAGGGGAGAGCAAGGGAGCTGGCTGAAGAGAGACTGCTGGACATCCTGCTTCCCAGGAAAAAGGAAGAACACCGGGAGATCGAAGAGGGAGACAAAGATAAGGTTCTGGAGGTGGTGCGCTCGGACAGGGCAGAGCCTTCTTCAACCCGGGAGAAACTGAGGCGGATGCTGAGAGATGGGAAACTGGACGAACGATATGTTGAGCTTGAAGTGACCAATCGTAACATGCCCATGGTGGAGATATTCTCTGCGGCAGGGCTTGAGGAGATGGAGTTCAATATAAAAGAGGTCTTTGGGAGCATATTCCCTTCCAAGAAGAAAAAGAGGAGGGTCAAGATACCAGAGGCCATTGAAATTCTGGCCCAGGAAGAATCCCAAAAATTGATAGACATGGATAAGGTCGTGGAAAAGGCCATCCGCATGACAGAACAAAACGGAATCATTTTCCTGGATGAGCTCGATAAGATCGCGGGAGCAGAGTCTAGCTATGGCCCTGATGTGTCCAGAGAGGGAGTTCAGCGTGATCTTCTACCTATTGTTGAGGGATCCACAGTCCTTACAAAGTATGGCATGGTGAAGACGGATCATATCCTGTTCATAGCCGCAGGTGCTTTTAATGTGAGCAAGCCCTCTGATTTGTTGCCAGAGCTTCAAGGCAGGTTTCCTATAAGGGTGGAGCTGGACTCCTTGACAATGGAGGACTTTGTGAGGATTCTTACAGAGCCAAAAAATGCCCTAATTACCCAGTACAAGGCCCTGCTTGCCACAGAAGGGATTAAACTGGAGTTTGAGGAAGATGCCATCAGGGAGATCGCTCATATAGCCAGCCAGGTAAATGAGCGAATGGAGAACATCGGGGCAAGGCGACTTCAAACGGTGATGGAAAAGCTCCTGGATGAGATCTCCTTTGAAGCACCTGACATGGCTTCAAAAGAGGTGATCATCACAAAGGAATACGTCAAGGAGAAACTTAGCGATATTTTGGAAGACGAAAACTTGAGCAGGTACATCCTATGAGCGGCGAAACGGACCGGGCCAAAATACTGATTGAGGCTTTACCTTACATCCAGCGGTTCAACGGCGCCACTGTCGTGGTGAAGTACGGTGGACACGCCATGGTGGATGAGAGCCTCAAGCAGAACTTTGCATTGGACATCATATTAATGAAATATGTTGGCCTTAACCCCATAGTGGTGCACGGCGGGGGACCACAAATTGGCGAATTCCTTAGCAGGCTTTCCATTGAATCCGAATTTGTGGACGGCATTAGGGTTACCGACAGCCAGACCATGAGCGTGGTGGAAATGGTTTTGGTGGGAAGCGTCAATAAGGAAATAGTCAACCTCATCAATAGAAATGGTGGGAGGGCTGTAGGGCTGTCAGGAAAGGATGGTAAGCTGATCACAGCCAAGAAAATGAAATACCTCAGGAAAAAGGCTGCTGACCAACCCCCAGAGATTATTGATATGGGCATGGTGGGGGAGATAGTGTCCGTGGACACAAGTATTCTATCGGCACTGGTAGAGAGAGAATTTATTCCTGTAATAGCCCCAGTAGGAGGAGGTGCGCAGGGAGAAACCTACAATATCAACGCTGATCTGGTTGCAGGCCACGTTGCTTCATCACTGCGTGCCCGGAAGCTGGTCCTTCTTACCGATACCCAGGGAGTGCTTGATGCCGAGGGGCACCTCATTTCCACCCTTACTATGGAAGAGGCCCAGAGGCTCATTGCAGACGGTACCATCAAAGGGGGGATGATACCCAAGGTCACTTGCTGCCTTGATGCCATAAGGAGCGGAGTGAAAAAGGCCCATATTATTGATGGCCGAATGGAACATGCAATACTGCTCGAGATATTCACAAAAGGGGGCGTGGGGACGGAGATTGTACCCTAAAAATAAGGCGTAGGGCATAAGGCGCAAG
>CAZDVV010000013.1:0-14186 GCA_964508875.1 uncultured Desulfobacteraceae bacterium | reverse complement strand
GGCGTGGGGACGGAGATTGTACCCTAAAAATAAGGCGTAGGGCATAAGGCGCAAGACGTGAGGCGGAATCGAAACCGATGAATATCGAATGACGAAATTTGAATAAAGAACTTTTGTAAATTGGAAGGACAAAGTCATGGGAGAGGATACAGTTTCTACCATTGAGCAGGCAGATCGTTACATGTTCAAGACTTACAGCAGGTTTCCCATAACACTTGTGAGGGGCGAGGGATGCCGGGTATGGGATGAAGAAGGCAAGTCCTACTTGGATTTTATTGGAGGCATCGCAGTATGCGCTCTTGGCCACAGTTCCCCTATTGTGACAAAGGCCTTGGAAGAGCAGTCCCGCATGCTCGTTCATGTTTCTAACCTTTTCTATACCAAGCCCCAAATAAATCTTGCTCGTCTATTGGTGGACAACTCATTTGCAGATAGGGTCTTTTTTGCCAATAGCGGTGCAGAGGCAAATGAGGCGGCCATCAAACTTGCTCGAAAGTATGCAAGGGACAATATGGGCGAAGGCAAGCATATCATAATATGCATGGATAATTCATTTCATGGCCGCACCATGGCAACGCTTTCGGCCACAGGCCAGGACAAGGTGAGGAAGGGGTTTGATCCGCTTTTGTCGGGGTTCAGATTTGTTCCTTTTAATGACGTAGATGCAATTGCCCGCGCGATCGACGACGAAACATGCGCAGTAATGCTGGAACCCATTCAGGGAGAAGGGGGCGTAGTTGTGCCCGGTTCATCATACCTGCAGGAGGTACGAAACCTGTGCGATGATAGGGGCATCTTGCTTATCTTTGATGAAGTGCAGGTAGGTATGGGCAGGACAGGCAAGCTCTTTGCCCATGAGCATTATGGAGTGCACCCTGACATTATGACCCTTGCAAAGGCACTAGGAAATGGGCTTCCCATAGGGGCCATGCTTGCCACAGAGAGGCTCAGCGAAAGTTTCGGCCCGGGGACCCATGCTAGTACCTTTGGAGGGACTCCGCTTGTAACCGCTGTTGCCACCGCTGTTGTCCAGAGTATGTTGGAAGATGGCATGCTTGAGCATTGCGCTGAAATGGGGGCCTATTTCAGGGAAAGACTGCAGGGCCTCGTGGACAAGTATAGCTTTGTGAAAGAGGTGAGAGGACTGGGGCTGATCATTGGGCTTCAGCTTGAAGTGGAGGGGGGCCCATTGGTGAATGCATGCTTGGAAAAGGGATTTCTAATAAACTGCACACAGGATAAGGTGCTGCGGTTTTTGCCGCCTTTAATTGTTGAGCAGGATGAGATCGATCAGATGGTGGATTGTCTGGATAGCATTTTTGGTGAAATGTAGAATTCCGGGCCCCATCAAGATACCCTAGGGGGCTTAAGGCATTAGGCCTAGGGCAGTACGCAAGCCTTCCCCTGCCAAAGGACAAAAAAGGATTCCGATCATGGATGAGTTTAGAGACATTTTGCGTTGAAAGGTTGAGTCATGAAAAGGGACATTTTAACTGTTAGGGATCTGAGCAAAGAAGAAATACTCTCACTTATTGAAAAAGCATTAACCATTAAAGAGAACGGAGGGAAAAGTGATTTTCCCTTAAAAGGAAAGACCCTTGGCCTGATATTCGATAAACCTTCAACCAGAACCCGTGTGTCCTTTGAAACGGCCATGATTAGACTTGGAGGAAGCACAATATATCTGGACAAGGCGGACACCCAGATGTCTAGGAATGAACCAATTCGTGATACCGCAAGAGTGCTCTCGAGGTATTTGGATTCGTTGGCAGTACGTACCTATGGGCAGGAGACGGTGGAAGAGATGGCGAAGTGGTCTGATATCCCTGTGATAAACGCGCTTACAGATATGTATCATCCATGCCAGATCTTGAGTGATTTGATGACTGTACAAGAGAAAAAAGGTAAGATCCATGGACTCAAGATTGCGTGGGTGGGAGATGGAAATAATGTGGCAAACTCATGGATCAATGCGGCAGGAATACTTGGTTTTGAACTGACCCTGGCCTGCCCTCCTGGATTTCATCCCAGCGAGAAGGTCTTGGCCGTGGCCGGGGATAATGTCAGAGTTGTGGAAGATCCCGTTGAGGCAGTCAGCCAGGCGGATGTGGTGAACACAGACGTGTGGGCGAGTATGGGCCAGGAAGAAGAACATGATGCAAGGGTAAAGGCGTTTCAGGGTTTCCAGGTAAACTCCCAGTTGTTATCCCGTTGTAAAGAAGACGTTGTGGTTATGCATTGCCTGCCCGCTCACCGGGGCGAAGAGATCACAGAGGAAGTGCTGGAAGGTCCCAATTCGGTTGTTTTTGACCAATCAGAGAATAAGATGCACATGCATCAGGCGCTCCTCGAATGGTTGTTGGGGTGAAACAGAAGACAGGAGCTAGGAGCCAGAAGTCAGCAACTTGCCCGAACGCTCTGCTTTCGGGTTATTCATGAAGCAAACAGCTCTTTGAGTCTTGGTTATGGAGCGGAACGGGAAATTCCCTCCGCTACGCTCGCTTCGCCATCGTGGCTCCGCTTACTGCGGGTTTTGGCCCCTTCACCATCCTGGCTACGGGTCCAAAACACGCCGCTTCGGGAACATCCCGTTCCGCTCCTACTTGTCGTGAGGGCGATGTTAGTCAGGGGAAGTCGCAAATCAAGAATCTGTAGCCAAATGTGTATAGACTGAAGATGTATGGAGTAAAGACGTTTAGGGTGAAGGGATTTAGGCTGAAGGCTAAAGGGCAAAGGTTGAAGGGGCTAACAGCCTTCAGCCTATTGACCTAAAATAGTTTTGAATTTTGACATTTAGCATTTCAAGGAGGAAAGACATTGTCACAAGAGATTAATAAGATAGTACTGGCCTATTCTGGGGGTCTTGATACCTCTGTGATCCTTCACTGGTTGAAGGAAACGTATCAATGCCCAGTGGTGGCTTATGCCGCGGATGTAGGGCAGGGTGAAGAATTAGAAGGCATAAAAGAAAAGGCCCTTAGCACGGGTGCTGATGAAGTGATAATTGAAGATCTCAAGGAAGAATTTGTGAGAGATTTTGTGTGGCCAGCATTGCGCGCCAATGCGATATATGAATCAGCTTACCTTTTGGGAACCAGCCTTGCAAGGCCGATTATAGCGCGCGGTCAGGTGGAGGCGGCGAGAAGAACGGGGGCCGATGCAGTGAGCCATGGCGCTACCGGCAAAGGTAATGACCAGGTACGGTTTGAATTGACATATATGGCCCTTGAGCCAAGCCTTAAGATCATTGCCCCATGGAAGATCTGGGACTTTCGGGGAAGAGAGGATCTTATCGCCTATGCAGAGAAGCACGGAATACCGGTGCCCGTAACAAAACAAAAGCCTTACTCGAGTGACAGGAATCTTCTTCATATCAGCTTTGAGGCTGGGATCCTGGAGGACACCTGGATGGAACCACCTGAAGACATGTTTGTCCTCAGCGTGTCACCGGAAAAGGCTCCTGATAAACCAACATATGTGGAGATAGAGTTTGAAAGAGGTAACCCAGTGGCAGTAGACGGGCAACGTATGAGCCCGGCTCAACTTTTGGCTCACATGAACCGCCTTGGTGGGGAAAACGGAATCGGGCGTGTGGACCTGGTTGAGAATCGGTATGTGGGTATGAAGTCAAGGGGGGTGTACGAAACCCCCGGCGGAACCATCCTCAGAATAGCTCATATGGCCGTGGAATCCATTACAATGGATCGAGAGGTTATGCATATTCGCGACAGTCTGGTCCCTCGTTATGCAGAGATGATTTATTACGGATACTGGTTTTCCCCCGAGAGGGAGATGATGCAGGCGTTGATTGACGAAAGCCAGAAAAACGTAACTGGTGTTGCTCGTCTGAAGCTTTATAAGGGAAATTGTATTGTGGTGGGAAGAAAATCAGAGGTCTCCCTTTATGATCCAGATTTTGCCACATTTGAAGGCGATGAGGTTTACAATCAAAAGGATGCAGAAGGATTCATAAGGTTGAGCGGCCTCAGGCTCAAGATCGCAAAACTTTTGGAAACCAAACGCAAGGGCGGATAAAGGGCTACGCCAATGGCTGAAAAAACGTGGGGAGGGAGGTTCAAGGAAAAGGTTAACGAACTGGTGGATCGTTTTAACGCGTCCATCAGTTTTGACCGTGCGCTTTATCATGAGGATATCGTCGGGAGTGTTGCCCACTGCAAGGCCCTTGCCAAGGCTGGTGTATTAACAGAGGAAGAGAGCAGGCAGATCATAGAAGCGCTTGGGGAGATAGAGGAAGAATTGGAGCGCGGGCCCTATCCCAATGAGAGTGAATTCGAGGACATTCATACCCTCGTGGAGCGGGCCCTTGTTGAGAAGGTAGGAGAGCTGGGCGAAAAACTCCACACAGGAAGAAGCCGCAATGATCAGGTGGCTTTGGATATGCGGCTCTATGTGAGGAATGCATCGACTAGGATTATGTCCCTTGTACGAGAGGTCCAGAAAGCTCTTGTGGAGCAGGCTGAGAATAACCTGGATATAGTAATGCCTGGATATACCCACATGCAGCGGGCACAGCCTGTGCTATTGGCCCATCACCTTATGGCGTATTACGAAATGCTAAAAAGGGATCGGGAGCGTTTTGATGAAGCCCTAAAAAGGGTAAATGTCCTCCCTCTTGGCAGTGCTGCCCTTGCTGGTACTACTTTTCCTTTAGACAGGCAACTAATAGCCAAAGAACTGGGCTTCAAGGGAATTTCGGCCAACAGCATGGACGCAGTCAGCGATAGGGATTTTGTGTTGGAATTCCTGTTTGACTGTTCCATGGTGATGATGCATTTAAGTAGATTGGCTGAGGAGTTTGTACTATGGGCCTCGCAGGAATTTGGGTTTGTTGAAATACCCGATGCCTTTTGCACCGGCAGCAGCATCATGCCACAAAAAAAGAATCCTGATCTGCCGGAACTGATGCGGGGCAAGACAGGCCGGGTTTATGGCCACCTGATGGCCTTGCTTACGGTAATGAAAGGATTGCCCCTGTCCTATAACAAGGATATGCAGGAGGACAAAGAAGGTCTTTTCGACACGGTAGACACTGTGGAAATATGCCTTGAGGTAGCCGGGAGACTTGTAAAAGCAGTCTCTTTTAACAAGAAGAGAATGGAGCTGGCTGCCACCCGTGGCTATCTTGTTGCTACTGATCTGGCCGACTACTTGGTGAGAAAAGGCGTTCCGTTTCGCAAGTCTCATGAAATAGTGGGGCAGATAGTGCTCGAGTGTATTGAAAGGGGGATTGAGCTTCACCAATTGGAACTGGAAGAGATGAAAAAAATTTCTCCAAGTATCGGCGAGGACGTTTATGAGTGGCTAGATCTTAGAAAATCGGTTGCCCGAAGGGACCTTGAGGGTGGCACGGCTCCAGAGGTGGTTGGCAAGGCAATTGAAAGAGCGAAACAGGAGTTGGGGGTTTGAAATTTTTTAATAAGAAACCGATCCAATTAGTCTATGGGATGCTGTTGGGCGGGCCGGTGGTATTATGGGCGATGCTGGGGATATTTGTGGCCCTTACACTGTTTGCCTGTGGGAAGAAGAGCGATCCTTTCATACCCAAAAAGCAGGTTTCACAGGTGCTGCGTTCGGTGAAGGCGCAATATTTGGGCGGAAGGGTGGTTTTTGAAGGGAAGCTTGTAGAAGCGCGTGCAGGTAGTGCAATCCAATCAGGCAAGATAAGACTTAGGGTTGATTACAACCAATACAGTAATGGGAAGGTCCCATGTGACACGTGCCCAATTGATTTTAAGGAGCACGATATGATCCAGGGAAAGGTTTCGCAGGACGGGAAATTTACCGCTGATTGGCTACAGCCTGAGAGCAAGGGTCTCTATGTACTTAGGTTACGGGTTGTGGGCAAGGATGGAGACCTGGGGCCTTTGTCTGAGAGGATCCGAGTGGTTGTTCGGTAAAGACTGGAAGATTTATCGCCGCGCGATGCATGGCTGAGAATGACAAGAATGTGAAGTGCCAAGCGGAGTGTAAGAAGAGATGCATCACTTTCATTACGTAGACAGTGAACTCTACTGTGAAGAGGTACCAATTCGGAAAATTGCACAAGAGGTTGGCACTCCTTTTTACCTCTATTCCCATGCAACTCTGAAAAAGCATTTTCAGGCTTTTGATGGAGCATTTAAGGACATCGCACACCTCACATGCTTTTCCATGAAATCAAATTCCAATCTGGCAGTAATAAGACTTTTTGCATTGGAAGGCGGTGGTGTGGATATTGTGTCTGGGGGTGAACTATACAGGGCTCTTAAGGCAGGAGTAGATCCGAGCAAGATTGTGTTTTCTGGCGTGGGTAAACGGCCTGAGGATCTTGCCTACGGACTTGAGGCCGATATCCTCATGTTTAATACTGAGTCCTTCCAAGAGATTGAAAGGCTTAATAGTATTGCCGGAGACATGGGGAAAAAGGCAAGAATCGCAATTCGAGTTAATCCTGACGTGGATCCAGCCACTCACCCTTACATATCCACAGGGCTCAGGGAGAACAAGTTTGGGATTGATATTCGAGAAGCACCTGAGCAATACACAAAAGCTGCCCAGATGCCACATCTTGAGGTAGCAGGTATCTCATGCCATATTGGCTCTCAGCTCATCCAAGTGGATCCCTTTGTGGAATCGTTAAGAAAGCTGCTCTCACTTGTCGAGATGCTTCGAGATGCAGGGATTTCCATTAAGTACGTTGACCTGGGAGGAGGTCTGGGAATCACTTACAATGATGAAGAGCCCCCACATCCATCAGAGTATGCAGCAGCAATAAAGGGTGAGATGAAGGGTATGGATCTTACCCTGATCTTTGAGCCGGGAAGGGTAATAACTGGAAATGCGGGGATACTGGTAACCAAGGTACTTTATACTAAGTCGACGCCAGAAAAGAATTTTCTGATTGTAGATGCTGCCATGAATGATCTCATTCGGCCGAGCCTTTACTCTTCTTACCATGGTGTGCAGCCCGTGACGAAAAGGGAGAGGGAAAGAATAAAAGCGGACATCGTTGGGCCAATCTGCGAGTCAGGTGATTTTCTGGCAAAGGATAGAGAGGTGGAGGCCTACGAGCCAGATGAGCTGCTTGCGGTCATGAGTGCCGGGGCCTATGGGTTTACCATGTCTTCCAATTATAATTCCAGACCGCGGGTGGCAGAGGTGATGGTTCGAGGAGATCAATACTATGTGGTGAGGGAAAGGGAAACATATGAGGATCTCATTAGAGGAGAGAAGATCCCAGAGTTCTTGAAATGACGCGAGCCAAAATGGCAATTTGCCAATGACAAATGCCAAACCTGGTTAAACCTGTAAGCTCACAACGCGTCGGAGGCCTTTTGGCTTTGGTCGTGTTAATTTGAAATAGTATAAGGGTCAACAAGTATGAAATCAATTGAATTTTGGAAGATGAACGGCAGTGGTAATGACTTTATCCTCATTGATAACCGCGATGAGATTGTATCAGAAGACGAAATGTCCAACCTGGTGTTGAGGGCTTGCAGGAGAAGGACATCTGTTGGTGCCGATGGTGTCATATTTGTCACCAAATCCAATAGGTATGACTTTGCCTGGAGGTTTTTCAATGCCGATGGCGGGGAGGTGGAGATGTGCGGTAACGGCAGCCGATGTGTATGCCGTTTCGCCTATTTAAAGGGTATAGCCGGGCCAAGGATGACTTTCGAGACTTTGGCAGGCCCGGTCTCTGGAGAGGTCAAAGGTCGATCTGTGAACGTGCTTATGCCATTGCCCAGCCAGTTGAAACTCGATCTTGATCTCGAAAAAGATCCCGCTTGGAATACTATAGACTTTGTAAATACGGGAGTGCCTCACGTGGTAGTTCAGGTGGAGGATCTGGAGAACCATCCGGTGGTGGAACAGGGGAGGGCACTGCGCTACCATGAATATTTTTCACCAGAGGGTACAAATGCAAATTTTATCCAGGTCCTGGGCCCTGATCTTATCTCCATGAGAACATATGAAAGGGGAGTGGAAGACGAGACCCTGGCCTGTGGCACCGGTGCTGTGGCATCAGCCATCATTGCCGCGGAGCGGGGGCTGGTTAAGCCGCCCATCGGGGTTAGAACCAGAAGCGGGGAAATCCTCACAATAACATTTAAGAAGGAGGGAGACAGGTTCCAGGAAGTGTGGATGGAAGGAAACACTACGATAGTGTATGAAGGGAAATTACACGAGGAGGCCCTCTAAGAGGCAAGGATGAAAACAGACTTTTTCCAAGGCCGTCATAGAAAGGAGGAATATCATGTTTAAGGGTTCGATCGTCGCTATTGTTACCCCGTTTAAAGACGGAAAAGTGGATGAAGAGGCATATAGGGAACTGATCGAATTTCAGATAGAAAACGGCACAAGTGCTATCGTCCCGTGTGGAACCACCGGTGAGTCGGCCACTTTGAGCATGGAGGAGCATGCCAGAGTGATTGAGATCGCAATAGAGGCAGTAAACAAGAGGGTGCCAGTTATTGCAGGTACAGGGGGAAACAGCACTCAAGAGGCTATCGAATTGACCGAACACGCCAAGAAAGTTGGGGCTGATGCAACCCTGCAGGTGACTCCTTACTATAACAAGCCTACTCAGGAAGGGCTTTATCAGCATTTCAAGGCCATAGCCCAGGCTGTGCCTTTACCTCAGGTGCTTTATAATGTCCCGGGGCGGACCAGTGTTAACATGCTTCCGGAGACCGTGGCAAGGTTAGCGGAGTTGCCAGAGGTTGTGGCCATTAAAGAGGCCTCGGGCAGCTTGGGTCAGATGGCTGAAGTAGTGAGGCTTGCAGGTGATAAGATTACCTTGTTATCTGGTGATGACAATCTGACCCTTCCGGTGCTTGCCATAGGCGGTAAAGGAGTAGTATCCGTTGTTGCAAATATAGTCCCAAAGGATAATGCTGATATGGTCAAGGCATGGGAAGAGGGGGATGTCAAGAAGGCCACGGAGCTTTACTACAAGCTTCTCCCACTTTGTCAGGCGATGTTTTATGAGACCAATCCAATACCGGTGAAGACATCTCTGGCGCTGATGGGGAAGATCAAAGAGGAGATGAGGCTTCCTCTTTGCCCAATGGCTCCCGCCAACCTGGAGAAGTTGAAGAAGGCCTTGAGCGAATACGGGTTAATATAAAGAAGGGCTTTGGGCATGAGGCTTTAGGCATTGGGCATATAAAAAGGTCTTTTCCTATCTTACCCTCAGCCTAGTGCCTAACGCCAAGAACCTTATGCCTTACGCCTAAAGCCTTTTTTCTAACGCCTAACACTTAACGCCTAACGCCTTTTTCTATGGAGGTTTGACATGCTGAAGATTATTGTGGCCGGAGCAGCAGGCAGGATGGGAAAAAGGATAATTGCCATGGTTGCAGAGAATCCCTCCACCGAACTGGCCGGTGCCTTTGAGAGGGCAGATCATGACACCATTGGCCAGGATGCAGGGGCCGTAGCTGGCATAGGAGAATTGGGTGTAACTATCGCTGGATCGTTGTCAGAGGTAATTGATAAAGGTGAGGTGCTGATTGATTTCACCACGCCTGAGGCAACTCTTGCCAATCTCAGGGTGGCAAGTGAAAAGGGACTGCCCATAGTCATTGGTACTACCGGGATCACCGGCGATTCTCTCAAAGAGGCCGAAGATTTGGCAAGGAAAACGCGATGTGTGATGGCCCCCAACATGAGCGTGGGTGTCAATGTGATGTTTAAGATTGCCGGGGAAATGGCGAGGATCCTTGGCTCAGAATATGACATGGAAATATTGGAGGTCCATCATCGCTTCAAAAAAGACGCCCCGAGTGGCACTGCCATGAGGCTTGCAAGAATACTGGCCGAGGCAACAGACAGGGACCTAGAGAAGGTTGGGGTATATGAGCGTAAAGGATTCATAGGCGAAAGGACCAAGGAAGAGATAGGCATCCAAACATGGCGTGCAGGCGACATAGCCGGTGAGCATACCGTGCTTTTTGGTGGTATTGGCGAAAGGCTGGAGCTGATCCATCGGGCCCATAGTCGTGACAATTTCGCAAGGGGTGCAGTGAGAGCGGCTCTCTGGGTGGTAAACCAGTCGCCAGGGCTATATGACATGCAGGATGTTCTAGGGCTGAAGCAGGGATAGGAGTCAGGAGCTAGGAGCTAGAAGGGTGAAGGGGTCTATGCTGAAGGGACTAATAGCCTTCAGCCAAATAACCTAAAAGGCCTTTTAACTTTGATATCTGTCATATTCGGTTCGTGCAGGTTAGGAACGAGATGAAGCTGCAGTTAATTCCAAGGTGAGCAAGGTTTTGAGATGGGAGATTTCTTTGAAAGAGCAGAACGATTGAAAAAATTGCCACCATATCTCTTTAAGGCAATTGATGAAAAAAAGGCTGAAGTGAGGGCCAAAGGAGTTGATATTATTGACCTAGGTGTGGGTGATCCTGATATACCTACTCCGCAGCACATTGTGGAGGAGCTGAAGCGAGCAGCAGATGATCCTGCCAACCATCGCTACCCTTCATATTCAGGTATGAAGGAGTTCAGGGAAACAGTGGCCCAATGGTACAAAAGACGATTTGGTGTGGATCTGGATCCTGATAACGAGGTTGTCTCCCTCATAGGCAGTAAAGAGGGTATAGCTCACTTTCCTCTGGCATTTGTGAATCCTGGGGATGTGGTTCTCGTCCCCTCGCCTGCATATCCGGTATATGGGATTTCCACCCTCTTTGCTGGTGGCGAGGCTTACATAGTGACGTTAAGGGAAGAAAATGACTTTTTGCCTAATCTGGCTGCCATTCCTCCTGAAATACTGAAACGGGCGAAGGTGATGTTCATAAATTATCCCAACAATCCCACATCAGCCGTTGCTGATAGGAGTTTTTTTCAGGAGGTTGTGGAGCTTGCCAAGAAGAACCGAATAATAGTATGCCATGATGCGGCCTACACTGAGGTGGCTTTCGATGGGTACCAGCCGCCTAGCTTTCTCGAGGTAGAAGGGGCCAAGGATGTGGGAGTCGAGTTTCATTCCCTTTCAAAGACCTATAATATGACCGGATGGAGGATCGGGTTTGCTGTTGGCAACAAGGAGGCCATTGGAGGACTTGGCGCCATAAAGACCAATATTGATTCAGGCGCATTTCAGGCAGTGCAATTGGCTGCTATCAAGGCGCTGACAGGGTCTCATGATTGTGTTGCCCAGATGAAAAAGATATACGAGGAAAGGCGCGATGTGATGGTAGAGGGGCTTATGGGTGCCGGTTTTGAGGTGCGTAAGCCTAAAGCCACGTTTTACCTTTGGGTTAAGGTACCTGATGGGTATACGTCTGCGGAGATTACCACTAGGCTTATTGAAGAAACCGGAGTTGTGGTTACTCCTGGAAACGGATTCGGGGAAGCTGGAGAAGGGTACTTCAGAATTGCCCTTACTCAGGACAAGGATCGATTGAAAGAGGCGGTAGAGAGGATAAGGAGCACTGGATTAATTTGAAATTAGTGGATACATATGTAGGTCTCGGGTCGAACCTTGGAAACAAAAAGGCCAATTGCCTAAGGGCATTGGATATGATGGATCAGTTAGAGGACACCAAGGTCAAGGCAGTGTCCCTGTTTTACAAGACCGAACCTGTTGGCGTGGAAGAGCAACAGAACTGGTACCTTAACGCAGTTGCCTTATTGGCTACCACGTTGGCTCCAGAGAGGTTAATGGCGGAGCTTCTGGCAATCGAAAGACAACTGGGGAGAAAGAGGAAAAAGAGATGGGATTCCAGGACCATTGACCTTGATATTTTGCTATATGGGGACATAGTCATAAATGATCTGGACCTAGAAATCCCACATCCAAGACTCCATCTCCGACGTTTTGTCCTAGTGCCTCTGGCTGATCTTGCCCCTGATCTGGTCCATCCCGTGCTTAAGGAGCCCATAAGGGACTTGCTGGCCAGATGCCCTAGGGAGGGCCAGGAGGTCGTTAGGGTAGAGGGACAATAAATGCGCCTAATAATCATTGCGGTTTTGTTGTATCTGCTTTATCGGGTGGTGAAGAACTACCTGTCGCGGGGGAGTAGCATGACTCATCATGAGAGAACTGGGGAGATCAATGATATGGTACAGGACCCAGTCTGCAAAACGTTTGTAAGGGTAAAAGATGCGGAAAAACGTTCCATTGGAGGCCATACATATTATTTTTGCAGCAAAGAGTGCGCAGAGCGCTTCGAGATTCAAGAAAAATCGAACGGATAAGGAGGCACCATGAAATTTTTCATTGATACTGCCAACCTGGAAGAAATCAAGAAGGCCAATGACCTAGGATTACTTGATGGGGTAACCACCAATCCCACTTTGATCGCTCGAGAAGGAAGAGCTGATTTCAAGGAACTGCTGAAAGAGATTTGCAGCATTGTGGAAGGGCCTGTGAATGCTGAAGTTGTGAGCCTTGACGCCGATGGGATGATTAGGGAGGCAAGGGATCTTGCCAAGCTGGCCGACAACATCGTTGTCAAAATCCCACTGATTGAAGAAGGCCTGAAGGCTGTCAAGGCGCTGGCGGCCGAAGATATTAAATCCAACGTCACCCTGTGCTTTTCACCTGTTCAGGCCTTGATGGCGGCAAAGGCGGGGGCCGCATATATCAGCCCATTCGTGGGAAGGCTGGATGATATAAGCTACCGGGGAATGGACCTGGTGGAGCAGATTGTTACCATATACGAGAATTACGGTTATGACACGGAGATTATTGTTGCAAGTATCCGGAACCCTACCCATGTATTGGATGCCGCATTAATGGGGGCAGACATAGCCACAATACCTTATAAGGTAATGCAGCAACTGATAAAACATCCTTTGACTGATATAGGACTCAGTAAGTTTCTGGAGGACTGGAAAAAATTGGGATAACCAGATGGCAACTCAGCACTTGGGGCTGTGTGGCGGCAGCCTTGATTGTGGCAACAACCCTTACCACCAGTTCACGTGCTGATATTTACAGGTTTAAGGACGAAAACGGGGTTTGGCATTTTACCAATATCAAAGATGATGCCAGATATAGGCTTTTCATAAGGACAAAGAGGACCACCTCCAGGGGTTACATCAAAAAATACGAAAGAATAATCCAGCAAGCGGCAAGACAATTTCATGTGGAGTCTTCCCTCATCAAGGCCATAATAAAGGCGGAGTCGGATTTTGATCATCAAGCTGTCTCCCATAAAGGGGCACAAGGCCTCATGCAGCTTATGCCTGATACAGCCAATGAGTTGCAGGTTCAGGATCCCTTCAATCCAGAGGAAAATATATATGGAGGGACTCGATACTTGAGTCGCCTCCTCAAACGATTTAAGAACGACAAACGACTAGCTGTGGCCGCTTATAATGCAGGCCCGGAACTGGTAGAGCAGACAGGTGGCGTGCCCCCGGTGCCTGAGACAAGGCGATTTGTGGAAAGAGTGCTAAGATATTATCGGGAATATTTGAATATCAGGTAGGGGGCCCGAATTGCGCCTTTGCTCGTCTGGGGCAACAATGAAGGTAGAGTCCACCAAAGGTGTGTCTAGAATTCCAAATATTTTAACACTTGTTAGGGTGGCCTGCATTCCGCCTGTGCTAATCTTTCTTTACTTTTCCGGCCCCATTTCCAGCCTGTTAGCAGGTATATTCCTCGGGCTGGCCTTTGTGACGGATATCTTAGATGGTTTTTTTGCACGTCGTTATGAGTCAGTAACGACCTTTGGCAAGTTTCTGGACCCACTAGCAGACAAAATCCTGGTCACTGTCACAATGATCATGCTTATTCCACTGGGTAGGATTCCAGTGTGGATGGTGATCGTAATTGTGGCAAGAGAACTGGCTATTACTGGACTTCGGGGCGCGGCGGTCAAGGAAGGAATAGTGATAGCTGCGCGTTCGCTTGGTAAGTACAAGACCATATTACAAAGTATTGCCCTTGTGGGGCTTTGTATACATTATACGTATTTTGGTATTAATTTTCATAAGTTAGGGATGGTTATCCTCTGGCCTGCCCTCATCTTGACCTTGTGGTCGGGGTGGGATTATTTTCAGCAGTTCAGCCGGCGGGTCTTCTCTGCAAGCGGACCTGATGAGCGTCTTCCTTGACAATACCGAGTATTGGATTTTTTGTTGACAAACGCACTTTCTGCAGTAAAATTATATTTACCTAGTAAGTCAGGTAAGCGGGAATAGCTCAGTTGGTAGAGCCCCACGTTGCC
>CAZDVV010000012.1:7310-29153 GCA_964508875.1 uncultured Desulfobacteraceae bacterium | reverse complement strand
ATCCCAAGACCTGTGTTGCCATAGCAACCACTTCGGCATTGAAGGAAATGGTTGCTCCTGGTTTAGTGGCAGTCCTTACACCGGTGGCGGTTGGATTCGTGCTGGGCAAAGAGACCCTGGGAGGAATGCTTCTTGGTGCCACAGTAATGGGCGCTTTCCTGGCCCTTTTCATGGCAAATGGTGGTGGTGCCTGGGATAATGCGAAGAAATATATTGAAGAAGGCAACCTAGGTGGAAAAGGGTCTGACAATCACAAGGCCGCTGTAGTGGGTGACACGGTAGGAGACCCGTTTAAGGACACATCAGGTCCTGCCATGAACATCCTTATCAAGCTTATGTCAGTGGTATCCCTGGTGATTGCGCCTATCCTGCCGCATATAGGATATCTACTTAGACTGTGGTAGTGGTGGAATGATTACCTGCGGGGCAGAAAGCTTGCTATCTCTCCTGCCCCGCAGGTTTATGCTAGACTGAGAGAAGTGTACAGGAAACAGAGGAGGACTAAATGTTTAAGGTAGGCGATTTGGCGGTTTATCCGGCTCATGGTGTTGGGGTTATTGAAAAGATAGAGACTCAAGAGATATCTGGGTGCCGCCAGGATTTTTACGTCATGCGCATCTTGGACAATGACATGATCATTATGATCCCTACCAACAATGTGGATAACGTGGGTCTGAGGGAGATTATTCCCCAGACAGATGTACCCAAGCTTTACTCCATCCTGAGAAAGAGAAATATTCAGGTTGACAATCAGACGTGGAACAGGCGCTATCGTGAATATATGGAAAAGATAAAGACTGGATCGGTTTTTGAGGTGGCAGAGGTCTATCGTGATCTCCTGATGTTGAAGCTTGAAAAGGACCTTTCTTTTGGGGAAAGGAAGATGCTGGATACGGCCAGGAACCTACTAGTAAAGGAAATCTCTCTGGCCAAGCAGGTGCAGGAAGAACAGGTGGAGAGGGATCTGGATCGCATTTTTTCGTGACTGGGGCCAAATGGTCAGAAGGGCCTTGGCAGTAGCGTCGTGGAGGCTGCCGGTGCCCAGCTTTTGGGCTCGATCAAGCGCCATACGCAAAGGAGTGATCCTGAGCCAATGTGTGTCAGACACGTTGTGGGGCAGTGCCTTTAATCGTTTCCAATGAACCCTCGCTTACAATCAGGGAATGAATTCTCACCAGAAAAGAGTATAGATCTTGTGGTGGGCAAGGATCAGGAAGGTACTAGGCTAGATATTTTCGTGGCCTTGCACATTCAAGAACTATCCCGCGCCCGTGTACAACAACTTATCAAGCAGGATTGCATAAGGGTTAACGAGATTTCATCAAAATCGGGATACAGAGTCAGGGAAGGAGATAAGATTCGTGTAAGATTTGTCGCGCCTGAAAGCCGGCTTGATATTGCTCCGGAACAAGTTCCTTTCGATGTTGTTTATGAAGATGATTCGCTACTGGTGCTCAACAAGCCCCCTGGCGTGGTAGTTCATCCTGCTCCTGGGCATCATACAGGCACATTGGTACACGGGCTCCTTTATTATTGCAAGGATCTCGCAGGCATAGGGGGCCAGTTGAGGCCTGGTATAGTTCACCGTCTGGACAAGGATACCTCTGGCCTGATGGTCGTGGCCAAGACGGAGCGGGCGTTTAAGGGATTGGCTGGTCAATTTAGGTCAGGAAAGGTGAAAAAGGAATACCATGCCCTAGTGCATGGAATTCCCCGGGCCGTATGTGGCTCCATAGAGGTCCCTATCGGGAGGCATCGCAAAAAGAGAAAAGAAATGGCAGTTGATATGGAAAAGGGTAGCCATGCGGCCAGTGACTGGAGGAAAATTGAGGATTTTTTACAGACCTTTAGCCTACTGTCAGTGAGAATCAAGACTGGGAGGACACATCAGATTAGAGTTCATCTTTCCTACATAGGGCATCCTGTAGTTGGTGATCCGGTCTACGGGTACGGAAGGAACTGGTGGAAGGGCAGAAAGTTTTCTGCCAAGGGGGAGATATTGTCTCCTGTGACAAGACAGATGTTACATGCCCACGCCTTGGGATTTAGTCATCCAATTACAAAGAAAGAGATGATGTTCGAGGTAGGTTATCCAGATGATATGAAAGATTTCTTGAGGGAGTTGGAGTCTCTAGAAAGGGGTTGACATTCCCGTGGAAAGGACTATAAATAATTTAGGAGCCTTGAATCAGCAGTCTCAAAGATCACTTCACGTTTCCGCTGATTAGAGCCTCGGGGATTAAGGCTTCCCCATCTCTCCCATCAAAAGGGACATTTTGAGGCGTTGGGCAACAGGAGGTCCTAGTTTTGTAAGAAGGCTTATGTGTTTTCCTTCCCTTTGGAGGCTTCGAAGTAGATCCTTTTTCACATAAAACTTCGTTAATTATATTTGTTGGACACCTGATCTAATGGAAGGTCTAATTGGTAAGGAGGTGTGATTCTCTTAATCATGAATGGATTGAGAGGATCCATCATTGTGGATGGATCGATAGAATACAAACCAAAGTTGTACTTAGGTACAACGAGATATGGGCGGAGAAAGAATAATGAACCTTGTTGAATTAAAGAAAATGAAGATAAGCGAGTTGACCAATCTCGCCAAGGAGTACAATATCGAAGGGGCATCTAGGATGCCTAAACAGGACCTCATCTTTGCCTTGCTACAGGCTCAGTCCGAGCAGAATGGACTGATATATGGTGAGGGCGTATTGGAAATCCTGCCTGACGGATTTGGGTTTCTGCGAGCACCAGATGCCAATTATCTTCCTGGTCCTGATGATATCTACATTTCCCCTTCCCAGATAAGACGCTTTAATCTTCGAACCGGAGACACCATCTCAGGGCAGATAAGACCACCAAAGGAGTCGGAGCGATATTTTGCGCTTCTTAAGGTGGAGAAGGTCAACCATGAAGACCCTGAACTGGCACGTGAGAAGATCTTGTTCGACAACCTGACCCCTCTTTATCCAAATGAGAGGATCAGGCTGGAGACAACCCCAGACAATCTATCTGCCCGTATCATGGACCTCATGACCCCTATTGGGAAGGGGCAAAGAGGGCTTATCGTGGCTCCCCCCAGGACAGGAAAGACAATGCTCTTGCAAAATATTGCAAACAGCGTTACCGCAAATCATCCGGAGATCTACAAGATCGTGCTGTTAATCGATGAAAGGCCTGAAGAAGTAACCGATATGCAGCGTTCTGTGGATGCTGAAGTAATAAGCTCAACCTTCGACGAACCACCTCACCGACACGTTCAGGTGGCCGAGATGGTAATTGAGAAGGCAAAGAGGCTTGTGGAGCATAAGCTCGACGTGCTCATTCTGCTCGATAGTATTACAAGATTGGCACGGGCTTACAACGCTGTGGTGCCACCCAGCGGAAAGATCCTCTCGGGAGGACTTGATTCAAATGCACTCCATAAGCCCAAGCGCTTTTTCGGAGCAGCACGCAATGTGGAAGAGGGTGGAAGTCTTACCATAATTGCGACTGCACTTATTGACACGGGAAGTAGAATGGATGAAGTGATATTTGAGGAGTTCAAAGGCACTGGCAACATGGAGATTCATCTTGACAGGAAACTGGCAGATCGTAGGGTGTTTCCTGCCATTGATATTAACCGTTCTGGAACCAGAAAGGAAGAACTGCTGCTCGAGGAGTCCGATCTTAACAGGATTTGGATACTGCGAAAGCTTCTAGCTCCTCTCACGCCCACGGATAGCATGGAATTTTTGCTTGAAAAAATTAGGGGAACAAAAGATAATAAAGAATTTCTGGCATCAATGAGTCAGTGATAGGTGTTCACTGTTCACCGTTGGCCGTAAATTGATTGGTTATTCTGATTTTTGCGCCTGCCTGATATCAGACAGGCAAACGGGAACATATGAATTAAGATTAGGATAAAAGCTGCAAGGAGAGCGAAGACAAATGAAAGAAGGAATTCATCCAGCCTATTATAAGGCAAAGGTCAAATGTGCGTGTGGAAATGAGTTTGAATCAGGCTCCACGCTTAAAGAGATCAAGGTAGAAATCTGCTCAAAGTGCCATCCTTTTTTCACTGGTAAGCAGAAGCTAGTTGACTCTGCGGGAAGGGTTGAAAGGTTCAGAAGAAAATACGCCAAATTTCAAAAAGAAAATGAGAACAACTCCTAACTCTAAGACCCTGCACACCAAGACCGGCCACACCTAGCTTTGCCATCCAGGGGCAAGGTGTTTACCTGCCCCCTTCTTTTTATTTTCTCAGCTATTGAGCAACTTTTAACTTCAGAGTTATTTGAGGTTCTTAAGGCCCTATAATGGCTTGCAGAAAGGTAACCAACCCATGTTTGCCAAGATTAAAGAGATTGAAGACAGATTTGATTCACTGGAAAGGGATCTGAGCAATCCCGAGATCATAAATAACCAAAAGACGTACCAGAAGTACCTTAAGGAACACTCTACTCTATCTCCCATTGTGGAAACGTTCAGGCGATATAAGTCTGTTCAGCAGGAGATAGAGGACAATAAGACGCTTTTGAACGATCCTGACCCAGAGATTCGGAAGCTGGCCAAAGAGGAAATTGAAGGGCTTAAGACTGATCTGGAAAGACTGGAAACAGAGCTCAAGATTCTTCTTTTGCCTAAGGATCCCAATGATGAAAAAAATATTCTCCTTGAGATCAGGGCCGGTACTGGCGGCGAGGAAGCGGCCCTTTTTGCGGCTGATTTGTTCCGTATGTACAGTCGCTACGCTGAATCAAAGGGGTGGAAAACCGAAATAATGAGTCAGCACCCTACGGGCATAGGTGGCTTTAAGGAGATAATTCTTTTGATAGAGGGCAAGGATGTCTACAGCCGGCTAAAGTATGAGAGTGGGGTTCATAGAGTTCAAAGGGTTCCCGAGACAGAGGCCCAGGGGAGGATACATACTTCTGCAGTAACAGTAGCTGTATTGCCCGAGGCTGAAGAGATAGATGTCCAGATAGATCCAGAAGACCTGCGGATAGATGTTTTTCGTGCCTCTGGCCATGGTGGTCAACATGTAAATACCACAGACTCTGCCGTTAGGATTACCCATCTTCCCACGGGACTTGTGGTGACATGCCAAGATGAAAAGTCGCAGCACAAGAACAAGGCAAAGGCCATGAAGGTCCTGCGTTCCCGCCTCTATGACCTTCAACAGGCAGAGTTGCATTCCAAAATCTCCGAGGAAAGGAGAAATATGGTGGGGTCAGGAGACCGAAGCGAAAGGATCAGAACCTATAATTTTCCTCAGGGGCGGGTTACTGACCATCGTATTGGGCTCACGCTGTACAAGTTAGAGGCCATCCTCCAAGGGGAATTGGATATGGTAATTGATCCCCTGATTACGCATTTTCAAACCGAGGCTCTCAAGCAGGCCTCCTACCATTGATTCCTCTCCCGCGTATGGAAAAACGCTGGACCATCAAGGAACTCCTCACGGTTGCCGCGGATTATCTCGGTGAAAAGCATATAGATAGTCCACGATTTGCTGCAGAGGTTCTTCTTGCCCACGTCCTTGGGATGAAGAGGATAGACCTATATCTGGATTTTGAGCGGCCACTGACCTCTGCCGAGGTATCCCGCTATCGAGAACTTATAAGGAGGAGGGTGGCTCGAGAACCGTTGCAGTATATAATTGGCCGACAGGAGTTCTGGTCACTCGATTTTACAGTAAATCCTCACGTTCTCATACCTAGGCCTGAGACAGAACTACTTGTCGAACAGGTAATAGAGCATTGTAAACAGAGGATAGGGGCTGGAGAAAAGCAGATTACTGTTCTGGATCTTTGTACAGGGTGCGGAGCTGTGGCCATCTCCATTGCTAAAGAGGTGCCGCAGGCGAGGCTGTGGGCTACGGATCTATCCCCTGAGGCCATTTCAATTGCAAGGGCAAATGCCCAAAAGCATGGCGTGTTGGAGAAGATAGAGTTCCTTGAAGGGGACCTGTTCGAGCCAGTGAGAGATAAGAAAGATCATTTTCACATTATCGTTGCGAACCCACCTTACGTAGCGGAAGAAGACTACGAAAAACTGCCCCCAGAGGTTAGAGAATACGAGCCAAGGATGTCCCTTGACGGCGGACCGGATGGCATGGTTCTTATTGAACGAATACTGAGGAATGCTCCAGATTTTTTGACATCTGCAGGGGTAGTTATGATAGAAATGGATCCTATGCAGGTAGTAAAGGCTAAGGATTTAGTTGCATCGCTTTCAGTCTACAAAATCTGTCGTGTCATAAAGGACTACAGTGGATTAGACCGCGTAGTTATTGCTGGAGGATCGTGATCATGGCTCATCGTCCCGCTTTTTTACACATTGGACAAACATGGATCTTTTATGTGCTTGCTGCAGTGGCGGTCGGTCTTTTTATTGGCGGATTAGTTATTTATGTAATGCTCTGGAGACGGGTGGGTAAGGATTCTGAGGTGAACTTTTCCTGGATGGCTGCTAAGGAAACGCTCCTTGATACAATCCTTGGCAGGCGGCTATTTAGGGCAGATGTGGCAGCAGGCATCATGCATATTTTTATTTTTTGGGGTTTTTCAGTCCTTTTCTTGGGAACTGTGCTTTTATCAGTCCACCATTACGTCGCAGAATTCTTGCGTGGTTCCAATTACCTGGTGTTTTCTTTCGCAATGGAGTTGGCAGGACTCATACTTACGGCAGGGCTTCTGTGGGCAGGGGTGCGGCGCTATATACAGCGAATTGCTAGGCTTGAAACAAAGGGCGAGGATGCCCTCGTATTGGTATGGCTTCTCGTGGTGGTAATATCGGGCTTCTTATTGGAGGCACTGCGCCTTGCATCGGAACAACCACCGTGGAGGGATTGGTCTTTTGCGGGAAATGTGCTTTCTAATGTATTTTCTGCCTCCACTGCTTCAACGCTTTATCCATATGTATGGTGGGGCCATGCAGTGGTGAGCCTGGGCCTGATTGCCGTAATACCATTTACTAAGCTTTTTCATATGCTAGGCGCACCGGCCTCTGTTTATCTACAAAAGGCGGCAGTGGCTTCCAGCGGGGTAAACGATGAGGGCGAGGGGCGGCTTGAGCTAAAGGATCTGGTGTTTTTCGATGCCTGTATGAGGTGCGGCCGATGTGTGGATGCATGTCCTTCGGCCGGAGCGGGTGAGCCTTTTGCCCCAAGAGATTTTGTCCAGGCTATGCGAAGGGCCCTGTGGGAAGAACATTCGCCAGTGGGAGATGTGAGGTTCTTGTATCGAGGCACAGCAGAAATGCCAGAAGAAAAGCTATGGTATTGCACCACCTGCCGTGCTTGTCTTGAGGTATGTCCCATATATGGAGCCACCTTTGAACAGGTCATAAGGAAGAGGGTGGAGGCGATTGAAGAAGGGACAAGGGTGCCACAGCTTCTTATTCAGACCTTGGAAAGACTATACAAGTATAACAATCCATGGGAGGCATCGAAAAAAAAGAGGGCTGCATGGGCCAAGGATCTTGATCTCATTGAGATAACAAAAAGTCCTGAGCGCACGGATATTTGCTATTTTGTTGGATGTACCACCTCATTCGATACCAGGGCACAGGACATCGCCCGGTCGTTCACCAGAATATTGCAGATATCAAACATCAATTTCGGCATTTTTGGAAAGAAGGAACCATGCTGTGGTGACATCGCCAGGCGTGTGGGTGAATTGGGCCTTTTTCAGGAGCAGATGGAGGATTGTGCGGAGTTGTTTGAAAAGTACGAGATTTCGGAGGTTGTGACCTCCTCACCCCACTGCTTCCATACATTTCGCAATGATTATCCCCAAGGGCATTTCAGGGCGAGACACTATTCCATGTTGCTGGATGAATTGATCAGCGCGGGTAAAGTAAGACTGGAGAAGGCCATAAATGCCACGGTAACCTATCATGATCCGTGTTACCTGGGGAGATATAACAGGATCTTTGAGGAGCCCAGAAGGGTGATCAGTGCTATTCCAGGCATTAGCTTTAAGGAGATGGCTCACCACGGCCCCGACAGCCTGTGTTGTGGTGGAGGAGGGGGGCGAATGTGGCAGGAAGACCTTGACGCAGAGGTCAAGATGAGCGAGATCAGGATAAGAGAGGCCTATGAGACCGGGGCGCAGATCTTGATAACAGCCTGTCCCCTTTGTCTGATCATGCTGGAGGATGCGAGAAAGGTTCAAGGACTGGAAGATGAGTTGAAGGTGATGGATTTGAATGAGCTGGTGTTGATGGCAATTGGGGAATAGAGAAAAACTTAAGTCAAACGGAGTTGGAATTTTCCCATGAGGTTGTGGATTTAGGAGGTAGTGATATGGACATTGTTGTTTGCGTAAAACAGGTTCCTGATGTGACTGATGCAGAGCTGGAGATCACACGGGACGGCACAGACATCGACAAAGAGGATCTGGAGATGTCTATCAATGAATGGGACAACTACGCAGTGGAAGAGGCTGTGCGCATAAAAGAGGCCTTAGGGGGAAAGGTCACGGTGGTCACCCTGGGCGATGAAGATTCAGAAGATGTACTGCGCAGGGCCCTGGCCATGGGTGCTGACGAGGCTATCTTGGTGGATGAACAAGGTTTTGAGGGCTCTGATGCGGCGGGAATTGCAAGAGGACTATTGAAGGCGATCGAGGATAAGAATTTTGACCTCCTTTTTACGGGCGCCCAGAGCTCCGATGATAACTGGGCTCAGGTTGGGCTTTTGATGGCGGAGTGGTTGAATCTTCCCTTTGCATCCCTCGCTGTCAAGATTGAGCCCCAGGGCAATAGAGTGCTGGTTCATCGGGAGCTGGAGGCAAACACCCTCGAGCAGGTGGAACTGCCTCTCCCTGCTGCGGTAACCATACAGACCGGTATCAATGAACCAAGGTATGTTTCCATAATGGGTATCCGTAAGGTCCGGAACATTGAGATTCAAGAGGTTAGTGCAGAGGACCTCGGCCTTACAAAGGATGAGATAGGAAAGCAAGGCTCGTGTATAGCCGAGATCACATTGAGCCTTCCTGAAGAAGGAGAGGGAGCGGAGATCTTGGCAGGAAGTCTGGAAGAGATATGTGAAAAGACCGCCCAGATAATTCGTGACAGAGGGGGGGTGGCGTGATCATGAAAGAGATTCTAGTCCTTGTGGAGCACAGAAAAGGAGAAGTTCGGGATATCAGTACGGAGATGCTAGGGCTGGCCAACAGCCTTGCAAAGAGCCACGGCCTGGGAGTAACAGTGCTTCTGATGGGGGAGAAGGCATCTTCGTTCCAAGACATGTTCCTCAATCTATGCGACACGCTCTTGTTGGTCAAAGCCCCTGCTATGGATAACTATGATGCAGAACCTTATTTAAAAGTCCTTATGGATGTGCTGAAGGAACGCAAGCCGCTCCTTACGCTCATGGGCCACACGGCAATGGGAATGGATCTGGCCCCTGCGCTGGCTGCAAGAACCGGCATCCCACTGGTCACAGATTGTCTGGACCTTGATTTGGAAGGGGATTGCCTGAGAGCAGAAAGACAGGTTTATGGGGGCAAGGTGAATGCCCATCTGAAGCTGAAACCCTCAAAGCAATACCTAGCAACAATCAGACCGGGCTCATTTGCCTCTGAAGCAAGAGATCAAGAAAGGGCAGAGGTAGTGGAGCTTGCCCAGCCATCCTGGGAAAATCAACTACGCAGGAAATTTATTGGCTACATTGAGCCGGAGATAGAAGATGTAGACATATCAGATGCGGATATTCTGGTTTCCATAGGAAGAGGGATAGGAAAGCCAGAGAATATCCCCATTGCAGAGGCCTTTGCAGAGGCTATAGGAGCGACACTTAGTTGTTCAAGACCCGTGGCAGATAAGGGTTGGCTGCCAAAGAGCAGACAGGTAGGCACCTCTGGAAAGACGGTCCGTCCGAAGGTTTACATTGCGCTCGGGATAAGTGGGGCGTTTCAACATCAAGCAGGTATGAAAAATTCAGGCACCATCATAGCTGTAAACAAGGATCCCAAGGCACCAATATTCAAAGTCGCCCATTATGGTATTGTGGGCGATATCTTTCAGGTGCTACCCATGTTGACTGAAAAGTTCAAAGAGAGGCCGTCGTCTGCAGTGGATGGTGGCGAGGTAGTAACGTAACATTAGCACGAGGCAAAGGAATCCAGAAGACAAGGGAGAACGGTGATATGGATTTCAATCTGAGTAAAGAGCAACGGGACATTGTGCGGGCAGCTAGAGAATTCGCTCAGGGGGAGTTCCCTGATCGGGCTGTGGAGTTTGATCGGAACGAGACCTTTGATCTGGGACTCTGGAAAAAGGCGTGTGAACTGGGATTTGTGGGAGTCTTTATAGAGGAAAAGTATGGGGGAGCGGGCCTGGGCTTCCTTGAGCATTGTCTGATTACCGAGGAATTTTGGGCAGTGGACCCTGGCATAGGACAGGCCATCCTGTCAACGACCTTTGGATCGGAACTCCTTGGACTCTTTGGCAGCGAGGAACAAAAGCAGCTTGTATTACCCCAACTGGTGAGTGGCGAGGCCATTATGGCTACGGGAATAACAGAGCCAGATGCAGGCTCAGATGTTACCCAGGCCACAACAACAGCTACGGTAGATGGGGATTCGTGGGTAATAAACGGCTCCAAGATGTTCACTACCAATGGAAATCTTGCCAAGTATGTGCTGCTGTTCTGTTTGACGGATCCGGATAACCCATCCAGGCATTCTCGACACAGCTTTATGCTGGTGCCCACAGATAGGCCCGGATACGAGGCCAACAAGATCTATGGTAAGATGGGCATCAGGGCTTCAGATACTGCTGAGCTATCTCTTAACAACGTGCGTGTTCCTTTGGACAACCTTGTGGGTGAGCGAGGAAGGGGATTCCACCATCTAATGGCCTTTTTCAATCGGACGCGACTTCATATTTGTGCCCAGGCGGTGGGCCTTGCCAGGGGAGCTATGCAGGAGGCCATCCAGCATACCAAGAACAGACGGCAGTTTGGTACCTCATTGGCCTCTTTTCAGGTCACCCAATTCAAAATAGCTGAAATGGCCACCTGGATCAGGGCTGCCAGAAATCTCTATTATGAGGCTGCATGGTCAGTAGACAATGGAAAGGTTGATCATGCCCTTATCGCCATGGCCAAATGGTTTTCAGCAGAAATGGCGGTGCACTGTGCTGATGAGGCGGTACAGCTTCACGGGGGATATGGATACATTGATGAATATAAGGTTCAGCGCCTTTATAGGGACGCCAAGATCTTGGAGATTTATGAGGGAACCAAGGATATGGAGAAAACCATAATAGCTAGGACCCTTCTAGGGTAAGGTAGGAGGAGACGATATGGATCAGGCCAATGGCCGAGATATCAAGGAACTCAATAGCTTTGCAATGGAGACAGTAAAGGGGGCGGGGGAGACGGCACTAAGTTTTTATGGCAAGGGAAACAAAGAGGTTAGATTTGATCAGGCCCTGGTTACAGAGGCGGACTTAGTGCTCAACGAGTTTTTTAAGGAGAAACTGCAAAGGGCCTTTCCTGATCACCAGTTGTTTAGCAATGCATTGCCTGACGAGGGCTACACCCATGAGGAGAAGCGTTACGTGTGGATCTATGATCCCCTTGACGGGGTATCCAACTTCCAGGCAGGTATCCCCATCTGGGGGGTGTCCCTGGCGCTGCTGGAAAACTTCTGGCCCCTTTTGGGGTGTTTCTACATGCCCTCAACAGGGGATCTCTTTTATGCCATTGCTGGGCAAAGGGCGTTCTGTGGCGAGGAGGAAATTAGGGTGCCCGGCAGAGACAGTATCGACGATGAGAGCCTATTGTTGATCTATTCCCGTTTCCATAATAGGTTTCAATCCGGCTTTCCTGGTAAGATGCTGAATCTAGGCTGCACTTCCGCTCATATATGTTATGTTGCAAACGGCAGAGCAGATGCGGCGATTTTGGCTAATGAGACGTATCAAGATCTGGCAGCCTCTCGGGTAATACTAGAGGCTGCTGGTGGCCGATTCTACGGTTTGGACGGACAGGAGGTTTTTTTGAACGAGTACCTGAAGGGGCAGAAGATTGATGGTCCCATTATTGTTTCTACACCGGAGCTACTCCACAGGGTTGTTAGGTATTTAAAGGTAATTTAATTATGTGTGAGCAAGGGAAAGTATCGAGTGTCCTCTAATGAGCAAATACATGATGAACTATACATGGGAGATTCAATAATTCACCGATTGGATCCCAGGGTGAAGCTTATTTGCTGTGGGTTTTTTTCGATTGTCATGGCGGTGTGCAGGACTTGGGATGCCCTCCTTGTGGGCTTGTTTTTTACTGTTATCTGGGTGTTCATGGCCAAATTGCCTTTGGCGAAAGTGGTTACGCGGCTGATAATGGTAAATGGGCTCATTGGTGTACTGTGGGTTATAATTCCATTTGCAGTGAGAGGGGAGGTCATTTTTTCGTTAGGCCCCTTTACTGCCACCCGTGAAGGAGTCGCCTATGCCCTCCAGATTACCGTGAGGAGCAATGCCATTATACTGGCCCTGCTAAGCCTCCTTGCCACATCTTCGCTATTTAGCTTGGGTCATGCTATGGGAAAGCTAGGCTTTCCGGATAAGGCGGTTCAATTGCTGCTCTTTGCGTACAGGTACATTCATGTGATTCATATGGAGTACCGAAGGCTGATGAATGCTATAAGAGTCAGGGGATTTCGACCTAGGACCAACTTCCATACATACAAGACATATGCCTATCTAGTTGGTATGTTATTGGTTAAGAGTTATGATAGGGCAGAGCGAATTCGGCGGGCAATGCTTTGCAGGGGATTCAACGGCAAATACTATGATCTGACAGAATACAGATTGCACACTACTGATATTGTCCTTGGCGTTTCCTTTGGGTTTTGTACTGTTGTGGTGGTACTAGCAGAATGGACAGTAAGAACACACTTATTCATTTAGAAGATATACATTTCTCTTACCCTGGAGGAAGGACTGTTTTCCAGGGGCTTTCCTTTAGGCTGATGGATGGAGAGCGACTGGGCCTCATTGGGCCCAATGGCAGCGGCAAGACCACACTTTTCCACATAATAATGGGCCTGCTGCGGCCATCCTCGGGTACGGTTGAAATATTCGGAGAACAAGTCAAGGAAGAGAGACAGTTCCAAAAGGTGCGGCAGAAGATAGGGCTGCTCTTTCAGGATCCCGATGATCAGCTTTTCAGTCCCACAGTCTTGGAAGACGTGGCCTTTGGCCCTCTCAACCAGGGGAAATCAGCAAAGGAGGCCGTGGCCATCGCTAGGGATACACTGGCCAAACTGGGGCTGGAGGGCTTCGAAGACAGGATCACCTACAAGCTTTCAGGCGGAGAGAAAAGGTTGGTCTCGCTTGCCGCCGTGCTGGCAATGGAACCTGAGATTTTGTTGTTAGATGAACCAACTACTGGTCTGGACATGGAGACTACCACAAGACTCATTGAGATCCTGAACCGCTTGGATCTCTCATATGTATTTATATCCCATAACATGGATTTCATTACGCAGACAACGACCAAGGTTTATGGAATGATAAACGGCCAGATAGTGACAGAAGAAGAGGCTATTCCACACACACATGAGCATGTCCATGGCTTTGGTCGCTTGCCACATACCCATTCCTATGTTGAACACCTCTCTGCCTTCAATAATATCCATAAACATGGGCCAGAGCACAAAGACCCTTGAATCTGGCAGAGCATTTTTCTTAAGAAACGCCGCATTTTCCTCCATTGCCCGGAGTCTCTGGGTCTTGATATAGGCAGTGTCTTTCATCAATTACCCGAAAGCAAGGCGCTCAGGGCAACTTGCTAACCGCGACCAGTTGTTTACTTGGGCCTACGCATCGGTTTTCCATGGTGCTTCAGGACAAAAGGTATTTGCATAATCCTTGAGAAAACCGTATGTTCAAGATCTGGTAACTTTTTCTGATTTAGGGGTGAAAGTTGTATGAAGCAGGTTATAAGAATGCGGCAGATGTCTGACAATCAGAAGGGTATAATAAAAAAGGTCTCTGCTACAGGTGATATGGGACGGAGGATAAGGGAGATGGGCCTTGTTCCCGGGGCCGAAATCCAGATACAGGGTCGGGCCCCTCTGAGGGACCCGGTTGCGGTAAAGATCAAGGATTACACTTTAACTCTCAGGAATGACGAGGCCAGCTATATCATAGTAGAGGTGGACTCCCCTGGCACTGAGGTCAGTTAACCAATGAAAAAGATAGTGATAGCCCTTTCTGGGAACCCCAATTCGGGTAAGACAACAGTTTTTAACGCTCTAACTGGTGCCCATCAACATATTGCAAATTACCCTGGTGTAACGGTTGAGAAGAAGTATGGGACGGTTCATCACAAAGGGGTCGAAATAGAGGTGGTCGATCTGCCAGGGACCTATTCTCTGACCGCCTATTCCATGGAGGAGATTGTCGCAAGGGATTTCCTTCTTAATGAAAGGCCGGACCTGGTAGTGGATATTGTAGATGCCTCGAATTTGGACAGGAATCTCTATCTTGCTGTGCAGTTCAAAGAGATGGGGGCTCCACTGATCATAGCCCTTAACATGATAGACGTGGCCGAGTCACGAGGGATTCAGGTAGATTCAGAAAAGCTGTCCTCACTCATGGGTGTGCCCGTGGTTCCTATGGTGGCGCGGTCCAATAAGGGTGTAAATGAGCTTTTGGACACAATAGTGGCCTATGCAGAAAAGGGACCCAAGTGGATACCCGCTGATATATCGTATGGCATGGATATTGACAGGGCCTTGGACAAGGTTGCTGAAATACTGGAAGGTATTGAGGGAGTTGCGGATCGGTATCCGGTGAAGTGGTTGGCATTGAAATGTCTTGAAGGGGACAAGCGGGTATTGGGTCTGTTGGAATCCCACCCACAGGAATTGGCCAAAGTCAAGCAGATCTGCGATGAGCTTTCCCGCCACGTAATGAGCACCTTGGAGGAGGATATTGAGGGAATAATTGCAGATCATAGATACGGTTATATCGCAGGTGTAACTAAGAAGGCGGTCAGGAGAAAGATTGAGGCTCGATTGAACTTCTCAGATCAGATTGACAAAGTCTTGACCAATCGTCTTCTTGGTCCCCTCATAATGATAGTGATCCTGTATCTTGTATATGCCGTAACCTTTTGGGCGAGCGAGGTGCCTGTCCAGTGGTTTGAGTCCTTTTTCAATGGTCTAAAGTACTTAGTTACGCTAGTAGTCCCCCCTGGAGAGCTGCGCTCATTGTTGGTGTCGGGCATTATTGATGGCGTTGGGGGCGTGATGGGCTTTATACCCCTAATTATGGTCATGTTCTTTATTATTGCCATTCTGGAAGACTCTGGCTACATGGCGAGAATAGCATACATGATGGACAGAGTGCTTCGATGGTTCGGTCTCCATGGTAATTCTGTGATCGCCCTAATTGTTAGTGGGGGTATATCCGGGGGGTGTGCCGTACCGGGTGTCATGGCCACTAGGACCTTGAGAGATCCAAAGGAGAGAATAGCCACATTGCTGGTAGTGCCCTTTATGAATTGTGGCGCGAAACTTCCAGTGCTCGCCATGCTCATTGGGGCATTTTTTGCCACAAATAGGGCGAGGATGCTTTTCTTGCTCACCCTTTTGTCCTGGCTTTTTGCCTTACTAGCAGCCAAATTAATCCGATCCACCGTGTTAAGAGGACCTAAGACACCATTCGTGATGGAGCTTCCCCCTTATAGGGTCCCTACCCTAAAGGGTCTCATAATCCATTCCTGGGAGCGAACCTGGCACTATATCAAGAAGGCGGGCACTATTATTCTGGGTATTTCCGTGCTGATATGGGCCATGATGACATATCCAGGACTTTCCTCGGAGCAGGAGGAAATGTTTGCTGCAAAGAGGCAGAGCGCTAGCGTGGCCTTTCTCTCATCTCCTGGGATTGCCCGATGGATCAAAGGACCTGCAGAGCTAAAAAGACTCAATGATCTTTACATCAAATATGCGACTCAAAAACAACAGCAAACAACTATAGGCCGCAAAATAGTGAGTTCAGATCCCCTTCATGTCTTGGCCAAGACGGCCTATGAATGGAAAACCACGACCTTTGTTAAGAAAGATGTGGATCCTGAACTCCTTGCAGTAGCCAGGCAGTATCTTAGCTTTAGGGAGCAGATGGCTACTATTGAAATCACACGCCAGCAGACAGCGCTAAAATCAACGGTAGCTGGCTGGATAGGCAGTTCACTGGAGAAAATAACAGCCCCGTTGGGGTTTGATTTTCGGCTAAATATTGCCCTGCTGGGCGGATTCGCAGCCAAAGAGGTAATACTTTCAACCCTTGGCACCGCATATTCCTTGGGCGTGGCTGAGGAAGACAAAGGGGGGGCTTTGGCAGAGAGATTGAAGCAGAGTCCCATGTGGAATCCGCTTCAGGCATTCAGCCTTATCATATTTACCATGCTCTACGTGCCCTGCCTCGCTACCATAATCAGCATCAGAAAAGAGACTTCTTGGAGATGGGCAGGATTTTCAATAGGCTTTAACCTGACGGTTGCTTATATGGTGACACTCTTGGTACGCCAGGTGGGACTGGCACTAGGTATAGGAATCTAGTTCAGGCCTTGCTCTTGCCTGGGGTGCAGGCCAAGATCTTCCAGCATCTGAAAGATCCTCTTCCAATGCCAAAAAGCCCCCCGAGCAAACTGATAGGCCGGCTTCTCTTGCGGCTTTCACCGTCTCTACCCTTTCTTCATAAGGGTGAGTGGAGCAGATCTGGGAGTAGAAACTCCGTGCAGTTTCAAGGTGCACAGAAAGCGCAATCCTCTGAACATTTCCCTGATTTTGCATTAGATATGGTGCAGAGATGGATGCGGTTTCCAAACTGAGCATCCCTCAGTATGTTTGCTCCGGGCAATAGCTGGAAGACTTCGCTATCAGGCACATCTGCCAGTTCTCGAAGTTGATTTTTACTAAGTTCCCTTCCATCCAAAATGCTATCTGCTAGAGTTATCGCATACTTGGTATCCATGATATTTGCACGCCTTGTGAATTTATTGCCACAGTGTGGCACATTGCAAACCAAAAAGAAAGCTCTTTTCTAATCACTGCCTAATTAATGTAATGGCCCCGTAGCAGAAAATTTTTGACTGGAATCCATATTCAGAATTTGCTAGCATTTATAAACGCACTGCTCAGATGAAGAAAGATTCGCTAGGTTCTACCACCACTGCCTCACCTCAAGCTTCTTTTTCGTAGGGGCAAGTTGAACAGGACGGGGTTCCTGCTTATATTGGTTGGGAACGACCGTTGAGTGCGCCCTCATTCAGGAAGATAAACAGATTTGGTAGGCACCTATTTGTTGAGGCGGTGAAAGAGACAGTGGCATTTTTGATCTGAGGCGAGTAGAAATCCAGAGAGGGGGTGATAGATCGATGGAGAAGGTTCCATTTACCAAGGACGGATTGGAAAATCTGAAGCAAGAGTTAACTCGACTTGTAAACGTGGAGAGGCCCAAAAACATCCGCGCCATTGAAGAGGCCCGCAGCCACGGGGATATAAGTGAGAATGCAGAATACCACGCCGCAAAGGAACGCCAGTCATTTCTTGAAGGAAGGATCAATGAACTCCAGGATGTTATCAACCGCTCTGAGGTTATTGAACCCGATGACGAGCCGGCCAATAGGGTGGTTTTTGGACATACAGTGGTCCTGTATGACGTGGCTGCTGACAAAGAGGTGACCTATAAACTTGTGGGTCCCTATGAATCTGATCCTGAAAAGGGCCAGATCTCCGTGACCTCGCCATTGGGTCAGGCGCTCATTGGCAGAGAGACGGGTGATGCTGTTAAGGTCAAGACACCAAATGGAATCCAGGAGTATGAGATCCTGGAGATAAGGTGAGAAGCCATGGATGATTTTGTGGATCTAGACAAAAAGGTGACAATCAAATTCAGTATGGAGACCAGGCTGCCTGACGGTACAGTTGCGAAACAGCCAGAAAGGACATTTACCTTCATCTATGGAGTGGAGTCACAGATCCCCAGTTTGGAAATTGCCCTTAGGGAGGCAAGGCCTGGAGACAAGAAGAGGATAGAAGTTCCCCCTGCGGAACTTTACGGCGAGCATGATTCGTCTTTAATAAAAGAGATTCCTAAACAAGGGCTAATAAAGCAAAGAATAAAGGAAGGTAAGTACTACCGTCAGATGAAAAGGGGAAGTTTGGTTTCATTCAAGATCATAGAGGTAAGACCCAAAACTGTTGTTGCAGACTTCAATCCACCTACTGCAGGTATTTCGGCTACCATAGAGCTAGAGGTGCTATCAGTAGTTAACGCCTCAGAAAAAGAGATCAATGAGGCCATGGAGGCGCAGAACAGGCGCCGGATCGGTTGTGGATAGGAAGCACAAGGCAATGGTAACCCGTATCTTTGTACATGGGCTTGACAGTAGCAATAAGGGCACAAAGGCTACCTTTTTTCGTGAATATTACCCTGATATGATCCTGCCCAATTTTCCGGGCTCCCTAGAGGAGAGGATGCAGATTCTCCGAGAGGTGCTGGATGGGAAAAGAGACATCGTTTTGGTGGGTTCCAGCTTTGGGGGCCTCATGGCCACCTTATTTGCGCTGGAACACGAAGAAAGAGTAAGAAGGTTGGTCCTTTTAGCGCCGGCCCTAAATTTTGCTGATCAGTCGAGCCTTGCAGGGAAGGTCTTGTCAGTGCCCACCTGGATTTATCATGGAACCAAAGATGATGTGATCCCACTACAAGATGTCAAGAATATTGGCCAGCGTTTGTTCAAGAAACTTACCTTTGTAGTACTAGATGATGACCATAATTTGCATTCTACATTCACAGAGCTGCCTTGGGAAGAATTGCTAGCATGAGTTACAGGTGCTCGCGATATCCATCGGGTATGGGCTTCCCATCCATATAGACACTATTATTTTCATCAAGGGCAAAACAACCCCTGGCAATTAGTTCCACTGTCCTGGGGAAAATCTTCCAATCACCTACCTTTTTTAGCCTTTCCTGATGTTCATTCACCACCCTTTCGAAAGCGGCGGGGTCACCTAGAAGCTCTTTCAGTGGCCTAGGAAGTTGGACAGGCAGAGGGTCAGAGACCATAAGGAGCGGTCCCGTATCAACCCCTTCGTCTGTCCATAAAGTTGAGGCCCGTAACTCAGTCTCGCCAGCGGCAATGGCGTCGCGCACGGCATGATCGCCGGTGTATTTTCGTTTCCCTTCGGGGGTGAGGATCGAAAGGTCAGCAGGATGGACATTTATGCATCCTTTCAAGGTTATATAGCTCATGTAACCACCAAGGGCGATCACATCAATTTCAAAGGCCGCTACAAGGTTTTGGGCCAGGCGGTCATACTGCTTTCTAGCAGCAAGGCCTTCAGGAGTAAGTACGTTTCTCTTTAGCCCTCTTATCTTGTGAAACATTCGAATGTCATAGCTGAAGTAGGGAAGCCCATATTCATATGCTAACCTCTCGCCTTGGCAAGTTCCATCAGAGCGGTCAGAAAAAATGAATATTACTTCAAAAGGAGGGAGCCCTTCCTTTTTTTCCAACAGTTTCTGATGTTCAAGGAGTCTTCTTATATTGGTACCTGAGCCGGACATAAATGCAGCAACTCGCATGGGCCGTCCAGCCTTTTCTGGGTCAAATATGGGCCTAATATGCATTTAGAATACAGCTCCTTTCGCGACTAGCGCTGATTCTTCGCCTCGGGTGGCCAAGATCGTCCCTATTCCATCAACGCCTCCACCGGCTTAATATGGTAAGGACTACCTTGTTCAATGGCCACGAGCACGCTGCCCCCACCCGTAAAATAATATGTATCCTGTGAGTCAAGACCTCTTAGATATGGACCAGGCGCAAGATTCTTAAGCTCTTGGAGAGTGTCGCCTCCCCCAAAGAGTTTCATTGCCTGAGCGTTTTGAAATATCAACTCATAAAGGGTCCTTGAGCCTTCATAAAAATATGGCATCAAGCCCATTACTGCATTGACAAAAATCGTCTTGGCTCTAACAATGGCCTCCTGCACATCAGGCAACTGGAATGATTCAGGCTGAACGTCTACTATATAATTGAGTTTTTTGGATTCTTTCATTTCCTCTAAAGAAACCTTTCGCCACTTCCCTTCGGTCCTCCCTTCTGTAGTCTCTGACTCGATAAGATATGGTAGCTCAACTATCTTTTTGTCCTTTTCATCCATCTCAACAAGCTCTCGGGCCATGGCCAGTTCTTCTTCAGACACCCCTTGTATTTGTAAGCCATATTTTGCAGCAAGGTATGTGTTATATATCAAGCCACCCAATATCAAGTGATCCACCTTTTCATGCAGGGCCTTAAGTGGTCCAATCTTGGTATCATACTTTGCTCCTGCAATTACTGCTGTGTAAGGAGGAGAGGGATTCAACACGAGGTCTAAGTGGATGAGTTCTTTTTGAACAAGGAAGCCTGCATATGATGGGAGTTGGTTGGCAATATCATAGGTAGACACATGAGGTTGCCATGAGCCAAAGGCATCGTTTACAAACAGATCTGCCAGTGAGGCGAGTTCACGACAGAACACGTCCCTTTCCTTGCCTTTGGCCTGTTCTCCTTGAAACCATCGTGTGTTGGGCAGATAGATCATCCCTATTTTTCCCTGCTTTAAGTCTTCGATTGCAGGCCATATGGAGTCATCTATATGAGTTATACCCTTGCCCCCCTCTGGCTCAAAATTTGGACAGAAGATTTTGACCGGTAGTTTTGCCTGAAGGTAATCGATAATTGGTGCCACAGATAGACTGTCATCACAGCGGATTTCGCCGGTTTTTTTGTCCCTTGGGCGACCCACGTGAGTCATGAGAATGGGCCTGCCCCCCTTTTCCACTATGCCATACAAGGTACCTATTGTAGCTTCTATTCTGTATGGGTCTTTGATTTTCCCCTTCTTCACCACATTGTGATCTATTCGCACAAGAACAACCTTGCCCTTCATGTCTGCGTCTTGCATAAGCCGCAGGCGCGGGTCGAGTTTACTAAGATCCATGATCATCCTCCTTTGCCCTTGTGTCTTTTCCCTAACACAATATATTATCGGTTTATCCTGCTATTTGTCATATTTTGCAATATATGGGCCCGAGGTTTAAAGTGTCAGGTGTTAGGTTTGAGGTATAAGGAAACGCAGTTCAAAGAGGTTTAGCCTATTGCCTCTCGCCTAGCGCCTCAAGCCTATCATTATATGGAATATTTCTGCCTCTGTCTCGGATTAAGGCCCCTTTTTTACAGGAGGCACAGTGAATAATAGAAAACACATACTCATAATAAGGCCAGGAGCACTTGGCGATACCCTCATGCTGATGCCAAGCATTTTTGCGCTTCGTCCAACTTACAAAATATCAGTGGCGGGCAGGAGGCCCGGTATCGAGTTCTTGGCCCCATACGTTGGCCAGTACTTTGATATGGATGACTCTGTATGGCACAGGCTCTTCATATCTCCGGCCGTGCCTAAAGGACTCCCAGCGAAAGATGCAGAGTTGGTTATTTGCTTCATGGGCGATCCCGATGGAATTATACATAGAAATCTCAAGATTTACTATCCTGCTGCCGGGATTTTTTTGTATCCTTCCCTGCCCTTAGGTGGACCTAAACGTCACGTGGCCCATTACGTAGCCGAGGGTCTTAAGGCATCGGGAATAGAACTAGATCCTCAGTCAGTGCTACGCACGGCCATGGAAAACGCCCTGCTGGGTAATGCTGAAGACTGTTCAAGACAGTATCTTGTGTTACACCCTGGTTCTGGGTCAAAAAATAAGAATTACTCCATTTACTTTTGGCTTGAGTTAATAAAAAAAATAAACCGATTATTCAAAGATTCAAGCTCTTATCTCAAG
>CAZDVV010000012.1:0-7210 GCA_964508875.1 uncultured Desulfobacteraceae bacterium | reverse complement strand
TGTTCTTGAACATTTGAAGGGGTTGCTATGAGTAAGAATTTGACTTTTTGCCTTCTTGTGTGTACTCACAATAAAATCCAGATTCAAAACAAGGGGATAATATGAGCAAGGTGGATCTCGTTGAGATATTCAAGAAAAGGACCAGACATCCTTACCGGCCAAGGGCTTCTGATATTATCGAAAAGCTTTTCCCGGACTTTGATTATTTTGACACCCCTAGCACATCCCTCGTGGCAGGACTTGCGGACTTCGTGGACAAGAACCTCTATGTTATTGCCCAGCAAAAACCCAAACCAGAGGATTTTAAGACAAAAGGGGATCTTGAGGTGCTCAACCGGGGCATGCTCACATCTGATGATCACTCTTTTATCCTCTCAACACTGAACAAGGCCCGGGCAATGGATCAAGAGAATACCTACATTTTTTGCATCATAGACACTTATGGTGCGGACATCTCCATGTACTCGGCCCAGAGGTTCCAGGCCTTCTTCATATCCCATCTGATTAGGGAGTTTCTGACCATCCCCCTGAGGACAATCTCTCTTATTTTGGGCGAAGGTGGAAGTGGAGGCGCTTTGGCCATCCAGGTAACAGACATCAGGGCCCAGATGGATGATGCCCTCTATGCCACTGCCCCCCCTGAGAGCATGGCCTCCATTATTTTCCGAGATCCCAGTCGTATAGACGATGCCCTGGCCATACTCAAACCTACCGCGAGGCAACTCAAGTCTCTGGGCGTGATTGACCGGATTGTGCCTTCGCCCGAAAATGTTACCGACTGTCATGGGATGGCAGAAAATGTGAAGAACTTTTTGACCCGTGCGATTAAGGATTTGTCTCGCTCACGCATAAAGCGGCTGATAAAGAAAAGGGAAATGAGGGCCAAGAAGTATGGTGTTTATAAAAAAAGTGGTCCTCTTTACGATCTCAAGAGATACATTGAGAAACCTTGGAAAAAGGCCTTCAGAAAGCCTCCTCCAGATATCAAGGTAGTAAACTACTCAAACCTGATAGAGGTTGGCGAGTATTACGGGGACCTCAGGCCTGAAGAAGAAGGCGCAGAATACGTGGAGTGCGGGGTGAGCTCTGGAGGCAAACGAAGGGGAGGATGTGGCAAGCTTATTCCTCTTAAATGCTTTCTTGAAAACTTCAACGTTTGTCCGGAATGCGGATTTTCCTATACCCTTGACGCTTCAGGTTGGATTGATTGCCTCACGGACCCGGGAAGTTTCCATGAGCTTCATAGGAATCTGACAGTGGATCAGCTCCTCGAGGAAGACGCCATAACCGACTATTACAGGGATTTCCTGGCAAGGCAGGAGGGCCGATCCCAATTCAAGGAATCCCTCGTAGTGGGTAGTGCAAGGATTCATCACTTCAAGGTGGCCATGGCAGTGAGTGAGTTTTATTTTTGTGGTGGGTCCATGGGCGTGGTGTTCGGGGAAAAATTCCGTCGTGCAGTAGACTATGCCATACAGGAGAATCTTCCTTTTGTAAGCTTGTGTTGTTCGGGCGGGGCGAGACTCTATGAGGGGATCTCGGCATTGATGCAGATGGTCAAGACCATCGAGTCAGTGAATCGTCTGAAGCGCCACGGTTTGCCCTATATATCCATCCTGGCCGATCCAGCGACAGGTGGTGCCATAGCCAGTTACGCGGCTTTGGGAGACATAGTGATTGCAGAGCCCAAGGCATTGGTTATTTTTGCGGGCCCGAGGGTCATGGCAGCTCGAGGCTTTGATGTTCAGGAAGAACTGGTGAGATCTGATTCACTGCACCATATTTCTAAGGATATATACAAGAACTTGGGCTACTATCACAGGATCAGGGGAATTCAAGAGGTGGTGGAGAGAAAAGATATGAAATATGCAGTAGCCAAGTACCTGGATTTCTGCACGAGAATTGGCTATGGGCCTAAGAAAATAAGAAAGAAACGTGCTTTATAATCCTAAACGCTCCATATCTTCCACAAGCTTCCGTACAGCCGAGGCAGAGTTCTTAAGGGCAGCCTCTTCTTCCTCAGTAAGTTTGATCTGAATAATTTCCTCAATTCCTCCTTTGCCCAACTTTACAGGTACGCCCACAAAGAGTCCATCGATTCCATACTCTCCTTCAAGGTAGGCAGCACAGGGCAAGATCTTTTTTTTATCTTTCAGTATGGCTTCTGCCATTTCTACAGCCGCTGAGGCAGGGGCGTAGTACGCGCTCCCGGTTTTGAGAAGGGCAACAATTTCTGCTCCACCGTTTCTTGTCCTTTCAACAAGGGCCTCGATTCTTTCAGGAGGGAGAAGCTCTGTTATGGGAATCCCTGCCACAGTAGAATATCTGGGCAGGGGTACCATGGTGTCGCCATGGCCACCCAATACAAAGGCATGGGTGTTTTCAACAGAGACATTCAACTCCATTGCAATGAAGGTGCGAAACCGGGCTGAATCCAGTACGCCTGCCATGCCCATAACCCTGTTTTTGGGGAATCCGCTTGTCTTGAGTGCCACGTAACACATGGCATCAAGTGGATTGCTCACTACGATGAGAATTGATTCGGGAGCCACAGCGGCGATTTCCTTGGTGACGTTCTTAATGATTCCCATGTTTGTGGACAGCAAATCATCTCGGCTCATCCCCGGCCGCCTTGGTACACCAGCCGTGATTATCACTATGTCAGAGTCTTTTGCCTGGCTATAGTCATTTGTCACGCCCACGATTTTTGAATCATGCTTTTCAATGGGGGCTGCTTCGGCCAGATCCAGGGCCTTTCCTGCAGGCACTCCTTCCAAAATATCGATCAGAACAACATCAGCAAGTTCCTTTTCGGCAAGTCTCATGGCTGCGGTTGCCCCCACATTTCCAGCCCCTATTACTGCTACTTTCTTGTCCATCTCTGCCCCCCTTTTTTTATAATGAAACGTTGTCCTTTTTCTCGCGTCAAACCCCTACTCTTTAACTCATGGGCAGTAGGTTTACTTTTGATAAAAAAATAATTATAGAAAAAATTCCCTCCATGGTCAACGTTGAGAGAGCAAATTCTTGTCTATTATTTCTTTGCCTCAAGAACCCAAACCCATCGGGTAATTTTTAGACTGCTGGGACTTTATAGGCGCAAGGAGGACCGCAAAAAAGCCTCCAAGGGCGAGAGCTGAGGTGAGAACAAAGAGTTGGTCAAGCCCCAATTGCTGGGCCACCCAACCTGATACCATGGCCCCAGTTACAAAACCCGTGTCATATGTGGCAGTAAACAGAGACATTACGCCCGCCTTTTCGGAGATAGACCCATGATCGGCTGCCAATGCATTATGCACTGGAAAGAGGAGCCCCAAGGCAGCTCCAAACATCACAGCTGTAAGGGAGGCAAAATCGCCTCCTAGGGTCGCAGGAATAAGAAAAAGGCCCAGTACCAATAGTGGGTAAGACAAACGAAGAAACAGCCTTTTCCCAAGCCTGTCTATCCTGTTCGCAAAAGCTAGCAGGAAAAAGATGGCCGTAGCAAAGGTATATGTGAAAAAGGGCCCACTGAGGCTGTGCCTGCTTATGGCAAGCAATGCCACAAAGTTGATCACGGTTGATTGGCAATGGGCAAAGATCAAAGTTGATAGCAATACACAGAACAGGGAGCGGTCCTTTATGAGCTTTCGGTAGCTGATGCCACTTGTGTGTTGATCTTTACTGGGTAAAAGCAGTCTCCTGCGCGTTGTCCACATGAGAACAAAGGCAACAGCAGCACTGAGGCAGGCGGCAAGATACAACGATGAAAAGCCCCATTTCTTTATAAGTGTTTCTCCAATCGGGGGAGAAAGTGCTGAAGCGCTCATTAAGGCTGCCCCAACTACGCCGTAGGCCTGAGCCCGCCTTGTGGGGGGAAATGTTCGAGCAACCAGGGAGAAGCTGCCGGCAATGAAGGCAGAAAAGCCAAGTCCATGAACGGCACGGGTGAGCAAAGTGAACAAGCCCACTGAATGGGCAAAGACATAGCCAAGTGAGGCCATAAATACGGTAAGTATCCCAATTAGAATTATAGGGGACTCCCCCCGCCTGGATACAGCTTTGCCCATAAAGGGCCTTGATATGACAGTTACAGCAGAAAAGAGCCCTACCACCAGTCCAATCATGTAGTTAGGAGTACCCATTGCCTTAAGGGCAAGGGGATAGAGGTAAAAAAAAGAGATATTTGAAAATATAAGAAAAAAAATTAAGTTAACGAGAACAAACCCCTTGTTCCAGACTGAATGGCTTTCCGGCATGATGGATATGACCTTTTTCTATTCTATGGGGCTAAATTTTCCTACCACAAAATGGGCAATAAAGGTAGGAAGGTTCCAAAGGTTTACCACAGTAAGGGCAGGTATGACTAGGCATTTCCTGGGTGCCGAAGGATATCTGTCCCGATTCAGGGGAGATAGCTCCGCAGCTTTGGCACTCAAGAAAGGGTTGCCCTTTTTTTACACGAAACAGAGGAATAAAAAAGAGGGCGAGATAATGGTCTAGCCGTTTCAACCTTGCCTGGTAGAGGCCGCAAGAGGGGCACATGCGGGGTGTTTCATCAAGTATTACAGTTTTAGGCTGAATACCTCCTATGAAGAAAAACATTGCTCATCCCCCTATTAGGAAGGTTAAGATTTATCTTAAAAAATCTAAGCATGCCCAGCGCTGGATTCAAGTGATGTGGCGGAAGGGGCTTTCTAAGGAGTGTTTTTTCTGATAAGAAGGGTCTTATATACCCGGCGCTTGGAAAGTTTGAGGGGGCATATAGTAAATTTGCCACGCCTTATGGGAATTCAAAGTGCTGTCTAAGAAGGAGGGGCATTATGAGGAGAACAGGTATAGTGAGGGATGAGCGATATCTCAACCATGATCCCGGGCCATATCATCCTGAGAGCCCACGGCGACTTGAGGTGCTTTATTCCATGATCGATGAGGAACTTGCTGGCAAATTTGTTGAGATAGAGCCCATTGAGGCTGAAAAAGAGATGCTATTGTGGATACATGATCCGTCCTATGTGAGCAGGGTCGCTGCCACTGCTGGAAAGGAATTCACTTCTCTTGATCCCGATACTTCCACCTCCTCTGGCTCTTACGAGGCGGCGCTTTTGGCTGTTGGCGGTCTCTGTAAGACAATCTCCATGGTAATGGAAGGGGAGCTTGACAATGGCTTCGCCCTGGTTCGGCCCCCCGGGCATCATGCGGAAAGGGCAAGAGCCATGGGTTTCTGCCTGTTTAACAACGTAGCTATTGGTGCCAGATACGCGCAAAACAGGCTTGGGGCAAAGAAGGTGTTAATAGTGGATTGGGATCTTCATCATGGAAATGGAACCCAGCATTCTTTTGAACAGGATGCCACGGTGCTCTACTTTTCCATCCATCAATATCCATATTATCCTGGAAGCGGATCGCTACGGGAGACAGGGAGAGGTGATGGCCAAGGGTACACCGTTAATGTGCCTCTGTCGGTGGGCAATGGGGATGTCGAGTATGTGGGGATTTTTGAGAGAATCATGAAACCGATCGCGAGAGAATACCGCCCTGATATGATTTTGATATCCGCAGGATTTGATATTTATGCAAATGATCCGCTAGGCGGAATGAATGTCACTGCGACGGGGTTTGCGGCCATGACCCGTTGTGTTCTGGATGTGGCTGCGGAAGTATGTAATGGCAGGGTAGTTGCCACCCTTGAAGGAGGATATAATATTCAGGGCCTTAGAGAATGTGGAAAGGCTGTCCTTGAAGAGATGATAGGATTAAAGCGGACTGACCCTGCAGAAGTCATGACCAAGGGGCCTCAGGGTTCGCTAGAGGGTATCGTTAAAGAGGTAACAAGGGTCTATGGGCAGTTCTGGAGAGGCCTGGAATAAGGAAAAAGAGGATGTAATGGGTAACAGAGGACGTTTTGGAAAATACGGCGATATCAAAAGGGTGGCCAAGCTCAGAGATGCGCGGAAGCGTCCCTTTTCGTCTCTAAGACCCAAGGAGTCAAATGCCAAAGAGCGAGTGTTATCTCAACGAAAGCTACACAAAATCCGTGGTATTGAGGTCAGGCCAGGCCACAATGAAGATGCAGAGTTTGTTAGAGCTCTTTCAGAGCGAGCATTTGAAAAATATGGAGACTATGGCGATGTTATTGCCAAATGGTTAGAGTCTGGTGTGGGTGAGGCGGTAGTGGGGCTGCGGGAAGGCAGGGCGTGTGGTTTTGCAATGATTGGCACAACAGCAGAACTGGGGGCGCTTGGTGGTAGGTTTGAGCTCCTGGCAATAGGAGTGGTAGAGTCTGAACGGAGGAAGGGGATAGCCTCCCGATTGCTAAAAGAGGTACTGGCGCTAGCAAGAACCAGAGGTGCAAAGGAGTTATTGCTACACACAGGCTCAGATAACACGGCTGCCATCAGACTTTTTCAAAAGGCGGGGTTTGAGGTGATAGGCGTGAAAAAGGGCTTTTATCCACGAGGGCAAGATGCCATTGTTATGAGGATCGAAATATTGTGAATTTTTTCCTTTGACACGAAATAATTGCTTGTGATAGACAAAAAATTTCGAAATTACAATAGATCCCGGAGGTCGATATGTTTGAGATACTGAGACGTGAAGAAATGGCAAACGGTACAGTAGTGCTAAACGAGATCAGTGCCCCCCTTATCGCCAAGAAGGCGAGACCGGGGCAGTTCGTAATTCTCAAAGCAAACGAGACGGGTGAAAGAATTCCCCTAACCATGGCCGATACTGATCCTACTCGGGGAACCATTACCATCATTTACCAGGTGGTGGGCAAATCCACAGCACTGTTCAAGTCCATGAACCTGGGAGAAAAGTTTCAGGACATAATAGGTCCGCTAGGAAGCCCCACACATCTTGAGAAGGTTGGGACTGTAGCATGCGTAGGAGGCGGGACAGGCGTGGCAGTTCTTCACCCAATTACCAGGGGGCTCAAAGAACTGGGAAACCATGTAATTGCCATAATCGGTGCGAGGACAAAGGATTTACTGATTCTTGAAGACAAAATGAAGGCGGCCAGCCACGAGCTGTTTGTTTGCACTGATGACGGATCGTATGGCCACCATGGATTCGTTACAGATGTTTTAAAAGATATTCTTGAAAAAGAGGATGTGAAATTGGTCGTCGGCATAGGGCCCGTTCCAATGATGAAATTTTTGTGCAAGGTTACAGAAGAATATAAGGTTAAGACTATTGTAAGCCTAAATCCCATTATGGTTGATGGGAC
>CAZDVV010000011.1:21884-30190 GCA_964508875.1 uncultured Desulfobacteraceae bacterium | reverse complement strand
ATCCATTTATTGTGAACCTAGCGTCCTTGTCAGAATCATGATTGTCATAACCCATTATCTCTCTGAAGAATGTTCCTGCAGAACCGAGATAGGTTATTCCGGTTATGGTAACCTCTGAACCGTTCTCTATACATTGAGAAATGACCTTTGGTACGGTATAAACTCCACTATCTGCGTGATAAAAAGCGGTCCTATGAAACATATCATTTTTGGATACATCCACATCTGTATCTGTAGTTCTCGTTATTCCCAACCCGATCAAGGTGAGCAGGACCATTATCATGAGAGCAACCACAAGTGCTGACCCCTTTTCGTTTTTGAAAATACTCATCCTCAAGACACAACCTCCTTCGTTTAGATCGGAGATCTAGATAATTCTTGGTATGACACGCTCCATGGATACCTTTCCTTGGACCCCCTGAAATTGCCATGTCACGATCACTGTTATAGTCTTGGTATTGGTAATTGGAAAGTCATCAGCCACATTCCAATAGATACTGTACTGTCCACTCGTGACCCTATGGTCTGCATCTCCCTGAGTTGAAGGATCGTTGTCAAAATCAGTTTCTCCAAGGCCTGCTTGTCCATCGCCATCAGCATCAGCTAAAAGGGAGTCAGTCCATGATAGGGTCACCAACTTTTCAATCCTATCTGCAGCAAGGGTGGTAGCTCGAGTTCGCGTATCAGCAATCACGTTACTTCGGGTGGCAGCCCCTTGCATAGAGGCGGTTGCAAGTATACCCACGCTGAGGATGGCTATGGCTACTAGCACCTCTAGCAGTGAAAATCCTGGACTGCTATTCAAAACGGTCCCTTTGCCGTTTGGAATTGAGTGTTTCACTTGTTGTCCTCCCCCTCTATAGACCAAGATTCCTGCACCGAACCTCTGTTGTTAAAACACGTCTGCGGTAATGGTCATTTTGCGCACCAAGTATCACAGCTCCCTGTTGGTTCGTGTAATTTTGTGTGTCGTTGTAACCTGTGTCTTGTTTTGATGTCTTGGCAACTATTGTTATTTGAACGGATCTGATTTCAGAAGGATTACCAGTCACCGTCCCGTTTTCGTCTAGATACACAAAATTTAGCGCGTCGATGTTTTCTGCCAATAAGACATTGTTGCGCTCCAGGTCATTGTCTCCGTCTCCGTCAGCGTCAGCCAGAGCGAATGTTACGCTTTCATCTGTGTCGGCCGTGTCTCCGTCACCATTCAGATCCTGCGTTATTGTAATAGACGATGATCCTGCGCTTGTTATGCCTGCGTTGGCATTTCCTGTGGGATCGTAGCCTGCCATCCGAATCTCTTTTTCCATTATGGATATCCCGGCCCTAATGTTTTGTACCATATAAGATATTTCGCTAACCCTTGCGTAAGAGCGCTGGCTTGAGGCATAGGTCGCATAAATGGCCGCCACCACTATTCCAAATATGGCCATGGCAACCAGAAGTTCCGGGAGAGTAAAGCCTTTATTACTTATCTTACTCATTTTCATTCCCACCTCGAGGCATTCTTGTTCCATTTACGTAATAAGATTATTCCTGTACTTCTTGTGCCGACTCCATATGTGTTACCCTTACTGTTCTGAAGATAAACGTAACCACTGCCGCTGAACCCAGACGCGTTAAACACCACTAGGTCATTTGTATAACTAACATCATCGGCTGGAGGAGAGCCATTGCCAGGAATGTCATCTGAAGCAATACCGTGCCCAAAGGCTATATCGTTTCCATAATCAGAAAACCTTACCGTCCTCTCCACCGTGTTGTCCCCAGTGGTGCTCCAATCAGAGTCTCCGCCAGCAGAAGAACACACGAGGTATTTCTGCGCCCCTGCAGTAACATCAAAAACTACTGCCCATTGGGTGTTCCCCTTTATGGCCCTCGTTCTTGCCCACTGCATAGTAGAGAAGAGATCTGTTGCTGCCCTTTTTAGGCCAGAATCAGCGAGCCATACGGAAAAGGCAGGAATGGCTATGCCTATCATGATTCCCAACACTGCAAGAGTGACCAACAATTCCATGATACTGAAGCCCTTGGCCTCTCTGATCCTATCTTTTCTTTTCATCCACATTTTCCAGTAACCTTGTTGTTCTTTTTGAATCCACATACCAAACTCCTTTGTCAGCAATTACCATGCCGAAGACTTGGAGCACTGGCTAAGCATTTGAAAACATTGACTATTTACCTTTGCGATCTAGGCTAATTTCTATCGGTATGATCTCTTTTTTGTAAAGACAATTGCCAGTTGTAAGAAACTTTTACAGATTCAGCGTTACACCAAATTGTTGTTTAGCGGTTTATTTTTTCGGCCAGACCTTAAGCACCAAGACATGATCAATGCCGCCTCTTCCCGTCGATCTTTGGCTACATCGCCCCGCAACTCCGCGGTTTTGGCTGTAACTTCGTTCTATTGCCAATGCCGTTTCAATGGAGATTTCTGCCTTATCTTCAATTCCTATTTTTTCATAAACAAAAGCGAGGTTTCGGAATATAACTGCATGGTGAGGTTTGAATTGTTTTGTGGTGTCAATGGCTCTTTCTAGGTATGCTAAGGCATTTTCGTAGTCCCCTTTTTCAAACAACAGGATACCCAGATTGCTGTTTGCTATCTCATTATCAGGATCCAATTCTAATGCCTTAAGGAAATCGGCCTGTGCCTGGTCATTGTTTCCTTGCTCGTAATAAGCCAGCGCCCTGTTGTTGTAGGCCTCTACATATGAAGCGTCCTGTTGTATGGCCTCTGTAAAGGCAACGATGGCAGGGCCAAGTTTTCCCTGCTCCAAATATATTGATCCCTGTCTAAAGAACTCCGTTGGATCTAAGGCATTGACTCTTCCCGGCAATAACAAAACCACAAACAGAGTTATTATAAGAGCCCATAGATGCTGTTTGAGATATGCTAGATTCATTATCATCTCCCTGGTGTTTTTTACCTGTTCCCCTCTTTCACTTTTCCGAATGTTCTGGGCTAACTAATCGTCGTTTTGAATCTATTCTCGAACTACTGCCACTTGGTTTCTAAATGGGTTTATCGGCTTGTAATCCAGGAAACTTGAGATTGGGCCAAAGGTAGGAGGAGAATCAATAATCCCTTGACATCTGAATAGCTTCCCCTTTTAATAGCAATAATTTAGGCCTGTTGAGCGCAAAGAGGACAAGAGAGGCCTGCTGTGGGGTTTAGCCACCTCCCACAACGAGTTGAGGTGTAAATGTGGCTTGGAAATCCGGTGTTGGTTTAATCTAGGGGCGATCTTCGAAGGTCCTGCCACCAACGGACCGAGGGGTTAGTTACTGTTCCCACAAAATGCAGGGTAGAGCATGAGCCGGCTACAGATGAAAGCCTGGTGTGATAGGAAGAAGTCTCTGTCTGGTTTCACCGCGCTAGAGATCTTGTTTGCCGTACTTATTCTATGTCTTATAGGAGCAGTAGCCATCCCCGCATTTTCCAATTGGCTACCAGCCTATCACCTCAGGGCTGCTTGCCAAGACCTGTTTGGAAATCTTCAATTGGCAAAAACAAGCGCCATTGAGAAGGGATTTAAGTGCACTGTTTGCTTTTATCAGCCTATTGAGGGAAGCACTTATCACTATGTGATATTTATTGACTCAGACAACGATTGCGAATACGACCCAGGGGAACAAGTTTTGGTAAGGCGCACCTGGGGAGGAGAGGAATTTCCAGGCATTAGCTTTGATCCAACAAAGGGTGGAGGCGATGGGATAACCTTTTCAGACAATGACGAAAACATACCTGCAATCTCATTTCAGCCCAGCGGAATTCCTGTCAGCAACAGTGGTGGCCTTGGAATGGGGACAGCATATCTCATAAACAAGAAAGGAAAAACTGCCAAAGTCATTGTGTCTTGTAGTGGAAACATCAGGATTGAATAGCCAGGTTCATTGCTCATTTGTCTGGAAATAGATTCAAATACTATGTGCATCAGGGATAACAAAAAGGAGACTGCGGGCTTTACGCTTGTGGAGCTGTTATTGGCTATGGTTTTGGCTGCAGTGGTAACGGCGGGTATATATTCTCTTTATCGGTTCCAACAGAAGTCCTACGCGGCCCAAGAACAACTCTCACAACTTCAAACAAAGATGAGGACAGCTCTTTACTTTTTGGAACGAGATATTTCCATGGCGGGGTGTGATCCCACAGGAGGATCCAACGCTGGCATTATTACTGCCACTTCCAGCTCCATCAGAATCACTGAGGACCGAAACGCAAACGGTGACTCCACTGAATACAACGAAGATATTACTTACAGCCTTTATACCGCTTCAGGCATAAGAAAGTTGGGAAGGAAAACCCCTGCCACAGCATCCAATCAGCCCATTGCCGAGTATATTGATGCCCTTGATTTTGTCTATCTTGACAAGCATGGCAATGTGCTTCCTGCGCCTGTGTCAGACCCAAGAAAAATTATGTCTGTTCAGATTACCCTTTTGGGAAGAACTGCAAAACCAGTCCCAGGTTTTAAGGATACCACCGTTTATAAAAATCAACAGGGAACAGTGATCTTTGGGCCTGCAAATGATGGATACAGACGGCTCCTTTTGACTACACAGGTGTTGTGTAGAAACATGGCAGTAAAATAACCTTTGTGTTGCCTGTATGTATTCATGCCATGTGGCACTGTTTGGTGCAGGCAGGCATCATCTATCTGGTTGCAGCGATCACTCCAAGATGGAAAGTCGAGCATGAGAAGGCTACTCACATCTAACGAAGGATTCACACTACTTGAGGTAGTGATAGCTGTGTCCATTTTGACTGTTGGCCTACTTGCCATTGCCACGCTACAGGGCGCAGCCATGAGGGGAAATAGCTCTGCTGCCGCCTCCACTATTGGGGCCACAGTGGCCTCTGACAGAATGGAGAAGCTTTTGGCCTTAGATAAGAGCTCTACCCAGCTTCAGGATACTGATAATGATGGTACTAGTGGCCTAGATGATATTGGAAGCGACGCAGATCATGCCTTAACAGGCCAAGGCATAAGCGGTATGTCCTTTGATATCTTTTGGAATATTGCACCTGACAGCCCAAACACCGGGAACAAGACCATAAACCTGATTGTGGTGTGGAATGATAGGGGCCGAACCAGACATCTGGAACTGACACAGGTTAGATAAAATCTTGCTTTTGCCTTTCTCCTTGAACCTTTTGCCTCAAGAGGAGAGACAACAAAATGATTCAAACTTTTGCTAAGAAAAACAACCACAAAGGGTCGGTTTTGATAATCGCTCTTCTCATACTTGCACTTTCCACCATTACTGGAGTGGTTGTGGCAAAGATGAGCATGAATGAGATTAGGGCGTCGTCAAACATTGCAAAACACAAGATGGCGTTCTATGCCGCAGAATCAGCTAGGAATTTTGTTGCCCAACGCCCTGACCTTTATGGCGCGGATAACATGGACGGTTCCACACCGGTGGAGTTTCAATCACCTGACGATGCATTAGGCTCTGATAGGTCTTTTGACGGGTCTGTGCAATATCTTGGTGTGAGTGAGGTGCCTAGGGGATCGGGCTTTGAAGTGGGCACTTTTAAGGCATATAGATATAAAATGATATGTAATGGATATGGTCCGTCGGGGGCCCAAAGCCATGTAGAAGCCGGGTTTTATAGGGTTGGATACTGATCTTGGCATGACAACGAAAGCCTTTTGGTGTGAGTAGAGTCCAAATGAAAAAGATCGGGCTATTGGGAGTACTGATACTATTTCTCCTTTCTTCTTTGAGTGTTGGCGATGATACCTGCCTGTTGCCATCAGCCCAAGAGGCAGACACCTTTGCCAGCTTCATTGCTCCTATAGTGCCCACCTCCAACAGCATAAGTGGAGAGTTTGCATATCTTGCCCTGTTTAGGCCAACCAATGGCAACTTCTGGGAAGGGGACCTGGTCAAGCTTGGTCTAGACGAAGACGGGAGTTTTGTGGATGCCAATGGAGACCCAGCCCTTGACTCCGCCGGAAAATTGAAACTTGGTGCTCAGCCCTTCTGGGCGTTAAAAGACTGGGCTGACCCCCTAAAGTCCAATTATGTCCACAATAGCCATAGAAAGATTTATACCTATCTTGGCACCTCCCAAAATCTCGCCGATCCGAGCAATGAGTTTAAGTCCACCAATGGGGCAATCACTGCACCCATACTTGGCGACCCGACTCATGCCGTTTCTGAAATCATAGACTATATTAGAGGTGCAGATGTGTTTGACGAAGACGGCGATGGTGACACCACGGAGAATAGGCCGTTCATTTTAGGGGATATCATGCACAGCACTCCCCTTGTTTTAACGTACCATTATCCTGACAACACCTCCCAGACCTATGTATTTTTCGGTGCCAATGACGGTATGCTTCACGCGGTGCTTGATACTGAAAAAGCGGCCAACGAAAACCTCACCACATATGGTGAGGAGGCATGGGCCTTCATACCGCCTGATCAACTCCACCGTGTCAAAGACATTGTTGAAGGTGAAGGACACACCTATTTTGTGGATTCCAGCCCAAAGGCGTACACTATTGACGTGGATGGCGATGGTATTTTGGATACGGGTGATGGTGATCGAATCATCTTGATATGTGGTGAGAGAAAAGGGGGAACAAGCTATTTTGCCCTCGACATCACCGAACCACAAAACCCTTTGTTCCTGTGGAGAATCAGCCCTTCAGATGATGCCAAGTCCCTCAACTTGCCTTCCGGAGCTGCACCTGACGTGGTAATCCCTGAGCTGGGCCAAACATGGTCTGAGCCTGTTTTCGGCAGGGTCAAGACCTATGATGAAGACACGTACGGGACACCGGTGTTTTTCATAGGTGCTGGATATACACCCGACAATTCTGGCGGTAAGGCCATCCTCGTCATCAACATTTTAGACGCCTCTCTGGTGAGAGGCTTTAAGAACAAGCGACATGAACTGGCTGGCATGGATTTTTCCATTCCCAGCTCAGTGGCAGCAATTGATGAAAACGCTAACGGCTTTACCGATAAGCTATACGTGGGTGATGTAGGGGGACAGATATGGCGGGTTGGACGATTTACCGACTCTGAAGAAGAACTTTTGCCATTCCCCCAGTCTAATGAAAATATTTTCTCCTGGGAGGCCCATCGATTATTCATTGCACCGCCTTGGCCCAAACGCCCTTTCTTTTATCCTCCAAGCGTAGTACTCGAAAAAGGCTATGATCTTCTTCTCACTGGCACTGGAAATCGCGAAAACCCGTGCGACCCAACCAGCTCTGATAGAATATATGCCATAAAGGATCTGCACGACGGTGTTACCCTAACAGAACTTGATTTGGTAGATGTAAGTGAGTTGGCAGGTGCCACCAATCCACCGCCTTTGCCTGATTTGGACAATGAGACGGCTGACGTTGATGACAGCGGTTATATTGACAGGGGATGGTTTATCAGGCTCGCAAATGGCGGAAAGGTTTTGGAAAAAGGGTTGGTATTTAATAAAGTATATTACGTAACCATCTTCACTCCAGATGGAGATCAGGGTGTTTCTAATCTTTATGCGATTAACTATAAAACGGGAGCCCCAGCCTTGTTCACCTCAGAAGGAAATGACACTTGGGGCCAGGTAATTGGCGTGGGCATACCTTCCAGGCCTGTAATGTATATCGGACAATCCAAATTTCGGCTTTTTGCTTCCACGGGTACTACACTTGTGGGTGGCTCAGGGTCCGGCACCTCCACAACCCCTGAGGCTGCCATCCTATCCATAGAACCTGTTGCCCCACCTTCCAATCTCTTTTACCTGTGGTGGATGGTGCTCTAATCTCTCCTTAGACTGATACCATGGCCATCAAGAAGGGACAATCGCTGGAACTCAATATTGAAAAAATGGCCTTTGGAGGCCCTGGTATTGGCTTTGTGGATGGCTTTGTGCTCTTCGTTCCCAAAAGTGCGCCAGGGGATAAGCTAAGGGTTAAAGTTTACAAGAAAAAAAAGGATTACGCAGAGGCCCGCATTGTCGAAATCTTGGAACCATCACCCGTACGAATAGCCCCTCCGTGTACCTATTATCCTTATTGTGGCGGCTGCCAATGGCAACATATTGACTATGAGTATCAGCTTCAATACAAGGCCGGGCTAATACGCGAGGCACTTGATAAGATGGTGGGGCTAAATTCGGTAAAGATAAACGAGATTATCCCCTCTGAAATGGTAGCAGGGTATCGGAACAAAATGGAGTTTTCCTTCTCATCCAGACGGTGGGCATTTCCACAAGAGATGCCCCTTGGCAAAGAAGAAAAATCCTTTGCCATAGGGCTCCACTTACCAGGCACTTTTAATAAGGTTAT
>CAZDVV010000011.1:0-21784 GCA_964508875.1 uncultured Desulfobacteraceae bacterium | reverse complement strand
GCAGTCGGAAACATCAAAAGCATAGTCAACAACGTGAGCAAGAAAAGGGCGGGGGTGGCAATCGGTGATTATGAAACGGTGGTATGGGGAGAGGCCACAATCAAAGAAAAGATTGGACACTATGTCTTTCAAATCTCCGCCAACTCCTTTTTCCAGGCTAACACTAAAGGCGCAGAAACACTTTATCAGATTGTTGACCGTTATGCTGGCCTGACTAGCAGAGAAACAGTGCTCGATTTATATAGTGGAACCGGCACGATTGCTCTGTACCTTGCCCCTCGGGCCCAAAAAGTCATAGGAATTGAGATCAACAAGGCTGCGGTGGCAGACGCCAATAGGAACAGAGAGATAAATGGTATTGAAAATGTGTCATTTCTCCAGGGTGATATCAGAGATCAGTTGCCTTTGCTTAGAGAGGTTCCCGATATCCTCATAATTGACCCACCACGTGCCGGGATGCACAAGGACGTGGCCAAACACATTGCAGAGCTAGCAGTACCAAAACTGATTTATGTATCTTGCAACCCAGTAACCATGGCCCGGGATCTATCCCTACTAAACAATTCTTATGAACTGGTGGAAATTCAACCCGTTGATATGTTCCCTCATACCTACCATGTAGAGACAGTGGGACTGCTTACTCTAAGGAGAAGGAATAAGAAATGATAGCGTGTCTTATATCCTAATATTTATAAAAAAATCAGTTGACATGGAGTTTTAGTTGGGTATTATTACTGTTTTTGTTATTATTAGTTTACCCCATTAGCAAAGGGGGTGATTTTCCTGCACGATATTCTTACACAATCCCACTCCCGTAAGCGTGCGCGACACGCTTTCGAGAGCAGGAAGCCGTTATTGCCTTTTGAGGGCTTCCGTACCTATGAAAGCAAAAGAGGACCTGCTCTTATGTGTGTTGGTGTTAGAGATTAAAAAGGGCAACAAGCTGTTTGCTTGCATATGGAAAGGAAAGCACCTCAAAAGGATAAGAGGTGCTTTTTTTATTTTATGATTAAGGTGGTGAAAAGATGAAAGTCATAGTCCAAGACAACCAGATAGAAAAAGCTATCAAGGATTTAAAGAGGAAACTTACAAAAGAAGGCTTTTTCTCGGAGATCAAAGAAAGGCGCTTTTATGACAAGCCTAGCGTTCAAAGGAAAAAGAAACAGGCCAAGGCTGCAAAAAGAAGGCGCAAAAGGATGAAAAAATTCTCATAGAAGCGACCATTCCCTATCTTTCCACACAAGATTGATCTGTCTACACCAAACCCCTCCCCATACAGAGGGGTTTGGTATTTCTCTTCAATGCCTTTGCACAATCCCCTCAATCACTTTATTCGGTTGATTTTCAAGGCCTTAACGTGATTTTCCTTGACAAAAAAAGGTGTAGTATGTAAATACGCAGAACTGCTAAAAGCTAGTTTATGAACCCTAGTGCGACGAGGCTCATCCCATGGAGAAGAAAAGCAATTCGAACAAATCTTCCACAATCGGAGGAATCCTTTTTTTTCTAGCGGGGTTTGTTGGATCACTTATCATTGGCTGGATAATCTTTCCCATGGTCCTTTACTCAAAACAACCCCAGCCGCTTAATTTCAGTCATGCCATTCATATGGATCCAGAGAGAGTGGAAGGAATAGAAGGGGAAACAGAGCAGGAAAAATGCCTGTTCTGTCACGAGTTCAGAGAAGATGGAACCTTTTCTGGTATTCCCCGGCTATCGAAATGTACTGAGTGCCACGACGATCCTGACACCCCTTTGGGAGAAACAGAAGAGGAAAAGAGGTTTCTAAGGACATATGTGGCCTCAGAAAAAGAGATTCCATGGTATTCATATTATCGCCAGCCAGATTGCGTGTATTTTCCCCACATTGCTCATGTACAAATGGGAAAACTGCAATGCAATACCTGCCATGGCAATCATGGCCATTTAAAGGAATTACCACCCTACGAAGCAAACCGTATTACCAAATATAGCAGAAACATATGGGGCAAGCGAATATCAGGCTACAAAAAGCACTCTTGGGATCGAATGAAAATGGATGATTGTGCTGGGTGCCACAGCAAGACAGGACATGAAGAAAATAATGCCTGCTTTGTCTGTCATAAGTAAGGGGTAATACAATGGGAATGACCAGAAGAGACTTTGTGAAGCTTGTTGTGGGGGGTGTGGCGGGATTACACGTGACACCGCTTCCCTGGAAACTCACCGATGACATTGCCATATGGACACAGAATTGGCCATGGGTACCCGTACCTTCAGAGGGGGCCTTTAGCGAAGAAAAATCGGTGTGTACCCTCTGCCCTGGAGGTTGCGGGATAAAGGTGCGCAAGGTAGATAACCGAGCGATCAAAATTGAAGGAAGAACTGATTTTCCTATCAATCCAGGTGGAATATGTCCTGTGGGGATGGGAGGGCTCCAGCTCCTCTATGATAAAGACCTCAGATTCACCTCCCCCATGAAACGGGTTGGCCCAAGAGGTTCAGGGGATTTTGTCCCGATTTCTTGGACTGAGGCCTTTAGCATCCTAGCCAACCGAATAAAAAGGCTTCGCTTAAGTGGTATGCCTCAGAGGCTTGCTGCCATAGATGGCAATAGACTAGGGTCCACCCTTTCCCAACTCATCTCTCGCTTGATGCGGGCTGTGGGAAGCCCAAATTACTTAAGATGCGCTACCGTAGAAGACTCTTTTTGGATTCTAAGCACCCTGATGCAGGGCAATGAAGGCCCGGTTGCCTTTGACTTGGAGAACTCGGATTTCATCTTGAGCTTTGGGTGTGGACTTTTGGAAGGGTGGGGAGCCCCGGGAAGAGTGCTGAATGCATGGGGCATGTGGCACGAACAAAACGGTAGCCGAAAAACTAAGATCGTACAGATAGAGTCCCGAGCCTCTAACACGGCATCAAAGGCAGATCAATGGGTGGCTGTGCGGCCCGGAACTGAGCCAGCATTTGCCTTAGGCCTTGCCCATGTGATTATCAAGGAAGTGCTTTATAATAAAGAATTTGTGGAAAATCATACCTTTGGATTTAATGATTGGACCTCTTCCAACGGCAGACAGCATATGGGGTTCAAAACTCTTGTAATGCAAAAATATTCCCCTTCCAAGGTGGCCAGCCTCACGGGAATTGACCCCGGTCTCATCGAAAAGCTCGCAAGGCAGTTTGCAAGGGCACGCTCGCCTATTGCAATTTTCGGTAGGGGTAAAGGTTTGCTAAATGGAAGTATTTACGAGTTTATGGCCGTGCACAGCCTGAATGCCTTGGTGGGTAATATTAATATGCCAGGAGGAGTCTTGGTATATGATCCCCTGCCCTTGAACAAGCTTCCCGATTTTGAGGCCGATCCTATTGCTGAGTCTGGCTTGGGAAACCCGAGACTTGACCAAGCAGATACGAAACAATACCCCTTTGCCGCCAGTCTAGTGTCAAACCTTGCTCATGCCATATTGGAAGCCACAAATTCACCCATAGACACGTTGTTGGTCTTTGGGGCTAACCCGGTTTTCACCGAGCCCGATGGAGGATTGTTTTATCGGGCCATTAAGAAAATACCTTTTGTTGTTAGCTTTTCTCCATTTCGAGATGAAACGGCTCAAATGGCCGATTTGATCCTACCAGACCATACTTACCTTGAGAAGACCGACGAAATTATCTGGCCACTAACCCTTCAGTATCCATTTTATGGCCTGTCTAGACCTGCAGTGGAACCTATATATCAGACCAAGAATGTGGGGGATTCCGTACTGGAGCTTGCTAAGGCGCTGGAAGAACCCGTGGCATCCGCTTTTCCCTGGAACAGCTATGAGGAAGTTCTTAAGGAACGCGCAAGGGGGCTTTTTGAATCAGGAGGGGGGCTGGTGTCCTATGATCCCAAAACCCCCGCATGGGAGCTTTTGAAGCGAGGCACCCTCCCTGAGCCTGAATATAATAGCTTTGATGAGATGTGGGAGGCAATCAGGTCATCAGGCATGTGGTACAGACCCTCTCACAGGTTCAAAAGCTGGGCAAAACTATTCAAGACCCCTACCGGAAAATTTGAATTCTTCAGCACCCAGATTCAACTAGCCATTGAAGAATATGCTCAAGGTAGCGATAACCCGCTCACAACATTAAAGAAAATGGGCATAAAGGTAAAAGGCGATGAGGCCTTCTTGCCTCATCAAGAGGAACCCTTACTTCCTGGTCAATTTAGCAAGTTTCCACTTGTATTGGTGCCCTATGAAATGATCAACCTCTCAGATAGCTGGGTACCTAGCCCCCCATTTCTCAGCAAGACATGGTTAGACAATCAATTGCTCAAGAAGGATTCGTTCGTAGAGATACATCCGCAAACAGCCCGCAAGTATGGCCTAAAGGGAGGCGACAGTGTCATCATTGAAACACCGTCTGCAAAGGCCAGGGTAAGGGTAACCCTGTTTGAAGGAGCTATGCCAGGGTGTATCTTTGTCCCACGAGGCTTTGGTCATTTTGCTTATGACGAGTTCCTAAGGGGAAAGGGTATCAATGTCAATCATTTAGTGACACCCCAAAAGGACGCTCTAAGTGGTCTTGCTGCATGGTGGGCGACACCTGCAAGGATCAGGAAATCGGTGTAGATGGCGCCTTGGGAAGATATTGTGCGAGAGAGAAAGGTTATCACGTTATAGAAGAGGTAAATCATGGAACAAAGGCATGGTAATGGCCCTAAATATGGCATGACCATAGATCTTGACAAGTGCACTGGCTGTGGGACTTGCATGATCGCTTGCGCTGCCGAAAATAACGTGACGGTGTGGCCTGACGAGTCTGATAAGCAGAGAAACATTGCATGGATGAGGCTTTACAGAATTACCAATGGGAAACCGTTTCCAAACACAGAGGTCAGTTATTTCCCTCGTCCCTGCATGCAGTGCGAACACAATACACCATGCGTCTCTGTTTGTCCTGCCACAGCAACCCGGATGGACCCCAACACAGGTATTGTCAGCCAGATTTATACAAGGTGCATAGGTTGCCGTTACTGTATGGCAGCATGTCCGTATCATGCCAGGAACTTTAATTGGTATGACGGTTATTTCCCGAAGGGTAAAGGGCTGGACGAATATTTGTCCCCTGAAGTCTCGCCCCGTATGCGAGGTGTTGTTGAGAAGTGCACCTTTTGTCATCATCGGTTGATGAGGGCCAAAACCAAGGCTTATGCTGAGGGACGGAGAGAACTGGAAGAGGGCGAATACATTACAGCCTGTGCTGAAGCCTGTCCTGCCCAGGCCATCACCTTTGGGGATCTGAATAATCCCAAACACAAGGTGAGCCAATTGGCCAAGAGCCCCAGGGCCTTTCGCTTATTGGAAAGGCTTGGGACGGAGCCCAAAGTCTATTATCTTTCAAGCAAAGAATGGATTCGGAAATTGGCGGACAACTATCGGCCAGAAGAACTGGAACCAGTTGGAGCGACTAAAACCGGCTAACCATTAGTTGGTATCCTTGTAGGAGGCAAACAATGGATTCAGTATTGATTCCAGAGGGGGTTAAGAGATGTTCTCCAGGGAAGTTTTTTCTCTGGACGCTTCCCTGGTTAGGCTTACTGGGATGGGGACTGGTTTCTGCCTTCCTATGCCTGTACAAAGGCCTCAACCAAACCAACATGACCAACTATTTTGCATTTGCTCTCTGGATTGTCTTTGACCTTGGTGTAATTGCATTGGGAGCAGGGGCCTTTTTCACGGGGTTTCTTACATATATTATTGGAAAGAAGGAGCTGAAGGACATAATCAACTCAGCGGTGATCATAGGATTCATTTGTTACTCCGGGGCAGTTGCAATGCTGGGCATTGACATCGGACAACCGCTCAGGGGCTGGTTCATATTCTGGCATGCTAATGTCCATTCTATGCTAACCGAGGTGTCATTTTGTATTACTACATACCTTGGTGTTCTTCTCATTGAGTATATACCTATTATCTTGGAAAACCGCAAGATTGGCCAAATCCGAGAACTTAGGCTCTTTGGTAGCAATCTTCACGAAATCATGGCGGTGTTTGCTGCAACAGGAACATTCCTTTCATTCTTTCACCAGGGCTCTCTAGGTGGGCTATTTGGCGTTATGTACGCAAGACCATTTGCTGCAAGAGGTGGCTTCTACATATGGCCCTGGACCTTCTTCCTCTTTATCCTGTCTGCAATAGCCGCAGGGCCGTCATTTACCATCCTTTGCACGAAGCTGGCCGAAAAGATTACTAGAAAGAAACTTGTTCCACCCAAGGCCTATCTGACGCTTGCCAAGATTTCAGGATGGCTGTTGGCCCTTTATATGGTGTTGAAAATAGCCGATACCATCGGCTGGGCATATGGAATAGTGCCAAAGGCAGGGCTGACATTCATGGACTTTTTCAGGGAAGGGCCCTATGGAGTATGGCTTGTGGTTGCCGAAATCGGAATCTTTGGGATTGTGCCTGCTGTCATTCTCCTCATTCCCAAGGCAAGAGAAACGGAAGGCTGGTTGATTGCAGGATGTCTTATGAATTGCACTGGTATTGTACTCAACAGATTCGTATTTACAGTGGTTACACTGGCCATACCGGTTATGCCATTTGATAAATTTGTGAGCTATCTGCCAACATGGCAGGAGTGGGGGATCGCATTGGCCGTTGTCGGTTACGGATTCTTGTTATATTCCCTTTCTTACAGGTATCTTCCTATATTCCCTAAGGAAAAGGAGCTTAACCCGGCATGATCTGCCCTTAGAGGCCAAAAAAGCGAATAGGAGTATTAAGAATGCTACCTTTTATCTTTGAATGGCAATGGAATGTTGATCATATTATCTTTTTCGGCTTCCTGTATTTGGCACTGGGAATCGTGGGGGCTGGTATCACGTTTGCCGCCATCAAGACTGCCCTCCAGCTATTTGGGTTTATGCGAGAGCGCCATTTCCATTAATCAGGGGGATACGAATCCGCCGCTATCTCATAATCGGATATTCCAGCTAAACATTGCATTAACATCCCAAAGCTGGGCACAAAAAAGCAGGCTGTGAATAGGACCTGCTTTTTTTCTTTTTAATGGAAAGAGAAGTGGAATCATGAAGGCATTCAGCTCAGAGGATCTAGTCAAAAATATTAAGGTTGTAATATTTGATTGCGATGGCGTATTATTTGACTCAAGGCAGGCTAACATCAATTATTACAATCATTTACTCAAAAAATTTGGCTTGCCTCCAATGAAAGAGTCCCAGGTTGAGTACATCCACATGCATACCGCAGAGGAATCCATAGCATTTCTATTCCACGGAACCCCTTACCTGGAACAAGCTCAATCATACAGACACAAAATGGACTACATGCCCTTTGTTAAAGATATGATAATGGAGGAAGGTCTTAAGGAGCTTCTGGGTCTCCTAAAGTCAAGATTTCACCTTGCCATGGCTACCAACAGGAGCAATACAATTTCAGAGGTGATCAAGCAACACGGTCTTGAAGGATTCTTCGATATGGTAGTTTGTTCCTTGGACGTCACTAGGCCCAAACCAGATCCTGAATCAATAGAGAAGATCCTGCGGCACTTTAAGATCACCCCGCGTCAAGCAGTTTATGTGGGCGATTCTTTGATTGACCAGCAGACAGCCGCAGCATCTGGGGTCATTTTCATTGCCTATAAAAACAAAAAGCTTGAGGCGGACTATCATGCAGCCCGCCTCATGGACATTGCGAACATATTGGGACTAAGCCCCGACCACTAGTATCCTCTTACCATGCATTATCCGGCATTCAAAACGGTTGGTGTCAAGAAAATCAACAGTTCCCTTTTCTCATTGTCCCAACTCTTGTTTTTGAAGAGCCATCCGATTATGGGTATATCCTTAAGCCACGGTTGGCCCGTCTCCCTCAGGCCTTTTTGCTCTTTATAAATACCACCTATGACAACAGTGTCCCCACTGGCCACCATCATTGTAGTTTCTGCACTCTTGGTGTTGATTGGCACACTCTCGCCCCTTGCATTTGCATAATCCGGGGAGTCATCGCTAATCTTCACGTCCATTATGACCATATTGTTGGGGGTTATGTGAGGGGTGACCTCCAGTTTTAAACTAGCATCCACCATCTCAAATGTCTTGTTTCCATTGCTGTCAGTTCCAGAAGGAAGCACAATCTTGGTACCTTGCTGAATTGTAGCTGTTACGGTATCCCTAGTAACAATCTTGGGTGCCTGCAAGACACGAAGCTTACCCTCAGACTCTGACAGGGCTATCTGGGTGTCCAGAAATGCTCCCGTCAAACCATTACCTGACAACGTAGCAAAAACCAAACCCAAATTTGATGAAAAATTTGGGTGGTTTGTGGAAAAAGTAGGGCCATAGAGCGTCGCACCATCTGGATAGTTTGCAGCGGTGTTGTTCAATGCCCACTCGGGTGTTCCTCTCCATGCCATTGAAGAATCGTTTCTGTGCTGCAATTGGAAATTCCACTGGACTCCCAGTTCCCGGGAAAAACTTGTGGATGCCTCCACTATTCTAGCCTCAATCATCACCTGTTTGGTAGGTCTGTCCAGTTTTTTGGCAAGCCCTCTTGCCTCTTTTATCTTGGAGGCCGTATCCGTCATTATGATGGTCTTTGTGTTTTTATCAACTGTGATCTTACCCCGCGCACTTTTCACTGTCTCTTCGATGACCTTCTTGACGTTGTCCACATCCACATAGTTGATGGTTATGTATTCCGTGACCACGGGTTCTAATTCCTTGAGTTCCTTGGCCCTCTTCAACTGCTCCTGTTTTCTCTTTTCAATATCTTCGAGCTTCTTCTTTTCCTCGGCCTCAATCTTGGCCATCTCAGCCCGCGTTGTGACCCATATCACATTTCCTTCGCGCCGCATGGCCAGCTCATTGTTTTTCAAGACCAAATCCAGGGCCTGATCCCATGGCACGTTCCTTAGCCTCATGGACACCTTGCCCTTAACTTTGGGACCCCAGACGATGTTTAGGTTACTCACCTCTCCGATCAATCGCAGTATGTTTGTTACATCGGCATTTACAAAATCCATTGTCATGTGAGCGCCGGTATACCTTTTTCTTATCTTGTGCGTGGGAGGTGAATCTCCGAAAGCCACGGGCTTGAGGCCTGCTTGCAAACCTTTTAATGCGGCCTGACTATTACCCATTGATTTTTCAGCCAACGCCAAAGGAACAATCTTGGTCTTTGGCGGTTTTATTTCCGTTGGGCCAAACTCTATGTTTATGGATTTATCGGTCTGGTCCACATGAAATGGCACCATTTCTCTCAGTGCGATGTTTAGAAATACCTTTTTTCTATCGGGAGAAACCACCGCCTTTACCCGATCAACGGCCCCTTCAAACTGCGAAGAGTCAAGGTGTCTTTGTAACAGCCTCGGTATGGTCGCATTGTCCACGCTCAAGACAAGGGTCTTTTGTCCTTTCCTTTCCAAGTGAAAAGGAACTTTCTTGTCAGTGGTAATTATGAGGCGGCTTTTGCCATGGTCCAGCATCGTGAAATCTACTCCCAGGATCTGATTTAAGTCAGTAGGTTTAGGCTTGAAAAATATCCTGGGAGAATGGGCCTGAGCAGACCCTTCATCAACTTTCCGGCTATTTTCCTCTTTAGCGACGACGGTGGTCTTTTGCTGGATTGGTGGTTTCGGATTCAGGGCAACGGAGATAACCCCTTTTTGGCCACTTATCCTGTAGTCTACACTATCAGCTATACCAATTATTAATCTTGTCTTGTTTTTTCCATTGGCCTTCTCGACCTTAATGACCTTTACGTTTTTGTCACTAACCGGGCCCACTGTAAGATTATCCGCAGGAGGAGCATCCACGTCTACCACTATTCTGGGCGGATCCACCAGCTTGAAAGCGGTATAGCCCAAGGGCTTGCTACCCATAATCTCCACCAGAGTAAACATACCATTGCCAAAAGACCGAACATTAACGGCCTTTACAAGGGCTCGTTCGGCCGTGGGCTGGGCGGTGACAGGTTTTTTAGGTGTCGTAATACATCCAGCCATCGCCATGGCAACAAGCATTAGACCGACAAACATGCACAGCCATCCAATCTGCTTGTAGCACCGTTTATCTTTACTTATTCTAGGCATGGAACTTCTCCTGTATATTGTTCTCACGTGGAATTTCTCATGCGGGATTTCATTTTTAATATCGTCAAAAACGTTTCTATTTTGAAGCATGCAGCTTCTTTACGATTTCCTTGGTGATCTCCCTGCCCCTGAAATCCATGTGCTTTTCTCTGATGATTACCTTATCGGGCAGGACCTTATAAACAATACCACCGTTGGTCCCAATGGCTGTACCTTTCTTGATAACATGACCTATTCCCTTGGAATCACGAACCATGGCCCAGTTACCCTTTGGGCCTATTATTATGGCAATAAGCTCGAGCTGGGATAACTCCAAGGTCTCTAAATAGGTTCTCGGTTTCCTCCTCTTTCGCTTCTTTTCAAAGGCCTCTTGCCTAGCTATGAAGGAACTAAACGGATCTGGCTTACCCTTGGGGTTGTAAACATACGTTGCCTCATCCTGAATACCCGTCGGGCGAATGGTCTCTATTGCAGGTGCCTCTTTTGCCTTGCGTGGCCCCTTAAACACTATCGGCTGCGCCACGCTGGCAGTGAAAAACCCAAGCAAAAAGGTCGCTATACTGCTCGCGATGAAGGTTCTATTTCTTGCCTTTCGGGCGCCTTTCATCTGAACTCCCTTTAAATCTATATGTGACCACATTGCACTTGGTCAACAATACATCAGAATTCTTCTTAACGGGCTTCATGGAAAAATCCAATATCTTGACAATACGGTCCATTTTCCCAATCCTGTAAAAAAACGTGGCCGCATCGTGATACTTGCCCCGCACTTCCATCTGTATAGGTATCTCTACATAAAACTCCTTTACCCTCTCTTTCTTGGGACTGAAAAGCACGAAGGTAAGATTGGAGTCAGCCCCCAGTTGGGTGATGCTGCGCAATAGGGCTGGAATCTCTTTCTCGTTGGGCAAAAGCTTTAGTGCTTGCTTGAATTCTGCATCAACCTCCTTGAGTTCCGCTTCGAATTTCTTAAGATTTCTCGCCCTGATTCTGGCCTGTGCCAATTTTCTATCGAGCCGAACGATCTCTTGCTTGGTCTTCTGAATCTCCTTCTTTGTGGGCAGAAACACAAGCCATACAAAGAGACCGGCCAAAAGCACCAGTGTTCCAAAATATATCAAGAGCCTATAAGGCATCTTGAGTTTTTCCACTTTTGATATTAGACCACTTTCTTCCATGACTCTCAGATCCGGTGAAGTTATAAGAGTGCCCTATTTCCTGCGCCTTCTCCTGCGCTTGCCAGATTTTTTGCCTGGGGCCTTCTTTTTCTGCTTAAAGGCATATGTCTTGCAATTGAGCACAAAATCCATCAGATTCAGCTTATAGGTCTTGAGCACCCTAAGCCTTGTGCTCTTGAGGTCTACGGTCTTTATATGAGGTGCTGCCTCAAGGTTATTCATAAACAGGGCTACTGTCTCATTGTCCATGGCCGTTCCTTCTAATGTCAATTTCCCGCTTTTCTCCACTAAAGAGCGGAGCCACAGCTTATCGCGTGGTACGGCCATTGCAATTTCGTCAAGTAACTGCACAGGGCCCATCTTATTTTTTTCTAGGCCTCTTATGACCTCAAGTTTTGTCCGAATCTCTGAAATCTTCTTCTTTATTTCTGCTAACCGTTTGTTCGTATCCTTGTATTTTGCCAGTTCCTTAGTTTTTTCTGACTTCTTCTCCCTCAATCCGGCCAATGTACTGTTCAGCCGCAGGAAACCAAATACCATTAGGCAGATCAGCAGCCCAACACTCAGCACATAGATACTAATCTGCCGTCTAATGTTCTCTTTCTTTCTTGCCTCTCTGAATGGAAGTAAGTTGATCCTTATCATTTGTCACCAATGCTTCTGAGGGCAAGGCCCACAGCTACAGCAGCCTGAGGTGCCATGTAGCTTAAGTAATTGGGATCAAATTTCCTTTCATTAATAATCAAGTTGGAAAAAGGATTAAACATTTCCACAGGAATCCCTGTTTCCATCTCAAGGTATTTCTGAAATCCTGGTATCCTTGATGATCCGCCACTGAGAAAGACCCTTTCAATCGTTTCGTCGGGATATGTGGTGGCAAGAAAATCCAGGGCCCGCTTGATTTCCTGAGCCCAACTCGAAACCACAGAAGTGAAGATCTCCTCTAATATCGCCTTTTCCTTTTCAACCTTTGTGCCGCCTAGTTTTATCTTTTCAGCCTCCTCGTAGCTGACCTTCAACTCCTTCATTATTGCGTCTGTGATCTGTGCACCACCATAGGATGAATCCCTGGTAAACATGGAAACGCCATCTTTTACTGCATTTATTCCCAGTTCCTCTGCGCCTATGTTGACGAGTGCATAACAGCCTTTTTGCTCTGGGGAGCTCATCTCAAAGGCATTTTGGAGTGCGAAGGCGTCAACGTCCAGCACCATAGGACTAAGGCCCGCCAATTGAAGCAATCCTACATATTCATCTACCATGTCCTTCTTGGCGGCAACTAGCATAACCTCTTTTGGCTTCGATGAGCCTGTGGTGCCCTCTTCAGGTTCGGCCTCCGGAGTAAGGAGATCATAGTCCAGATTCACATCATTGATGTCAAACGGGATATATTGTTCTGCTTTTTCTTGAATCGTGGCCTCAAGATCTGCACCTTCTTTTGGAGGAAGTTCGATCTTCTTGACTATAACTGAGTACCCAGAGATGGAGGTGGCTACCTTTCTGTTTTTGACCTTCAGGTTCTTATAAAGATTCTTTATGGCCGAGGCAACAACCTCTATCTCCTTTACCGAACCTTCCACGATTGCATTGGGAGGAAGCCCCACAACTCCAAAACTCTTTAGGATAGAACCCCTCTTGGAATGATCGATTTCTACAAGCTTTACGGAATGAGAGCCTACATCAAGGCCTACTAATTGGTTTTTCTTGGGGATAGCCATGGTGATAGTGGTTAATCCTCAGGGAAAATTTTGTGTTTGTCCGAGAGCCTATATCCTAGGGCCAAAATGATCTTCCGCTTTGTCTCCATCCGGCAGTTCATTCCCTTCTCAACCCTATCGATAGTGAGAGGGGAGACCCCTGCCTTGCGGGCCAATTCGGCCTTGCTCATAAGGTTCTCTTCCCTGATCTCCTTTACAAGGTTCCGACCCACTTTTCCCTCCGGCCTAGCACGGTGAGGCCTGTTAAATTTTTCGGTGTAAAGTGTACCCATATTTAAGTATTTGTCAACTATTTTTAAAAAATTATGTAAATTTAACTTAATTGGTACTTGAGTGCCTATTCATCCTCTTCATTGCATGTCCCGCACGGAATCTCTTTGGCCCCTGATATATGCATACATTCTGCATAAGCCCCGCCTGAAAACCATATTATCTATCGGCAGGCACTAGAATTTGCTTTACAAACTTCTGCATAATAATTACATTTCCCACGCAAAAATCTTTGTCTCGCATAACATCTAGAAAAGGGAGCGGATTTGGAAAAGGCTGAGCAAAGAGTAGCGGTAAAGAAAAAGAGCACCCTCCGGGAATATGTTGAGGCGGCCCTAATCGCAATTGTCCTGGCCTTGTTTATACGTACCTTTGTGGTACAGGCCTTCAAGATCCCTTCTGGCTCCATGGAACCCACTTTGCTTGTAGGCGACCATATTTTAGTCAACAAGTTTATCTATGGCGTAAAGCTACCTTTTATAAGGAAGACCATAATACCGGTGAGCACTCCTAAACGTGGAGATGTGATTGTATTTATCTTCCCTTTGGACAAAAGCAAAGATTTCATCAAAAGAGTTATTGGGCTTCCAGGGGATCGTATAGAAATCATTGGGAGAAAGATATACATAAACGGCAAGCTGTACCAGGACAAGCATGGGTATTACACCAACCCATCGCCTGCCGAAGGATCACATTTTGGACCCATAACCGTCCCCAAGGGGCACCTTTTTGTAATGGGTGACAACCGGGACCACAGTTATGACAGCCGGTATTGGGGATTTGTGCCTTTGGATTCCGTAAAAGGCAAAGCCTTCATAATATATTGGTCTTGGCCCCATTGGAAAAGATTCATGCACGTCATTAGATAGCCACTTAAGGCATCTCTCTTTCACTGATCATTCAGCCTTGCTTTCTTTTCATTTCCCAGGCCTTTGTTATCACCCCTTGGGCCTGGCTTGTAAGACCGAAAGAGTCAATCTGGCCAATTTCAGCCCATCTTATAGCTGATACATCAGAGGCAGGTTCCGGGGTCCCTTTCCTATATTCTGCCCAATAGTCCAGAATCATATAATGATACTTGGGCCTGCCTTCCTTGTCCCACACAATCCTGTCAATCACGGCCACAAGTGCCTTTACATCAATCTCTATGCCTGTCTCCTCCAGCACCTCTCTTTTGAGGGCGTCAATATGGGGCTCACCCAGCTCTATGACCCCGCCGGGCAATGTCCATTTTCCCTTGGAAGGCTCATTGGCTCTTCTTGCCAGCAATACTTTGGAGCCCCGGAAAACCACTGCAGCTACAGCAGGGATTGGTCCTGTGGGATATTCCCGTTTCATTTGATTTACCCTCTTCTACGGCTTGCAACATTGATCCTTTTGCTGTAAGTATAGGGGTGCATTAGGAGTGGAGTCAATAAGACGCCACTTGCTCGACGAATATATCTCAAAATGAAAGGAAGGAGCCATGACAGTTAAGACGAAGACACTTGAAGGAAACGAAGCAGCCGCTCACGTTGCTTATGCCATGAGCGATGTAACCGCAATCTACCCCATCACCCCCTCAAGCTCCATGGGCGAATATTGTGATGAATGGTCAGCTAAAGGGCGGAAGAACATCTTTGGCCAGACATTAAAGGTAGTGGAGATGCAGTCAGAGGCTGGTGCCGCTGGCGCTGTTCATGGTGCCTTGGCAGCAGGAGCCCTTGCAACCACCTTCACCGCTTCCCAAGGACTCCTGTTAATGATTCCCAATATGTATAAGATCGCAGGTGAGCTTATGCCTGGTGTGTTCCACGTCTCGGCAAGAGCCATAGCTAGCCATGCCTTATCAATATTTGGAGACCATTCCGACATCAATGCAGTGCGGCAAACAGGTTTTTCCCTCTTGGCTTCGGCCTCTGTCCAAGAAGTGATGGATCTTGCCCTGGTCGCTCACCTAGCTAGCATCCGCTCAAGCATTCCTTTTCTTCATTTCTTTGACGGATTCAGGACCTCAATGGAGATCCAAAAGATAGAGCTCATTGAATATGATGACATGGCGAGATTGGTGGACTGGGATGCTATTGACTCTTTCAGAAGCCGAGCAATGAATCCAGAATACCCACAAATTAGAGGCACGGCCCAAAATCCCGACATCTTTTTCCAAAACAGAGAGGCATGCAATCCTTATTACCTCAGGGTTCCAAACATCGTTCAAGAGGAAATGGACAAAGTGAGTGATCTGGTGGGGAGGAAATACCATCTTTTTGATTATGTGGGAGACCCTGAGGCGGACAGGGTAATCGTTTCCATGGGTTCTAGCTGTGACGTTATTGAAGAAACAGTAGATTATCTAAATAAGCTTGGGGAAAGGGTGGGGCTTGTCAAAGTCAGGCTCTATCTACCTTTCTCAACGGAACATTTCTTGCGCGCCTTGCCCTCTACTGCCACAAGAATTGCCGTCCTTGATAGGACTAAAGCGCCTGGTGCACTGGGAGAACCACTGTACCAGGACGTTTGCACTGTATTTAAAGGTGCCTCAGACGCACCAAAGATAATCGGAGGCCGCTATGGTTTGGGAAGCAAGGACTTCACCCCTACTATGGTCAAGGCCGTATATGACAATCTGCGTGCCAAAGAACCCAAGAATCACTTTACAGTAGGCATCGTCGATGATGTCACGTTTACCTCTCTAGAGCTAGGCGAAGAGATTGATCCCTCCCCAGAGGGCACTGTGAGGTGCAAGTTTTGGGGCTTGGGTGCTGATGGGACAGTAGGGGCAAACAAGAACGCCATAAAGATCATTGGCGAAAATACGGATCTGTTTGCCCAAGCATACTTTGCTTACGACGCCAAGAAATCAGGTGGAATCACTATGTCACACCTGCGTTTTTCGCCTCACAGGATCAAATCTCCCTACCTCCTTAGACATACGGATTTTCTAGCATGTCACAACCCGGCATTTGTGTATCAATACGACATCCTGGAAGGAATACGGGAGGGAGGCACCTTTCTCCTCAACTCTCCATGGACATTAGAGGAAATGGAGGAGAAGCTGCCTGATCACATAAAAAGGACAATAGCTACTAAAAAGCTAAAATTTTACAATATTGACGCAGTCAAGATCGCATCCGAAGTGGGCCTAGGCGGAAGGATTAACATGATTATGCAGGCTGCATTTTTCAAGATAGCAAATGTCTTACCCCCTGAGGAGGCGTTCCAATACCTAAAAGACGCTATTAAAAAGACCTATGGAAAAAAGGGTGAGAATGTGGTGCAGATGAACATCAAGGCCGTTGACATGGCTGTGGATGCATTGCAGGAAATCAAGGTCCCTGAGTCCTGGGCTACCGCTGGACACGAAGAATATATGGAAAAAGATGAACCAGAGTTTGTCAAAAAGGTAATGCGCCCCATGCTGGCCCAGAAGGGTGATACCTTACCTGTGAGCCTTATGCCTCCTGACGGAATCTTTCCCACCGGGACAACAAAGTATGAAAAACGTGGCATTGCCATCTCTGTGCCCGAGTGGCAGCCTGAAAACTGCATCCAGTGTAACCAATGTGCATTTGTGTGCCCCCACGCGGTAATCCGCCCGGTCCTCGCAAGGGAAGAGGATCTGGAGGGTGCGCCGGAAGGATTCGTTACTTTGGAGGCTAAGGGCAAAGAGCTAAAAGGACTCAGGTTCCGTATCCAAATTAGTCCGTTGGACTGTACGGGTTGCGGCAGTTGTGCCCATGTTTGTCCTTCAAAGAAAAAGGGCCTCATTATGAAGCCCCTTAGCTCTCAGAAAGAAAAGGAGATTCCAAATCATCTTTTTGCCTCCGAGCTACCAGAGATGGGAGATCTTATGCCCGTCTCTACGGTCAAAGGGAGCCAGTTCAGAACACCACTGTTTGAATTCTCTGGCGCGTGTGCTGGATGCGGTGAAACGCCATATGTGAAGTTGGCAACGCAGCTATTTGGAGATCGCATGCTCATAGCAAATGCCACAGGTTGTTCCTCTATTTACGGAGGCTCTGCACCCAGCTTCCCCTACACGGTTAACCAGGAGGGCCATGGCCCCGCATGGGGAAATTCCCTTTTCGAAGATAATGCGGAATTCGGCTTTGGCATCGAGTTAGCAGTAAGCCAGCGCAGGGAAAAGCTGGCCGACCTCGTAAAAGAGGCACTGGAAAGCAACATTTCCGATTCACTAAAGAAGGCCATGCGCAAGTGGCTGGATGATATGTATGATGGAGAGGGGTCCAAGGAGGCCACCAAGGCCCTGGTTGAAAAACTGGAGCTGGAAATCACCAATAGTCAAGAGGGTGCTAATCCTTTGTTGTGGGACATCCTAGATATGAAGGATTACATGGTGAAGAAATCCATATGGATCATCGGAGGTGATGGCTGGGCCTATGACATAGGATACGGGGGCCTTGATCACGTACTTGCCATGGGCAGGGACGTCAATATTCTTGTTCTTGACACTGAGGTTTATTCCAACACTGGTGGGCAGTCTTCAAAATCAACCCCCACCGGGGCGGTGGCAAAATTTGCGGCAGCAGGAAAGCCAACCAAGAAGAAGGATCTGGGACTAATGGCCATGACATATGGATATGTTTATGTGGCCTCTGTTGCCATGGGTGCCAACAAGAATCAAGTATTGAAGGCAATGTTGGAGGCAGAGAGCTATGACGGTCCATCCCTTATCATTGCTTACGCTCCATGCATCAACCATGGCATCAATATGAGCCTGAGCCAAGAAGAGGAGAAAAAGGCTGTCGAGGCAGGTTACTGGTTTCTATATCGGTATGATCCCAGACGTAAACAAAAGGGTGAAAATCCATTTATTCTAGATTCTAAAGAACCCAAAGGCAATTTCAGGGAGTTCCTGATGGGAGAGGTAAGGTACTCCAGCCTGACTAGAACCTTCCCGGATAACGCTGAAAGGCTGTTTGAGGTGGCTGAACAAGAAAACCGGGAGCGCTATGAACTTTACAAACGGATGGCAGAACAAGGATTTTAGGTGGAATTCTTCCTTGCTATGGCCTGTTTTTTGAGCTATGTAGAACAGTCAGTGGCCCTTAGTGGAAAAAGGGGCCGCTGACTGAACAGCCCTCTGCATACACGACAGGCATAAGTTTACTACCGGGGAATAGAGGGTACAGGAAGTTTTTTTAGCCTCTTCAGCTCTTCCTGGCACGTCAGGTCATAGTGTATGGGTGTAATGGTAACCATTCCGCTCTTAAGAGCTACGAAATCCGTATCGGGTGAGCCATTTTCAACTATTGTCTCTCCTGCAAGCCAATAATAGGTATTTCCCCTAGGATCATTTCGGCGCTCAAAACGCTCTTCAAACCTTGACAGCCCTTGGCGGGCAAAAACCACTCCCCGTATCTGCTCCGGTGGTATAGCTGGGACATTGACGTTCAAAGCAGTACCATCCCGAAGCCCCTCTTGCATCATGAATTTAACAACCGCGCGGGCCACGCGGGCTGCAAACTGGTAAGACGGGTCTTTCCTGGTGTCAATGGAGATAGAAGCGGCCTTAAAACCCAGGAACGCAGCCTCTGTGGCAGCAGATACGGTGCCTGAGTAAAGAATATCCATACCCACGTTACGTCCCGGGTTTATTCCAGAGATCACCACATCAGGAGGATGGTCCAACAGCTCCTTGATAGCAATCTTCACGCAATCAGCAGGTGTTCCACTCACTGCGTGGCCGTAAAATCGACCATCCTTTGTGACCTCCCATACCCTCAACGGAGAGGTGAGGGTAATGGCGTGACCCACAGCGCTCATTTCTGTCTCGGGAGCCACGATATCCACGCGGCAGTCCCTTGAGAACTCCTTATATAGAGCAAATAGCCCGGGAGCGTGGATACCGTCATCATTAGTCAATAAGATCCTCATAATTCAACCCTGTTATCTCCTATACGTTGAGAGATACTTCCTAGACCACACCAGTTTCCTGCGTCCCATAACAGCTTTTCATTGCCATCATGACAATTCTGCTGTATATAACACGAGTAGCCTAAAGCATGTGTGAAAACACCAGAAACAAACCTAAATATTTCTAATTGTCCACCACAAGGAAGTCAATCACATTCGGAGATGCTGTCCATGCGTAAGATTTCCGCAACAAAGATTACAGAGGTAGTCGAAGAGGAAGTTATCGCTGCCAATCTTGTGCTTGGCCAAGACATGGTAGAGGCCTTGCATAGGGCAAGGGATGTGGAGGAGTCCGAGGTTGGGAGGGATATCCTAGAACGACTCATTGAAAATGCTCAGCTGGCACAGAGCCAGGCCATCCCTATATGCCAGGACACCGGCGTGGTGGTGGTGTTTGTGGAGCTAGGCCAAGAGGCAATAATAGTAGGCGGTGATCTCAAAGAGGCAATAGAGGAGGGTGTTAGACGAGGATACAAAAAGGGCTATTTGCGCAAATCGGTCTGCCATCCCTTTACGAGGCAAAATACCGGTGACAATACTCCCGCAATTATCCATATCGATTTGGTCCCCGGGAGCCAGCTTCGTCTGTGGGTAGTCCCAAAGGGAGGGGGTAGTGAGAATATGAGCGCATTGTATATGCTTCCTCCTTCTGCCGGTTGGAAGGGAGTGAAGGAGAAGGTGGTGGAAACAGTGGTAAGGGCAGGGCCAAACCCATGCCCCCCTACCATAGTCGGGGTAGGAATAGGGGGCAATTTCGAGCAATGCGCTCTGCTTGCGAAAAAGGCCCTGTTAAGGCCCCTAGGCTCTGCCAATCCAGACCCTGAACTGAGAGACATGGAACAACAACTCCTAGAGGAAATCAACAGGAGCGGCATAGGCCCCCAAGGGCTGGGTGGAAGGGTTACATCAGTTGCCGTACACATAAATATGATGCCCTGCCATATCGCCAGCCTTCCTCTTGCGATCAACATTCAGTGCCATGCGAATCGGCACCGAGAGATAATTATGTGAGGCATAATATTATGGAGGCCAGCAGAGTTATAGATCTGTCCACCCCCTTATCAGACAAGGAAGTGGAGCGCCTTAAGGCAGGAGACCGTGTGTTGATTAGTGGCATCATTTATACAGCCAGAGACAGTGCACACAAAAGACTTGTTGACCTAATTGAGGCTCGCAAAGAACTGCCTTTCTCCATAAAGGGCCAGGTGATATATTATGTTGGTCCTTCTCCAGCCCCGCCTGGGAGGGTGATTGGAGCGGCAGGCCCTACTACGAGTTATCGAATGGACCCATATACCCCAAAATTGCTAGAGCTGGGTCTAAAGGGGATGATCGGAAAGGGCAAACGATCCCAGGAGGTCAGGGAGGCCATCATTAGGCATAAGGCAGTCTATATGGCGGCCATAGGGGGAGCGGGAGCGTTAATGTCCATGGCCATAAAAGAGGCTGAGGTGATCGCGTATGAAGATCTGGGCCCAGAGGCCATTCACCGACTTAGGGTAGAGCGGCTCCCGGCCATAGTGGTCTATGATATCTATGGAAATGATCTTTACACTGAGGGAAAGAAAAAGTACCAGATTGGATAAGACATTTGCTTGATCAAAAGGTATTCCATGAAAAAACAAAAGAGCAAAGGTGTATTTTGGTGGGTATTGCTAGGCATAATACTCGCGGCCCTGTTGGGTTATGTCCTGAAAAAGGAACTGGCCCAAAATCATATGGTGCCTTCTCCCAAAAGCGCCCAGGAGGTCAAACAGCAAGAGGCGCTATCGGCGCCCCCCTCTGAGCCAACACTCCCATCAAACAGTACCGAGAAGCGAGGCCTGCCTTCACCAACCGCTGCCCTGCCTGAAACAGGTGTTCCTAGCCCTAAGGTCGAGAAAAAGGTGGATTATTGTGCGCAACTTGAAAATGACCTCAAAGACTTCTTCTCCTACCTGGACCGTAGGCCCTATGTCCAGCACCTTGAGTTGGGCAAACCATTAGTGAGATATGCCCGCGAAATGATTAGGCAACTGTCCGCTCATCCTCCTGTGCCCGCAGGAGAGGGTATTGACCCTAGAATACTTACAAGGAATATATACCATCTATACAGGGTCCTGGGGCTTAAGGGAATAAGACTCGTAAGAGAAATCCTCCGAAATGAACAGGATTCCATTGAAATAAATTTAGACATTCTTTACAGGTGGGTCATGGCAGGGGATAGGTGCCCCGACCATTTAGGTCTTCGCCCTTCATTTGGTGTCCTTTACAAATACGCAGGCTTTTTCGTCAACACCATAGGGGGCAGGGCATGCCTATCCCGCCGCTCCAACCGTACTCGCATACTGGCAACCTATTATTGTCTATTGATTTTACACCAGGCCGACAGGCGTGGCCTAAACAATTATGGAATTGATGTGTATCCCCTGATTGTGGCAACCAAGAACGAAATCACCCATTACCATGACCTGGAATTCCAACCCGAGTATCTTGCCAAGCTCACAAAAATGGAAAACTATTACATGGAAAAGCGATAGGAAGGGTATTCAGGATCTTTGCCTGAATACCCTCTTCATGCCGTTATTTAATAAGTCCTACCTCTTTGAAGTACTTTAAGGCACCTGGATGCAAGGGGGCTGT
>CAZDVV010000010.1:0-32543 GCA_964508875.1 uncultured Desulfobacteraceae bacterium | reverse complement strand
TGCCTCCCACAAGACCAGATCCTTCACTTTTGAGCCACCGGTTCCGGGCACCTATCGCGTATACGTGAAATCAGGACCTCTGAGCTTTACGACTTTCTCCAAAGCAAGCATCAGTATATATGTGAATGACCGGAGATTGCTCACAAAAGTCCTAGACACGCTAAAGCTGTGAGCGGGCTACTACCCAAAAGTGGGTAAACATGAGAAAATTTTTTGCTAATTGCTGGGCTTGGACAGAAATATGATCCTTTAGAGCTGGCGAAGGAACTCCGATGGCGTCACCACTTTTGTTCCTTTGTAAGACTTAAGGTCCAAGAGGTGCTGGTCTCCTGATATAATAGTTTTTGCTTTAGCTGAAATAGCGCAGTAGATGAACTTGTCATCCGAAGGGTCATCTTTAACGATAGTAACGGACCTGGTTCTGACCTTTACAATGTCAAAAAAAGGCAGTATTTCATGATAAAAGAGAAAACTGATTTCCTCTTCATCCAGGTCGAATTTAGGATAGGATAAGACCTTCAGGTACTCGTCTACTATCTCCGCAGAAGCAATTGGTTGGATTTTGGAAGATTTCCACAGGTTGACAATCTTGCTCGGAACGCCTCCGAATAACAGTCCCGATACAAGCACGTTAGTATCAATTACAACTTTCCTTATCTTTTGCGGGCCCACTTAACAGCCTCTGCCACGGTCTCTTGAGTGAGCCCTAGCTTCTTGATCTTCGATCTTATTTTTTCTAGATCGGTCTCATAAATTCTCACTGGCTTTAGGAGCACCACACCATCCCTTAACTCTACATCGAAATATCTTACATCTCGAAGCTGTTCAATGATCTTCTTGGGTATTGTGATTTGGTTTTTGGATGTCAATTTTGCAAGCATCACCTTTTCTCCTTACTATAAGGAATAAAGAAAATCATACAATCTTTTCAATCGATTGTCAAGAAAGATCCATTGCTTTGTCTGTGGGCAAAATTTAGAGCGTACCAGGATTTCTTTGGGTGTAATGTAGACAAAAATGAGCCCTGAATCGTCTCCCTCAACAAAAAAACGCAGGAAAGGAGGAAGATGAAATGAAGATCAACCGGATTGGAAGATTGCTTGTTTTGCTAGGAGTTCTGGCTTTTCTGGTGATCGGGTCCACCCCTGCAATGGCCGGCTCAGTAAAGGGAAAAGGCTGGGCAAAGGGTACAGGTGTAGCTACAGGAACCATGATCGGAAAGGGCAAGGGCACGGCCACAGGGACGGGTGTGGCCATATGGAAAGATAAGGATGGCAATATTCATTATAAAAAGGGCACTGGCACAGTGAGTGGCAAAGGTATCGTGATAGGCAAAGGTACGGTAGTAGGTAAAGGCAAAGTTGCAGGCAAAGGCCGTGCATTTGGCAAGGGCAAGGCAGGGCGGTTTAAATAGGATATTGATTTAGCAGCGCTTTCAGGCATTATGGGCCTTGTTCGATAAATCGGGCGGGGCCGTTCGTTTTCCATTCCCTCTTGCAGACCTTTAGTCCCAAAATACTGCATTCTGATGGTAGTAGCAAATCATGCTAATAGCCCCATAGGTCTTGGGAGTTTGCACCAGTGGTACTTGATTTTGCTGGTTGTGATTGACATTTTCTAAGCTATTGGGCTTAATGTTTAGAGTTTGGTGTTTTCTTGGTGGCGTTTAATTTTCCTGTGACTAACTGGAAGAGATGAAGGGATTTTGAAAATGAAGCTTGGTACCGTGGGGCTTGTGGTGGGTTGTGGCTGCTAGTTCATAATATCCAGCTATTGGCCAGCCTCAAAAAGGATTTGAGATCAGGTCGAGCCGCAGGAACCCAGATATAGGTCTTTTCAAAACCAACGAGAAGGGAGATTCGAGTAATGATTAACGGACAGTGTCCGCGATGTAAGAAAAATACCGTCTATCGCCGTAAAAACGGCATAATTTCGGGCGACAAACACATCTTCGTAAAAGGCCTGGGACTTATGACACCCCGCACGGATAAAATGACTTATCTTTGCACCACCTGCGGGTATTATGAAAATTATGTTGTTGACAAAGCTATCCTGGGTAAGGTTGCCTCCAAATGGGAAAAAGTTTGACCACTTGTTTCGACAGTCAGTCAAGGTGCAAGGATCAGAACCTTTACCTGGCTCGGAATCAACCTGGCCCCTGGAGCATTGGTGGAATTTTGTAGACTCATGCTAGTCAAGCGGGTTGCTGGCATTCCACCCACTAGAACGGTAAAAGCAGCTGTCAAGTGTCTTGAAGGGCCCATTACGGTGCCTGAGGCCACACCAGTTGCAAGACCGGGATTGTCGCCGTTAGTCAGGGGAACAACGGTACTCATATTATGGGCTGGAGCACCCATAAATAGGATATTATAAGCAGCTGGTGTACCCATAGGGCCCAAGGCGATGTTAGGGTAAGGGATCGGTACCGGTGAAGGTGAAGGCGGAGCCGGCGTCAAACAAACATCAGGGAAGGCCATGTCAGTTCCCATCATCTGAGTATTTGCAAACATATTTTTTCTCCTTAATCCAATTTTTCAGAAAATAGTCCGGGGTTGTCAAGGAATACTTACTCAACCGATATGAATCCGCTCAGCGTCGATTTTGACGTCTTCATTAGCGGTTATGACTGTATATTCACCGCTCAGGGACATCAACCTAGAGGCTGTGATGTCTAAATGGCCTACCTTAACTAATTCGTCTTCTTCAACACTCCTAAAAGCCCGTTTAGCCCTTTGTACAAGTCGGTTGACTACGCTTTCAAGTGACTCAGCTACCCACCTAACGCTCTCTATGCTGGCTTGGAGTAATCCTCCCTCGAAAATGAGACGACTGATTCTAAACTTAGCCGACAGGGCATCCAGCTTGAGATGGGAGGCAACTGCTTGCAGATGTTTGGCTGTGGCCAATTCGATACCTCGCTGTACTGCCACTTGTAATTTTCCTGAACTGAGCTCAAGATGTAGATCACCTGGAACACTAATGGTAGTTTGACTTGGAGTGCCCGTTTGTAGCACCGCTAGGATAAAGCAGTCGCCATTGCGCTGGCGAGATAGCAGGACTCTGTCCCCGATTTTAGGTAATATCAGGCAGCTCGCCGCCCTGCGAGCTGTATAGGTTTCCCCACCAGCTTGGACGGTTAACTTTTCCCCTTTGGAGTCGGTCACTACGGCGTACTCCTGATAAACGGGCTCTTCGATTTCTAGGTGTGCTAAATTTTCCATTTTTAGTTCTCCTGGTTGTCCTCTAGAGTGGTGGTTGCCAATCTTCCCCCATTGACCTAATCTTGTCTTCCCCTATGGCCGTATTACGGTTGCTTCCCTTCCAGCAGGTTCCGATTTCGGATATGCGGTGCAACTTAGCCCTGAAAAGGTTGGCATCGGTCAAATCAGCTCCACTCAAATCAGCATAGGCCAGGTCTGCGTCAATCAGGGCAACTTTTTGCATCAGTGTATTATGACATTTGGAGCCAGCGAGCACAGCTTCACTCAAATTGCAAGCCCGAAGGTCGGCCCCAGAAAGATCAGCCTTTTGTAACACCGCTCTCCTCAGGTCGGCCCTCCGCATGCTAACTCCTTTCAGGTTTGCTTCTATGAACAAGGCCAAAGAGGCCTTCACGCCGTCTAGGTCAGCCCCTTCTAAGTTTGCCTTTACAAAACCCGCTTGACTCAGGTCTGCGTCTCTCAGATTAGCCCTTGAAAAATTAGCCCCTTTCAACTGGGCCAAAGCAAGATTTACTCTGGCCATGTTCATCCCGCTGAAATTTGAATCCATTAGAATCGCCCTTCCCAGGTCTGCACCACTTATTTGTACACGAGTGAAATCCACTCCGACTAAAGTTGTTTGCGCACAATTTGCCCCTTTCAGGTTGCACCCGTCAAGAACGGTTTGCATGAATACAGCCTCCGCAAGATTGGTATTCTCAAGATTGGCATGGCTCAAGTCAACTTGGTAAAAGGCAGCCTTGCTTAAGTCAGAGTCACAAAGCGTGAGATAGCGAGCCTGGCTTTCTGAAATTCTAGACATATTCCAGTAGCTTCTTTGAGCTATAGCATTGTCTAATTTCGTTTTAGCAATAATTGCCATATGGAAATTAGTATTAATAAGCTGAGACTTTTCTAGGATGCATTCATAAAGTACTGTTTCTTTTAGATTCGCCGTGCTCAGGTCCGCACCAGTAAAATCGATTCGTTCAAGAATGCAACCCGAGAGGTCTACACCTCGTAAGTCAAGCCCGCTACAGTCGTAATTAGCCAAAAATTCACCTGTTGAGGCCAGCTCTTCGAGCTGACTCCTATCCAGGCGCTTAGGAGAACCAAAGTAGGCCAATTCTTCTAATTTTTTCTCACTCATGCTTTGATTACTCATCTAGGCATCCATCGAGCTAACGTTGATCTAGCCGTTAGGGCTTGACGCATATCTGTCTGGTAAAAACGAGCTTTCATGAAATCCACACCGTAAAGATTTGAGCCTTGGAAATTAGTTCTGTGTAAGTTGGCTCTGTGCAATAGGGCTTCAAAAAGATTGGCTCCGACCAACTGCGCCTCACTGAGGTCAGCTTCTATGAACAAGGCGTTCTTGGCTATAGCATGGTAAAAAGAGCTTTGCTTCAGATCAGTTTCACTTAAGTCAGATCCGTTCAGATGGGCCTGATCGAAACTTGCCCCTGCAAGTCGGGCTCCGCGGAGGTTAACACCTTCCATTCGTGCTTGATCAAAACATGCCTTTTCAAGAATACAGTCAGCTGCCACTCTGAGGTTTTCGAGGAGGCTTTGTCGGAAATTTGCAGCAGTCGCATCCACTTTGACCAAGATCGCTTTCACTAATAGGCACCGCGATAAGTCAGCACCTCTTAGGGCAGTTTTGAAAAAAAGTCCCTCTGAAAGATCGGCTTCGGTAAGGTTAGCTTCTGAAAAATCAGCTTCAATGAAACGGGCATTGCGGAGGGTGGCTTTGTTAAAATCGGTTTTCACTGCAACAGTTTGGGAAAGGTCAGCCTTATTCAGGATGGCCTCTTTGAAATTTGCCCCGGTGAGATTGGCTTCGGCAAGGGTAGCTTCGGTCAGGTCAGCGTTGGATAGGTTCGCTCCAGAAAGATGAGCTCTTCCAAGGCCTGCTGACTTGAGTATCGCTCCGGACAGTTGAGCACCGGACAGATCAGCTCGCATTAACGCGCAGCCTGATAGATCCGTGGCCGAAAGATTCGCCTCACACAGTTTAGCCCCTTCCAGATAGGCGCCAGCAAGGTTCGCGCCAGACAAGTCCACTCCGGAGAGATCGAGGCCGGAAAGGTCCATGCCGGCCAAGCTGCGACCTTTTTGATATGCGTCTAGCAAAACTTGTATTCTTTCGCTATCGGTTTGGGGATAAAATGCAACTACGGGCGGTAGTAGATGGCCGTATTGGCAATAGGTTTGGTGGGAGACATTTTCTAAAGTTTCCATCTTTTTGGTGACTGCCTCGCCTTCAATGCCCAGAGACCTAAAAGCCTCAATAGCCTGGGAAGCTGAAAAAATTGGCCGTGAAATAGGTGCTTGCCTGGCTTGCTCCAAGAATTGTTCCCTTGTCAGTCCCATCTGTTGTAGCTGCCCGGCCAGAACTTCGTCAGCCTTTTGACGAGCCTTCTCAGCCTCAGCTATTAATTTCTCAATATTGGTCAGGTCATATTCAGCTGGTTCCGGTAAAGGTAAAACCTGATTAGGGTCAAGCCCCTGAATTGCAATTTGGTCTCTTACTCTTTTCAAGTCCTCTTCCATTCGCAATTTTTGCTTCTTTTGCAACAGTTGTTCCCATGGCTGAGCTCCATCACCTGCTTTTTTCATGATTTCAGCCACACCAGAAGTCTCACCTTCTGGTATAAGATCACTCTCGTCCAACAAAGCTGCCCCCGCCTTTTGGGGGTCGGTCCTCCGAGCAACGGCCCGGCGGTAATGCTCAAGATCTCGCCTCTCATCCTCAATGTTTTCGTACGCCAGGATCACTTTTTCGATATCTTTTGCTGTGTCGGTTACAATCTCAGTTAATCCACGATATATGAGGGATCCTTTGAAGGCGTCAGGAAAGAGCCAGATGGTATCCAGCCTGAGCCTAAGTTCTTCAAGAGCTTCGGTATGAGGTTTTCCCTGGCGGCAAATGAAACACCGGGGTCTAATGGCTGGCAGCTTCGATTCTATTCGAGGGTGCTCGGGGTGCATTCCTTCCACCACAAAATCTTCTTGGCCACTAAAGAAGCCATCAATTTGTTGGTCTTCAGGAGCAGCATTAAAAAAAGTCCAATCGATGTCGTCGGGAAGACCGGGAAAGCGCTTCTCAAACCACTGGTCATCAAAAGTTCCGGCCTTGGAAAAACGTTGGGGCCACATCGAATCTAAAGGGCCGAAGCCAGCTGGCGGGGGGCGGTCTTTAGGAGAGCTGATAAGGCAGCTTGGTAATTCCACATTGGGCAAACTTACGACTTTCCCTTCTCCTTGAATGTCCTTTTTTACCATCCCCTTACCGAGAGGATTGAGTTTATAATCCGGCCCGCCAAAGGCATGGGCCCAGTCTATGGGTACTTCCAGAATGAGTTCAGGGTCGGAGATCGTCCAACCGAGCCCCACCGACCTTTTCCAATAGCGATTCCCGAAGACATAGAGAGTCTTATCCACCGATGTAAATTTGATCCTTACTTTGCCGCTAGGTACGGGTTTGCCGCCAGAAGCAAAAAATGAGCCATTCACCAGTATTTCACCCCGTCCTTTGGGCATCCCTTGGTCCAGTATTTCTTGTGGACCCAAGCGGTTAGAAACGAATTTCCATAGATCCACTTCAGGCTTTACCTGTGGTGGACCACTGAAATCGAAAAAGATCAAGACTGCCGGTGACCAAAAGTTGCGGCCCTGGTGTTCAAAGATTCGGAAAAGTAGGCCGAGTTTGAGGGGCTTAATGATTTTCATGCTGCCTGCTCTCCTCAGCCGATCACATGTAAAGGTGAAGTGTTGACTTCAAAGCCACTTTGTTCACACTTAAAAGAAGTGTAGCCAATGGATGCATTAGTAACGGCTATACTAATCTGCTTCAGCTCCATTAGCAGTGCAAAATGGTTAGAAACTTTAAGGCCTGCAAAATTTTCGAACTTGGCACCCGAGTCAGTCTGGGCATCCATCCCTAGGAACTTGGTCTGGTTGGTAACGGTTTTTGTTTCAGTGCCCACCGTTACGCTTCTAGCACCTGTTACCTTGTAAGTCTCTGTGGTCGCGGTGAGGGTCCTATTCCCATTAACCGTAATATCTTCAGCGCCGTTTACTGTTAGTTTCCTTTGAGTTCCAATTACTTTTGTCTCTCCCTGAGGTGCTGTTATTGTCCGACTCTGGTCAGAAGTAATTTCTTGGGTTCCTGTTACGTGAACCTTCTGGGGGCCATGCACCGTAATGTCCTGTCTCGTGCTAATATCCTGTATTTGGTCTCCTTGAATCTTAATGTCCTCTTTGCCGGTTACTTCTAGATAGCGATCTCCCTGTACCTTCACATACTGTTTCCCCTTAGGAGAGAGACTGCCTGTCGAGCCAACCCTTCTGGTTTCCCAGCCACCTATTACCGTGGCCATGTTCTTATCGGTACACTGTTGGATACCGGTATCCCCATTTGGATTTGGTGCCCCTATACGGACGAATGAGTTGGCCGTGGGAGATTGGATTCTTATCAATTGGCTTCCATCTTGATCTTCCATGTGTATCTGATTGCCACCCCCGGTTCTAATTACGCACTGCGTCTGGTTTTCAGATGTAACCGGCGTCTTTGTCTCAGGGTTAGGCACTGCTGCTGCAATTATGGGCCGGTCTGGATCGCCGTCCACAAAGGTAAGAAGCACTTCTGTGCCCTTGTGAAGTGGGAAGTGCATGCCAAAATCTGCCCCCGCATATGGCTGAGCCATCCTGATCCAGCGACTCGCCTTGCCTCCCTCACGGCCACTCATGTCAAAAGGCAGAATCACCTTGTAGCGGCCTTGGTCGTCTATTTCCGCATACTTGCCATCACCAGATGCATCTATTTTGGCGTTGATTGTTCCATAGAATCTTGGCTTGGGGGTCTTTACCTCTGGTCTAAACTGTACGTCTGAAGGTATAAGTGTGAAGCGGTTAACATACGCGGGCTCCTTCTCGCCCTGCGCCTCTTCGGTCTCAAGTCCTGCCAGCAGTATCCCAGCCTGGCTCCCTTCATGTTCCAATTCCACTATCAGGTATTTCTGATTGAAGGTCTCACGGTAGTGATCAGCCAGCTCAAACAAAAAACCCGGGCATAGCTGCGGACAGCTGCTCTCGCCCATGAAAAGCTTGCCCCTGCATGCAATCTGTTCTGCCCTAAGCTTGGCCAGCTCTTTGCCTTGGTCTGGATCTTTAAAGTGTTCACCATAAAGGTAAACAGTTCCTCTTCCTTTAGGATTGACCTCCTTTTCAACCTTGAGATCCAATGAAGGCTTTCGATAGTTGTAATCCTTGAGTACTATCTTCTTGGGCAGGACCTTCTGCCTACACATGAAGGTCTTTATTACCTCTTCTTCCTCTGGAATGAGTGCAGAAGGGGGAGAATAGGGAATGGTACTTTCACCCTGAATCTCTGTGTGGGCCGTGGAGCTGTCAGTGATGATAAGTTTTTCCCCTTCATCAGTGTGTTCAAAATAGTAATAAATACCCTCCCTTTCCATCCACCGGGAAATGAAGTTGAGATCTGTTTCTTTATATTGACATATGTATTCCCATTTGGGGTAATTTCTGGTGAGTTTCAATTCATAGTCCTTGGTAGTAAGCCCTGCCTGCTTAAGGATTTCTTCAATGATATCTGGAACGGTTTTATCCAAAAAGAGCTGGTTTTCGCGATAGAGGTCGGAGAGCCAAATTCTTGGAACCAATGATGCTTGGTAAAATGTGTATTGGTCCACCTCATGCATCTGTTCAAACTCAGAAATGATGCCATGGATCTTACGATCCTCCTCACCCCTATGGATAGTAAAAATAGCGGGATTCTGTAAGACAGTATCTATGTCCACTTCTGGATCTTCAGATATAAGCACAATATCAAACTGAAATAATCGGGAAATTCCCTCTTCGCCCCGAAATCTTACCACCTCAAAGGTATCCTCAGAAAGCCCCTTGGATACAAATGAAAACCGTTTTCGCTCTTTGAATGCCATTTGAGACCTCCATTGACCTTATGTGTCTCCAGGGTTTTGGTTTTGCTAACACAGTTATAAAATTTTTCGTCTATCCTTTGGCCGCTCAGAGTTTAGTCGGCCTTCGGTATTTACGCTATCTTGTTTATCCCGAAAAGCTGATCTGAAAAGCACCATCTTCACCCACATCAAGCATGGCCTCTGATGGCATGGCTCCCTCACTTAGCTTTGCGAGGATTTCTCTCGACATTTGTGGAAGAATGGTGCCATTCATTATGTGATCGATGTTTCTTGCTCCTGTTTCCACTTCAGTACAGCGCGATGCAATCTGCTCTACTACCTTGGGCGAATAAGACAGCTTGATCTTGTGAGTCTCAGCCATTCTCTTGGCCAATTTGTCCAGCTTGAGCACCACTATGTCTTTTAATACATCAGGAGGCAGCGTATAAAATGGCACCACTGTCATTCGGGCAAGCAGTGCTGGTTTAAAATGATCGCTCAAGATTGGCCTTATTGCGGCCATCAACGCCTCCAGTGGCGGACGCTGCTCACCAGAACACATTTCAGTGATCACATCTGTTGCAAGGTTGCTAGTTAGAAAGAGTACGGTATTTTTGAAATCAATCACCCTCCCTTCGCCGTCTGAAAGGGTTCCCTTATCAAAGACCTGATAGAACAGGTTCATCACCTCCAGGTGGGCCTTTTCCACCTCGTCCAAAAGCACTACAGAATAAGGTCTTTGCCTCACACCTTCTGTGAGCACACCACCTTCACCGTATCCCACATAACCTGGGGGTGATCCAATGAGCCGGCTCACAGTGTGGCGCTCCTGGAATTCACTCATGTTAATGGTGACCATAAAGCGCTCTCCACCAAAGAGCAAATCAGCTACTGCCAATGCGGTCTCAGTTTTTCCAACACCACTTGGGCCTACCAGCAAGAAAACCCCAATGGGCTGGGCAGGATCCTTAAGGCCTGCCTTTCCAGCCCGGATCACCTGGGCTATTGTCTCGATGGCTTCATCTTGTCCTTTGATTCGTTCTTTGAGGTTGGCCTCCAGGTTGATAACATTGTTTGCCTCGTCCCTCATCACCCTTCCAAGTGGTATGCCAGTCCAATCAGATACAACCTTTGCCACAACATCTGGGTCAACCTCAATGCGGACAAGGGGCTCATCACCCTGCAAGGCTTCCAGCTCGGCCCTAACCTTTGCCACCTGGGTCTCAAGACCTGCCCGATCTGCCTCTTTTTCCTCAGACGAGGATGCTTCATAGAGGGACTTACGAAGCTCTATCAGCTTTTGTGCAAGCTCCTTTTCCTTGAGCCATCTATCTTTGAGCTTTGCTACTTTCTGATTTAGTTGTTTCAGTTGTTTTTCAATTTCTTCCAGGCGTTCTTCATCCACATTAAGGCCATGGAGTCGGTCCCTTTCAATGGCCTTTTTCTCTCGTTCAAGTGCCTGTACGGTCCGTTCTTTGTCTTCGATAATATCCGGTTTAGCGCTAAGCAGAATCTTTACCCTTGCGGCACTGGTATCGAGCAGATCGACGGCCTTATCAGGTAGCTGTCTGCCTGATATATAGCGGCTGGAAAGCTCTGCTGCCGCTTCGATGGCATCATCTCGGACCACGACACCATGGGCTTCCTCATACTTCTCTTTAAGTCCGCGAAGAATAAGCGTGGCGGTTTCAACAGAAGGTTCATCAAGCTTTACAAGCTGGAAACGTCGTGCCAGGGCTGCATCCTTTTCAAAATATTTCTTGTACTCCGACCATGTGGTGGCTGCGACGGTCCTGAGCTCACCCCTGGCCAATGCCGGCTTCAACAGATTAGCCGCATCACTTCCCCCTGCACTGCCTCCCGCTCCAATCAGGGTGTGTGCCTCGTCTATAAACAGGATGATAGGTTTGGGCGACGCCTTTATCTCGTTTATGACGGACTTTAGGCGGTTTTCGAATTCCCCTTTGACCCCGGCCCCAGCCTGCAACAGTCCCATATCAAGTCCCAGTATGGATACATCGCGCAAGATCTCGGGCACATCTCCCTCAACAATCCGGAGTGCAAGGCCCTCCACCACCGCGGTCTTGCCCACACCGGCTTCACCAACCACTATGGGGTTGTTCTTCCTACGACGGGCCAGGATATCCACCATCTGGCGTATTTCTCGGTCACGACCAAAGACAGGATCAATCTCGCCTTCACGGGCCTTTTCGGTAAAATCTATGCAGAAGCGAGCCAGGGCTGTTCCTTCTCCAGCGGGTGCTTCTTCTGCGGCAGCAGCGCGCTCCTCAGCAGTTGGCTCCTCAATGGAATTCTTTGCTATGGTTCCAAATTGTGCAAGCAGGGCCTCACGGCTGATGGAGGAGAATAAATCCACATAGGCGCCCATGGCAAACTGGGTAGGTTTGTTCAAAAAGGCGGCCAGCAGGGCTCCTGACCTGATTCTGTTCTCGCCCAGATCCACTGAACTGGTGAGCCATGCCTCTTGGAATAGTTCCATTAGCAAGGGTGAGAAAACAGGTTTTGCCGCATTGCCTGTCCGAAACTCCTCGATGGTCTGATCTATGGCCTTTTTCACCCTTCCTGTGTCCAGGTCAAATTGGCGAAAGATCAAGGGAAGGTCAGATTGAGGTTCTTCCAGTAACTTAGTCAAAAGGTGTTCGATGGTCACTTCATAATGGGTCCTGGAGACACAAAGGCCTGCTGCACCCTCCAGGCATTTTGTACAGTAAGGGTTCAGCCGGTTAAGCAAGGCTTTAATATCTACGCTGACCATTTTTTCTCTCCTCTCTTCATGGGTTCAAAAATTACCCTTGCTTCCTGTTCATACTTGCCTGCAAATATCCAGGTATTCCACCCTAACCTGGCAGTTTCTGGATCCCCCAAGCACACGGGACTCGTTTGTCCAGCCGCAAGGCACAATTCCATGTCATATTCCAATGAGCCTGATATATAAAAATCTGTAAGGAAGATCAAAAGTGAATGTTTGTCCTGCCCAGGCAGCAGGCTCATGAATTCAGTGCGGGAGACAGGGCCGATCTTAATGCGGAATTTTCCGGTTCGATCCTGAATTTCTGAGCCCACATAGGTGTCTACACCAAGTGTGCTTCCGGACACACCCAAAGAGCACCTCTGATCAACTGGGATCTTTGCCTGCCTCGGAATACAGGGTTCGATATCAATCTGCACACCTTCCAAGGCATCGGAGAGCATGGTCTTGAGTCCAAGAGCAGAACGGGGATGCTGGGTTATGAGACCAAGGTAGCGCAGCAGCCTATGCTCATCGGGTATCTGGCTCCGCAACGTCTCGTTGCCCAGGCCAAGGAGGCAAAAAAGTCTTTCAATTAGGGCCTTGTCTTGCTCCTCTACAACCTTCACAAAGATACGGTACTTTGTCCAGCAGGAATAGAGGAGTTCATAAAGATGCTGATTTAGTATGTCAATGAAGTCACGGGTGACAGTTTCATCTTCCGCTGCCTCTTCCAGTAGGTCTTCTGTGTAAAAAGTGGGCAATGGAGATGAGGATCCATAAAGTCCCAGAAAGGTAGCAGTAACTACATATGTTTCTCCCTTGTCAGGGTCAACATCGATAGATGATACATCTGCTGCAGGGAAGCCCAGAGAAAGATCCGGGCGAACCCTTACAGTTGCAGCATTTGGTTGCCCCTGCTGGCCACCGAGTCTGCGCAACAGGCGCAATACCTGAAAAAAGGAATAGGAAAAGGGTTCCCTCAATAATTCCTTTTTTAGAGCAGCAGACGGTCGCCAAGTCTCGCCGGCCATTGATAAAGCTCTCCTTTGAGGGATTCTTCTATGCTCAATTTGGTAAAAGAGTTGATAGCCGCATATCCACCTAAGAACTGGTCCAACACACATCCAAACAGGAACAGATCACCATCACCTGCGAAGTGGTCAGAACGCATCCTCATCATTATCTCCTGGCCCCTCATCATTATGCCGCGCACAATGCGATCAACAGGCCGGGCCTCCACTGATTCGATGGCTGAGATACGTTTCTGATTGGCCAACACAGTGGGACGATCACGGCTCTCGGTAAACACATATAATTGCAGCAATGAACGTAGATTCTCCGCGCTTGCCAATGAAAGGTAGTTTAGCGAAAGGTGCGCGATTAGTTGCCACAGCAAGTTTGAACCAAGTGGCGGCAGAATATTGGCTGTTAAGGGACGAATATTGGCAAACGAGGCAAACTCGGGAGAGGTGCTTGTGGGCTCACGTATGTCCCCCAATTGGAGACCCTCAGGAAGAGCTCCATTGGTGCAAAGGAGAGAGATGGAAAGGGTCTCTAGAGTAGGGGGCCTTGCACTAGGAGGATAGGCCACCGAAAGATAAACATCTATTCCCCTTTTGACTGGGGTTCTTTTCCATTTTACATGATAGACAGGGGTTTCGTCCCTCTCGGTAGTAAAGAGATCAAAAGGCCTGTATATTCTTTGCTCAGCCGTGCCCTGAACGTATCCCACCACCTCTTCAACAGAGTAAACCTGATAGTGAGAGGCATTTGTGGCGGCTGGGTTTACAAGGTATTCAGTCTTCTTGTGATCCAGCCTTATGGGATCGGCTTCGTGGGGAAAAATATTCACCACAGGGGTCGCAAACAACTGAAAGCTATCTTGCCTTATCCGGGGAGTATATGAAGGTGTACTGTCGAGTTCAAAAGATACCTCGAATTTACTCCCATCCCCTTTATTTTTCCAGCCGTCTAATCCGCTTATATCCAGAAACAGGTACTTTTCGGGCAATATAAAATACTCTTGGAAAAGTCGGTATCCTGGATAGGAATTTGAAGGATAGGGAAGAAGTCCTTCATGGGTACCAAAGCCAACGGGTAAAATGGCCTCGGGACCTTGTGTAAAAGAGGTTCCTTCCTCCAGAGGTCGAAAGTGTACTTTCCTGACATTTCTTCTTAACAACATATACAGGTTTGAGGCGCTTGCATAGTCATTAGCCAGGTAAAGGCGCAAAGATGTAGGCTCCCAATCTGAGAGTTTCATCCCTTTCAATTCAAAGGTGATGACTATTCTAGGTGCGGCCCCTGCCCGTTCCTCATATCGCGCCTCTATCAGCTCAAGGGGATGCAGTTGCACCTCATAGCAGGTCCGAAAAAGACATGAAGTTCCTTCTATTGGAACCGAGGCTAGGTATGTTCCTGGTGACACAACCAAGGGTTGTTTTAGAGCAGGTTTGGGACGAAAGGCTACAATGGTAGTGCACGGTATAGGTCTGAGGTAATGGGGCCATATGAGCTGCATCAGCTCATGAACCACCTCAGGAAATTCGTCCTCAAGCTTTTCCCTTAGCAGAGCGGTCAAAAACGCGACTCCTTCCAATAGCCTTTCCACATCCGGGTCTGCAGTAGGGCCGCTAAGCATGGGGGCAAGGGCAGGGTGTTCTTTGGCAAACACTACTGCCAGGTCTTTGAGGTAGCTCAGTTCTTCTTGGAAATAGCGGTTAAACATGAAAACCCTATGCAGAATTATGCTAAGACCCCAGGGTAAGGGATTAATGACCAATAATCCTGGGGCCTAAGTGCTTCCGCAAAAATGTCATATCCTGCCCTGTTAGCAGGGGTAACTTGCCACTTACCTCCTCAGCTTTACCTTTCCTTCGCTATCAAGAACGCTTTCAAACGTCACAGGGAGATTGACGTCTTCTGTGGCTAGTTTTGCGACTATTTGGAAACGCAAGGTAAGCACGTCCTCATCCTGAGGGAGGAAGTTGACCCGAATTGCCCGTAATCTTGGCTCATATCTCTGAATGGTATTGCGGATAGCCCTTTCAACTGAGCGCAAGGACTCTGGATAGCTATTTGCAAACTCCGTAAAGTCAGGAATGCCAAAATCCTGCGCAATAGGCACGGTGCCATGCCTGGTATTTAGAATCCTTTGAAGGTGGTTCAGCACAGAATCAGTCAGGCGCTTCGGGTCTTCCTTGGCTCGGCGCTCGGGGTGTTTTTTCCATGAGCGTATACGCTCTAGAAGTCTTTCCTCCCTCATTTGAGTTTAAATCCTACTTGGGCGCAGTCCAGGAATCTTCTGCCTCGATTCCATCGGGTTCCCAAGTCCATATAATCTTGGAATAAGTGAAGGAGACTTCTTCCATATGTTTATATGGCTCATTGGCTGGAAGGAATGTCTCCGGCATATAGGGCTTCATATCCACAATTATTGCATCTTCAAGCTTTATGGTATAGTAGTGCTCTTCTGTACCTGTTTCATCAATGCGGTACCACTTGATAGTCACGTTGGAAAATTGCTCTCCAGAGCAAAGGGCCTGGAAAAGTTTTGGCGAGGCCTTGTCAAATTCTTTTACCACCGTGAGAGGTTCATGAACCCTCTTGCCAGTGGGGAGACCCGTGTGGGTGTCCCTTGGAATGTGTACCTTATGGTTCATGGCATAGACGAGTATGGTCCCCTCTCTTCCCTGGATATTGCAGGAGCCCTCGATTTTTCCCTGATTTTTTCCCTCAAGTTCCATGTGTGCTGGCATTGGCATAGCTGCTTCCTCCTTTCTTGTGTGTTGATGTCTTTAGCTATCTAACCAGTATCTACTCTTTGTCTAGTTTTCCGACCAACGACAGGGTGAAAAATGCCCCCATGTATTTGAAATGGGGCCTCACTTTCAAGCCAACCCTGTACCAGCCGGGTTCACCCTCTACATCTTCCACTGTGACCTGCGCCTGACGCAGTGGTCTACGGCTGCGCACGCTGGGAAGAGGGTTATCCATGTCTGCCACGTATTGCCTTATCCAGTTATTAAGTTCCCTTTCCAGATCTACTCGTTCTTTCCATGTGCCTATATTTTCCCTTTGAATTACCTTTAGGTAATGGGCCAATCGGTTGATGATGAACATATAAGGGAGTTGGAGGCCCAGCTTGTAATTTAGTTCAGCCTCCTTGCCTTCCTTGCTTATGCCGAAGTACTTTGGCTTCTGACAAGAATTGGCAGAGAAAAATGCCGCGTTGTCGCTTCCCTTTCTCATTGTTAGAGCAATAAAGCCCTCTTCGGCAAGCTCAAACTCCCTTCTTTCAGAGATGAGAACTTCTGTTGGGATCTTCGTCTGAATTGCACCCATTGCCTCATATTGATGTAAAGGCAGGTCTTCTACTGCCCCTCCTCCCATAGGGCCTATAATATTGGCGCACCACCGGTACTTGGCAAAGCTATCGGTCAAACGTGTTGCAAAGGCAAATGCCGTATTCCCCCAAAGATAATGCTCGTGGTTACCGGAGACATCTTCTTGATAGTTGAATGCCTTTACAGGCTGGGTGTCGGGGCCATATGGAAGCCTGAGGAGAAATCTTGGGAGAGTGAGTCCCACATATCTGGCATCCTCAGATTCCCTGAAAGACTGCCATTTTGTGTATTGTGGGCCCTCAAAGATAGATTTAAGGTCTTTGAGATTGGGAAGGCCGCTGAAGTTTTCCAGTCCAAAGAACTGGGGTCCCGCGGCGGCAATGAATGGCGCATGGGCCATTGAGGCTACGCTTGCCACGTATTGGAGCAGTTTTATGTCCTGTGGGCCAGGACCAAATTCATAATTGCCTATCATTGCGGCATAGGGCTGGCCTCCAAACTGCCCGTATTCAGCAGTATAGACAATCTTGTAAAGGCCAGATTTTACAACTTCTGGGGAGTCCTCAAAGTCTTCCAGCAAATCTTCTTTGCTCACGTTGAGGAGCTCTATCTTGATATTTTCCCGGAAGTCGGTTCTGTCTACCAGGAACTTCAAGGAACGCCAGGCTGACTCCAGCCTCTGGAACTCTGGATGGTGCAAGATGGCATCCAGTTGGAGGCTTAGCTTTTTATCTATTTCAGCGATCATCTCATCAACGACCGCCTTGGATACCTTTGGCACCTCCCGGCCGGGCTCGAGAAGCTGCGCTATTAAGGCCTCGACTCCCTTTTTTGCCAGGGAGTAAGCGTCATCGCTAGGTTTTAGCTTTGTGGCCTGGACTATCTCTTCAAGCAGAGACCCTTCTTCGAGGGTCTTTTCTTCGGTTGCCACAGATTTTTCTTGTTCCTCAGCCATCATATCCCCCCTTTCTTACTTTTCGAGCCCTAGCTCTTTGAGAAGCCGCTCCCTGGCCGCTTCATCCTTTACTAGTTCTTGTATCTTCTTGCGAAACGCGGGAATGTTGCTCAAGGGACCCTTGAGTGCCGTAAGCGCCTCTCGAAGCTCCAATAATTTATTTAGTTCAGGTACCTTCTTCGCGATTTCCTCGGGATTAAAGTCCTTCATGGATTCGAAGGTAAGTTCCACACTCATCTCATCATCAGGCTCACCAGATATCTTGTTGGGGACCGTAACATTGAGTCCAATACCCTGGGCCTTAAGCACTTCATCAAAGTTGTCCTTGTCAATGTTGATTGGTTCACGTTCTTCTAGAGGCCGGTCATCGGGCTTCCCTGTAAAATCTCCCATAACGAGCAGTTTAAGGGGAAGCTCCACTTCTTCCTGGGCGTCTCCCGTTGCAGGACGATAAACAATATTTACTCTTTCCCTTGGGGCTACGGATGCTTCCTTTGCCATGATTTCCTCCTTTTTATTAGGGTTGCTCTTATATTACAATAAGTTGTATCATCCTCACAACCGCGACGATGTTACTATTTCTTTCCTTTGAGTCTCACAGCCTCTGTGGCATCAAGTCTGGCGATGCGGGCCAATGTATCCTCAGCCCGTTTCTTGATTTCAGGATCCGTTTGATTCTTAAGCACAAGCCATGCCGTCTTCAGCGCCCGCAGTGCGAGCTCTGGTTCCCAGTCCTCCAGGCGGTAGTTGTCTATGTTATGCAAAATTTGATCCAGATGTGGAAGTGCCAGGAATCCTTTCTTTCCATCTATTAGGATCTGGCAGAGCCCCAGTTGCCACAGCAGTCTTTCCCTAGCAGAGGTGCTTTTCCTCATGTGGTCCTGAAGAAGGGATAGGGCGTCTACAAGCTTCCTCTTTTTGGTCAGTGCCTTGGCCTTTGCCATCTCTTCTGCCAATATATCGTCTTCTTGTTGAAGCCCAGAGGCAGTTGTATAACTTTCCGGAGCGCTCCCTGATCCACCACTGAGGGCTATTTCACCAAGCCATTTTCTTGTGTCATCTGAGACAAACGGAGTCCCGTCGGAAAACTGCAACTCCTGAATCTCAGGAAATCTGCTGACAAAGTATGCGGTTTCAGCACATATGGCTTCGTATGCCTTCTCGTATTGTGCTCCCATGAAATTAAGGGATTGAGCAACGTAGAAGTGAAGATCCATCCAAAAAACGAATTCTCCTATTCGAGCCTCTGCGGCCTTTCCCAGTCCTTCCCAGTTTTGTTCTTCATAAAGATTCGTAAGGATGTTTGTAATCTGCCCAGGCGGGGGCGGTATCTTGGTTCTTCCGTCCAAAGCGGGTGGAAGGCCTTCCACTAAGCTCCAGATAGCGATCCGTCTGAGCCTATAAGGCAGGGGATCTGCAGGATTGGTGTCTCCAAGGTAGTTGCACGCCTGTCGAACAATCTGCATGGCATGTTTGAGCTGCTTTTTCGCATCTTCTGGAGATGTAAGTTCTTCAGGAGGCGAAGGTGCAGCCGCAGGAGCAGGACTGGGGGCTGATTGGGCCGTAGATGGGGTTTGTTCTTGTTGTACTGCGGCCTCTTTGGGTTTGGCCTTATGCTCCTCAACAAAGCGAGCTATTGATGTAACCGACGGAGGTTCTTCTATGTTTTCACGCAAGAAATTATCAATCCGGCCCAAATGCTCAACCAGGGCTTCAGCGGTTTCTGCCTCAATTGTTTCATTTTCCATCTGGCCAAGCACGGTTTCCGAGCGGTCTATCAGCCACTCTATGGCAGCACGTCTGCCTCTCATTCTCTTTTTTGGCGGAAAAAGTTTATCCCAAAAGCCTTCTAGAAGGTCCGCAAAGACCTGAAAGCCAATGGCCAATCCATTGAGCCCTTGGGTTTGAAGGAGTCCTGCGGCAAGGTAGGCTGCCACCAAGAGATCCTTAGACTTTTGCTCCAAGATTTGGGAGGAAAGGCCGACCACCTTTTTCCAATCAGGACCACCTTCAGCAGTTACAGAAGACAGTTTATCAATTTCGGCCTGAAGTTCCTCAAACTCTGGTTCATACCTCACATCAGAACCGGTAGGTGAGTCTTCGCTGATGGGTGTTTTGCCAAGATCAGTCAGTTCCATTTCCACTATTCCTCTTTGTTTTGCACTGACCACAGGGTTGCGAAGTCCCCTACGGATAGGGCCCTTCCATAGGCTGCCAGATAAGTATGCGTGCTTGTCCCACCCATGAACACGGCACTTGGTGACCTAGAGTACTTCGCCTTAATAACAGTGTGCCACAGACTTAGCAGTGAAAAGACACTGTCAAACCCTGCCGTATCCATAGGCACAATAAACTCGGCAAGGTCAACCAGGGATGCGACCGTTTTCTTGATCCTATCCATTGCGCTGTCTCTGGTGGCCTTTTCAATAACCTGATTTATCTCTTGGTCGTAACTTTTCCAATCAGGTTGAGGTGGCCCGATATTTCCCAATTCGTCTCGGAAACGAGACGTGTCTTCATATCTACGCGCAGCAAGTTGTTCCATTTGGGTCCATGTGCCATTGCATGCGTAAGGCAAAAGATGCCATCGGTTCTGCCACTCAGGTATGGATCCTGTTCCGATCATCATAAGGGGATAAGGCCTTCCAATGGCATCACAGCTATCCCTAACGATTCCAACCACAAGCAGGTCTCCCTTGGGAGGCTTGGCCCAAAATCTCCAAGAACGTGCCATGTTATCCTTTTTGATTGCGGCCCCCATGGCCTCATAGCCCTTGTCCATCCAGCCGGAGAACGCCTGTGACAGGGCATCATCACGGCCTATGGTCACATAGTCCCTGGCACAAGGGTGTTTGCCATGTACCACCCAATTCCAGGTTGACCTGCTTTTGCCTAGTCCCAACATCTAGTAATCTTATTGGGCACCCGCTTGGGCGCCTTGGCCAGTAGTCTCAATACCGGCTTGTGTCCCCTCAATTGGTAGTTTACCCTTATGAAACGTATACCGAGCCTTTTCAATGCAGGCTCTTGCTCAGGAAAGTCACTTGGCTTAAAGGTCTTTTGGCCATAACGAAAATCCATGAGAAACTTTGCAAAGGCATTGTATCCGGTGTACTTTCTTATTAACTTGAGGTTAGCAACGTCGATTTCAAGTATTACATCACCACATGATGATGGAGACCACTTCACGGTTTTTCGAACCGGAAACTGGTAATTATCAATTCTCTTGGTCTTATCCGCGCACTGAATTTTAAGATGGGTCGCGTGGGGTTTCACAGACGCCTCTTTATTTGTGTCAACAGGCAGGGCGGTTATCCTGACATTGTAACTCTGCTTAATGGGCCTGGCCGCAGCAGCCCCTTTTGTAAGAAAACGTAGAAAAGACTGCTCAAAGGGAATTCGGCCACCCAATGCCTCCACTGCATAATACCCCTTCTTGAGGCTTCTACTAAGGAACGGACCTGCTTCGGATTTGGCAAAGCCAGTGGCAAGACCCCCTTTGCCCAGAAGTAGTTGGTTAAGGGTCCTGCGGTTTTGTACCCCCTGGATTTCCACGAGCACCTTCTTTTCCCAGAGGGTCTGCAGATGGCAACCTGCTTCAGTCCTGGCGTATTTCCACAGGAAGATAAAAGGCCCTGAAATGACACTCCACAGTGGCTCTTCGCCCTTGTTTTGTTCTCCCATGTAAGTCTTGAGATCTAGCAGGGCCTTGTGGGCAAGCACAAATGGGGAATTGCTCTCGGCCATGTCTTCGCTGAAAACTTTTGCGACTTGTTGGAAGGCGACTTTCCTAGAAGCGGCTATGTCTGCAAGCTCAGATAGTGCCTTTTTGTAATTGAGATAGGCCTTGGCAGCACCGAGCTGTTCTTCTACAGACTTGCCCTTGCCCGCCCGGGTCAGTGCCCTTTCCACTCTTGTAACAAGCTTTCTTCCTTTTGATGTAACCTTGGCTAGGGAGCTCTTCTCTTTTAAGCTCTCCAACCTCTTTGCCTCTGCCTTTACGCCCTGAAACCTGCTAACGAGCTTTACCCATGGGGGGGTTATAGCGAGGTTGTAAAATCCTTCCAGCTCCCCTGGAAGGCGGTCAAGCAGTGAGGTGAAAGGCCCTTTTTGTCTTGCTACTTTTGAGGCCATACGTTGCCATTCCTCCTTGCCCTTGAGGGCCTCGGAGCCTTCTGGAAAGTGCAGACAAAAGACCTGCCATTTGTCCAGATATTGCTTGTTGTACCAGGCGTCAAAGGCATTTCTCTGTTTTGCAATCAGTGGAGGACCCGGGTCGGGTAAGGCAGCTTCCAGTTCCTTCATGAAACTTTCTATGAATTTCTTCCCCTTGCGAGTATAGGCGGGTTCAATCGTTATTGCATCGGGAATCTCGTTGCTACCTTTCCAGTAGTCTTGGAAGGTCACAGGTGTGAGTATCTTTTGGCTGTTTGCCAGTGGGATCAGCCACTTGAGAGTTGCACCCTCAAGCTTTAGCAGATGCCCTAGCCACTCCTGAAAGGTGGTGAGTTCTTTATTGAGTGACGCTGTATCGTCGGTCCAAAGCAGGTAGTATAGATAGAGACCTGCCAATTTTTTTTCGATCTCGGGAAGGATCTTCTTGTCTGGCGACATAATCAGCGCATCATATGGGGGATCAGGCATTGCAAAAAGGGACTCAATCTCCGCCCCCTTGAGGCGTGCATGCAGCAAATTGATCCTTCTGATCAGCAAAGCTAAGTGGGTTGCAAGAGTGCCTGGTGGAGTCTGAGCGGTAAACTCTGCCAACCTTTCGGTGAATTGCTTGTCCAGGGGGGCTAGAAAGGCCCTTTTGAACTGGACGGAAAATTTCTTTTTCAGTTGCTTTTCTACAGACTTGCTTTCAGTAAGGCCAAAGCGGGGCAACCACCAGTCTTTGTTTTGTGCCTCCATTGCCAGTATTGCCTGCCTGAAGCGGTCAAGGGTAACAACGTCGGAAATTACCTCTCCCTTCAACACAGGCGATTTAGAAAATTCCTGTGATGCCTGTCTGATTACTCTAAGGTTTTTTACAAAGGAAAAACCCAGCAGTCCGCAAAGGGCCATTACAAAGGTAATCCATGCCACAAGGCCAAGGTTTCTAGTGAGGCGAGACCATTCAATAGCCCTCTGAGTCGGGGCAAACAGTCCCCGATCGCGAGGCAGGATCTTGGCAAAGAGGTCATGGAGGAAGAGTCCTTTGTTGGTACCAGGGAGAACCTCCTTTTCATCAATAAGACCAAGGGCATTGAGAAAGTGCGAGTAAGGTGTGCCCTCTTGCCGGCCACTGCTAAAATATAGTCCCCTCAACAGAGGCGTTTCCTGATATGGGTTTTCTTGGAAGGCACCCTGCACAAAGGCCTTAAGGCCGTCTCTCACATTCTCGAACTCTTCAGGGAATAGCAAAAGGCCAGGGTCCACTGGTCTGGCAGACTTTTCGAGAAGCAACAATCTCAAATCTCTCAGGTTCTCAGCAATAGTGTCTACGGCGTGGGCCAAAAAAGACAAGGCATCTTTTGAAAAATCCCTGTTCACCAGACCCATGGCCTGTGAGAGGGTTTCCTCTGGCAGGTTATCGCAAAACTGGGTCATGCCCTGGATAAGGTCACATTTTGTGACAAGGACATAGACAGGGAATTTTGTTCCCAGGGCCAGCATTAACTCATCAATTCTTTGCCGTATGGCCCTGCCGTCTTCCTCTAGGCTTGCGGTGTCTGCTTGCAGTAGCTTGTCAGCAGGGATGGTAACGATGAGGCCATTAAGGGGCTCTTTTTTTCTATATTTCCTGAGAAGATTTAGAAATTTTTTCCATTCTTCTTTATCCCTTCCCTCATCAACCGGAATCGCGTAACGCCCTGCGGTATCAAGAACGATGGCCTGCTCAAAGAACCACCAGTCACAATTCTTTGTGCCAGAGATACCAGAGGTCTGGGTCATGGTGGCAAAAGGGGAGGAAAGATTGGCCGCCTTAATGGCTGTGGTTTTTCCAGAGCCGCTTTCTCCAATTACCATGTACCAAGGAAGAACATACAATGGATTCCCATACTTGCGTAAATGGGAACGCCTTAGTGTGTCTATGGCCTCTTTCCATCGTTGCTGCAATTCCTTTGAGCGTTCTCGCTCCTTCTCATCCATTGCCCTGAGGCGCGCGTTGTCTTGCTCAATAATCTGATCGACAAAACGCTGTTCCTTGCGCCTTAGCCATATTTTTCTGAAAAAGAGTAACAGAAAAAACAGACTTACAACTCCTAAAAGGACAAAACCTCCTGTCCACCATGGCCAATCCATGGCTGTAACAAGGATAAAGATTCCCAGCAGGAGGAGAAGAATCACCACCAGAACCAGAGCGACCTTGGCCATTTTCACTATTATGTCTTTCATTTACGGCACCGTCGTCAGAAAACTATCTCCTACGCTTGAAAGTATGAAATGAAAAACCCAGTACAGCACGCCAAACAGCACCACCGGCGCAGCGCCGGCGATGATAGTAAACATTGAGAGACCACCTTTTGCTTTGATAGGTTCTGCCTCGGCCGTCTCGGGGGGGTAAGCTCCTGGAAAGAGTTCGGCCCGCTCCAAACTGGGCAGTTCCACAGAACTGCCAAGCAATAATTTGAGGTTGGATGCCCTCAGTTGATCCAGAAGATATTGGTCGCCTTCTTGGATATAACGGCCAGTAAAGCCCATGGCCAGACAGAGATAATAAACCTCTCTTACGTCCCTTTGATGGAGACCCAGGCTGTTGAGTCTCTCAAAAAAGAGCTCTCCTGCGTCGGTCGTATTATAATAAATGCGCTGTAGCTGCTGCTTTTGCCAATTCAGCTTTTCCTTCCACGGGGAGCTCAATATGGCCTCATCTATCCATGCACAGACCGCAAAGCGTGCCTGATCATAATCCTCGGCCGAAAAGGCTCCTTGCTTCAGGCAAGACTCACTTTCTCCAAGGAGTCGTTCAATTTCATGCCGTACCTGATCGTAAGGGGGTTGTTTGCGCTCCACTGTCCTCAGGAAATAGCTTAGATAGGCAATCAGATCGGCAAAACAGTCACTTAGTCTCATAGTCATGACCTCGCCACTACCATCAATTCCACCTTTATATCTTCAGGCGCATCATCCCAGTAAAGGGCTATATTGTGCCCCTTCTCAACAGGTGCCCACTGGTCGCCGTGGTGATCTATTTGAAAATAAATACTTTTTGAACGGCGGGGGAGTTCTTGAGGGGGTAAGGCAAGGTGCTGCAGTCTCGCCCCAGGCAGTGCCCTTGCAATGAGAATGGGTAAAGACTCTCGGGCACCGAGTTTTGCCACCGTCTCAAGGGACTCCCTTACTGCCTCGTGATCTTCGTCTGTTTCTACCACCAGATAATATCGATTGCCTCCCTCAAATATGGCAGGTGAGAGTTCTGCTGCGAAATAGGTGCCGTCGTATTCTAACCTAATGATATACTCGGGCCCGGCCGTAATCTCATCCAATAGTCTTATTATGAGACCCTGGGCCCTGTAAAAACAGTCTCCTAGGTTTCTGTGATCGTAAGGCCTTAGTAGCACATCCCCATCCTCAGTTTCCCCCTTCACGTTGACTTCAGATGAGAAGCTAGACAATTCTCCTATAAGCTGCCTGAGTAAGCCATATACCTCCCAGGGATGTACCCTCTCCGCCTCGGTGATGTGATAAAGTAATGGCACGTAACGATTGAGTGACCTCAGGGCAAGCAAAAACACCATATCTCTTGTCCCGAATTCGGCTGTTTGAATGCCTTTCTGGGATTTGTACTGTTCCAATTGATGGGCGCGGCTGGCGATTTGGTCCCTGATCTCTCGGATCATATTGGCAAGTGTGTCTGAGGCCTGAATACACAAACTGGGGGGTATAAAACGTTCTGAAAGGTGTATGATTTCTGCATCCCTTTCCAATTGGGCAACGGGGACAAGTTCGTAATCACCCAACTGGTCCATCTCAGTGGCCCAGAATACCTTAAGATGATAATATAGACCTTTTAGCTGGGCATTGGGTCCTGATTGATGGAGATCCCGGGTTTCTTCTGGATCTGCTGCAGTGACAAACCTTGTAGTAACCTGAGAAAGATTGTTCAGGGAGGATAATACAGTCACGTTGTCACCGGTCTCATCCCATTTCTTTAGCCCCAAATATACCATGAGAGGTCGGTCCCCTTCTATCCAGTCCTCGTCAAATGGCCGTGCCTCCACTAAGGCATTCTGAGGCACAATAACATAGGTGCCATCGGGGAATACAAATTCACCTTTTGTGACCTGAAAAGAACGGTTGCCCAAAGCGGCCTCCGCAATATGGCACGAACCCACGCCCCAAAAATGGGGGGCCATATAGGTCAGGAAGGGCTCTAGGAGGCTTTTGGTATGAAGGTCCTGATGCTGGAAGTGTTGGGGTTGTAAAAAAAGCCCCTGGTGCCAGAAAAGGGGTCTGTGCCTGTCCACATCTCCTCCTTATGGTTTGTGCCTTGTTATTTCTTCGTGGCCCCTAGGTTCTTGACCTCTTTAATACCTTGGGGACCCAGCAGAATTTCAAGATTCAAGGGGCCAGGTTTTTGAATTTTGGTGGTTCGCAAGAGGCCCTTTTTTTCTACTATCACTGGAATCTTGAAGAGACGGACAATATTTTCTTTACTAAGCTGGGAGTAACCGGCTATAAAACCTACATATCTTGTGCCTTCGGCACGATCCAGTGTAAAAGAAATGTCTTGGCCGGGTTGGACTATTAGCCTTTTCACATTTGTCACAGAGCCATCAAAAGGGGTACATTCTAACAGCTTATAAAGCCCATCCTCGTCGCCTGAGAGTTGATTAAATCCATTGGGGTCTCGCAATTGATAGGTGCATATAAGGAGTGTGTGAGAGCTGCCCTGATACAAATTCAACTGGGGATCGGCTTTTAGGTGCAGCATAATACCGCCCTTGCCATAGGTAAACTGGGGGGGCGGTAAGGGTTTGCTGGCGCATGATACCACTATCAACAGTGCAGCGAGAACAGACAAGAATCCACCGATCTTCCTCATTTTGTCCCCCTTTTTTCAGAATAGAGTTTTTGGCATATCTTTTCAAATTCCCTTAATGTTGCCTCCATAAGAAGGCCTGTATCTAACCAGTTCCTGAGGGTGTGGAACTTCTCTTTGTACATATCGAACAATTCTGCCTTTCGTAATGGACCAAATTTTATACCACCTTCCATGGATTTTTCCAGTTTTTCAGGATCCAATTCTGAAAGGATTTCCTTGAATTTGGTTTTGGCTGCCTCTTGAAATGCCTTGTGTGCAATAGAGAAGGCCTCTTTGATTTGATCAATATAGTCATTGAGTGAAGTGTTAGCATCCTCTCCACCCAGTTGGGAACCGATCACAAAACGTATGGTCTCGTCTCCCATGGGCTGGTTGCCTATAAGCGTTGCATTGATACCTCGGACCAACTGATTAAGGGAGTCAAAAACCGTGTTAAGAGCTTCTGCCAAGCGCTCAGCCATTTCTTTGGTGGGGATTGTCTCATCTGGAAGCCTTTTCCCAAGAACCTTGGTGAACAGTTCTTGAAGTATTGAACCTTCCACTTCCTGGGATATGCTGGCAGAAGGGGCGTGGCCAGAAAATTCCCTCGCAAGGGCCCTCACAATGGCTAGGCGCTCCTCTGGCCTTTTCTCTGAAAGAAGCTCTTCTAGAAACTTTTCTAGATCGGTACCCGTACTGTCAGGATTGGCCCTGTATCGTTCCCTGATCTTTTGAGCTAAATCTTGGGCTTCCATAACTCCTTAATAAAAAGGCTGCCTGATTTTACCTAATCGTCAGGCTTGATTATGACGGTTTCAGGTATTTCTTCTTCTTGTTTGAGCTTCTCTTCTTCGTCATGAGCGGGCTGGGTAGAGGGTTTTTCCTTTTTTGCAGCGGGGGTTTCGTCCACCAGATCTAGCAATTCCTGATCAAGCAAGGACAGTGTTTTTTCAAATTCCTTGTCCTGAGACTGTTGTGATGGGGGCTCATAGGGCTTTGGTTCGGCCGAAGGAGGGGTAGTCTCGGTTGTTGACTCAGGGCCTGAACCCGGTGAGGAGAAGATCACCGTCTCTGGTATTTCCTCTTGTCCAGGGGGTTGTTCCTGTACAGGAGGGGAGACCTCGTGGGCTGGAGGAGGCTCCGTTGCTCCAGGGGCAACAATGATGGTCTCTTCTAATGCAGGGATGTCCTGTTGTTGGGGCAACTCATATTCCTCCTCTGCCTCCCGTTCCGGGGGTGCAGTAGGTTGGGGAAGATCTTGTTTTGGAAGGCGAATGGATTCAAGGAGTTCGGATTCCCACTTGGCAGCAATACCTGTAAGCACCACCCCAATCTGCTTGTCTAGAACAATGTCTTCTTTTGAGACCTCAATAGGCCCAGCAGTGGAAGGCATAGAGGCAAAAAGGTCCTTTTTCACACTCTTGATTAGTCCTTCAATTTCGGCGATCCAATAATCCACATTGCTGGATCTCGATGTATCGTCAAACCTGGCCCTTGTGAGTCTCCAGCCTAGCTCCATGCATGACTTCCACAAGGCTTTATAATGCTCTGGTATTTCTATCTCTTGAGGATTCCAGAAAATGGACTGCGGTCCAAATTTATAAGAAAATGAGGATTCTATTCTTTCCAAAAACGCTTCAGTCGACAAGGGTGCCCCGTCGATAAACATGGAATTCAAATATTCGAGCACCTTCTCCATATCCTGTTTCGCATTTCGCAACATCACAAAAAACCAGGCCAGAGCGAGAAAATCGGTCTTGGACTCGAGAGCTCGGTGAGCCGGAAAACTCCTACCTTCACTGGAAGCGATTAGACCGTGAGGTTTCAGCTTGAAATTCCAAAAATATGGTAACGTATCAACAGGTTCGGGCAAGTTTACCCAGAAGCTGTCAATGGAAAAGGAGCTCAAGGGGCTCAGGTCTTCCAAAGGCAATGTCACAATCCAGTCCGCTAACTGTCTCAAAAATACAAGTTTCAGGTACAGTAGTTCCAAAAACTGTTTTTCAGCGTCAAAAAAGAAGGGGGGGTGTTTTTCCATATTGTGTTGGACATCCAATACCTTTGATACTCGGATATGGGCAGGGGGCAGGGTGGATACAATTTCCTCAGAACTTGCTCCCGAGAGAAGGGCAAGGAAGTCCGTACAATGAATGTTCATGGCCTCAAATGGAAGCATATGAAAAGGGTAGAATGAAAAGATAGATATTCTAGATGAAGCCTTGTTTTTTGCTCCAAAACATTCTTCCCTTTTATCGCATGCCTTGCAAGGTAGGTGCTCATGGTTAGCCGGATTGTCAAGAAGGGATGAAAAGCTATTGATGAGCTCCCATCTATCCCTTACCATCTGTGAATCTTCCATCTCCCTGTCATACACATAAAAAAGTCCTTCCCCGCCTTTATAGCAATCCTCGCAATAAAGGTAACGATGAAGGCTAGAGGAAAAGGAAGGCAGTCCAGCAGAGTCAAGGATGCCATCGTCTTCGCACTGTGTTAGTGGATTGCCGCACCTTGGACAAGGGGGTTCAAAAAAAAGCCGTCTGAACTTGCAAAAAAACAGTGGTGAGAAGGTGTTGAGACCACCATTATCGTCCGTTAGGGCTGAGAGCCTTATGAGTCCTGAATCAGATCGTGATAGGTATACGTCAAAGGCCTTTTGCCACAAAGATGCGATACGCCTGTTGGTTAACGGCTCAAGGGAGTTAGGGGCAACGTGATATTGATTCCTTTGCACGAATAAGGATAGTTCTTGGATGGTGCTTGCCCCATCAGTTACAAATCGGGCATGAAGCAACCTGCCTATGGCCGAGGAATCATCCACAACAACAAAAGGGTTTGACAGACGTTCCAATTCATCATTGTCATTTGAGCGAAGAGATATGGCAAGGTATGCAGAGGAATGCTGCACATAGGGAATTAGTGAAGCATAGGCTGTATTTTTCCTCACGTACCGTCCTTCCCGCCGTATCCTTTGGCCTTGTGTCCTTTGGTAGGGTGTCGCTGTGATGTCTAAGTGTATATAAACTGTAACTAAGGATGAATACTATATTATCGGCAACTAATTTAAAAAATTTACTTATCACCGTTTTGTTGCACTGTCAATGTCTATTGATTCATGGGCAACAGCGGGGCGCTTGCACCCAATTGCCGGGGCTTACTGTCCCATACACCTTGACTTGAGCTCAAGGGAGTTTAGTTTGATCAAGAAATATTATGTAATAAATGGAGGAACACACGTTATGTTGAGAATGTTGCCAGTCGGGCCGTACCGGGCCAATTGCTACATACTGGGATGCAAGAATACCCTTGAAGGCCTTGTAATAGATCCTGGGGATGAGGTCTTCAGAATAGTTCAAGAAATCTCCCGATTAGGCCTCAGGATCAAATATATCTTTCTAACCCATGGACATTTTGACCATACGGGTGGTGCAAGGGAGTTGAAAAGGATAACCGGAGCACCTGTATGGATTCATTCCTTGGATGAACCAGCCTTGGACTTTCCGGTAGATGGAAATTTCCATGATGGACAGATCTTCACAGTGGGAAGTTACACGATTCAAGTGTTGCACACCCCAGGCCACAGCCCTGGTGGTGTATGTTTTCACGCCCCAGGGGCTGTTTTTACTGGGGATACGTTATTTGCTGGTTCAGTGGGAAGGACGGATTTCCCAGGGGGAAGCCATTCGCAGCTCATCACGGCAGTGAGAGAAAAGATATTCCCGCTGGGTGATGAACTGAGGGTGTACCCCGGCCACGGGCCCCCATCCACTATAGGAAGGGAAAGGTTGACAAACCCGTTTTTTGTCTAAGCACAGACTTGTTGTTGATGGGAAGGGATGTGAATTTCTGCCTTCAGTTTCTAGCCATTCGGCGTTTTCTATGTGTCGGCATTCTGTGCATTGGTAAAGGTACTAGAGTACAACCAGTATTTGAATTGCTGAGAAAAAACACATCCCTGAGCTGATTGCATAATTTATACTCTAGAGAATTTGACTCAAGAATAGCTTGGTTCTTTTGTGGGTTGGATTTCTGAAGAAATGCTCGGCCGTGCCTTCTTCCACTATTTGCCCTCCGTCCATAAAGATAACTCTATCGGAGACCTCTCTGGCAAAGCCCATCTCATGGGTCACCACCACCATGGTCATACCTTCCCTGGCTAAGGTCTTCATTACGTCAAGGACCTCTCCGATCATTTCGGGGTCCAGTGCGGATGTGGCCTCGTCAAAAAGCATTATTTTGGGCTGCATAGCCAAGGCCCTGGCGATTGCTACCCTTTGTTGCTGGCCTCCGGAAAGCTGAGAGGGATACACGTTTTCTTTCTCTAAGATACCGACTTTCTTCAAAAGCTCTCTTGCTATCTCAACGGCCTCTTTCTTATCTCGTTTCCTCACAACAACCTGGGCAAGGATCACGTTTTCTAGAACGGTCTTATGGGGGAAGAGGTTAAAGAGCTGAAACACCATCCCAACTTCTTCACGGATCTTGTTAATATTGACATTCTTGTCATAGATATTAACGCCGTCGATTATGATCTCACCTGAATCAATATCCTCAAGTCGATTTAGGCACCTTAGGAAGGTGCTTTTACCTGACCCGCTTGGTCCAATTATGACAACCACTTCCCCTTTCCTTATATGGGTGGAGAAGTTGACAAGGGCCTTTACATCTTTTCTGTTAGGTAATCTAAAGGTCTTGAAAACATTCTTTACCTTAATCACTGATGGCAAGCCTCCTTTCAATATATTGGGTCGCCATGGAGAGAGTGAATGTCATTACAAGATAAAGGAATGCGACGGTAAAATAAATCTCAAACGCATAGTAAGTCCTGGCTACGGCCTGCTGTCCCTGGAACATGAGATCAGCCAATGCAATAACCGAGACCAACGAGGAGTCTTTAATGAGAGAAATAAACTGACCCGCCAAGGGTGGGATTATTCTTTTGAACGCCTGGGGCAGAATTATGTGGCGCATGGCTTGTGCATAGGTCATTCCCAGCGACCTTGCAGCCTCCATTTGGCCTTTGTGTATAGACTGGATTCCAGCACGGACAATTTCACCCACATAAGCACCTTCGAATATGGCTAGGGCCGCAGTGCCTGCAGCAAAAGCTGACAGCCTCAGCAGTGAGCCGGCGAAAAAGTATATGATATAGATTTGGACCAGCAGAGGGGTGTTGCGGATCAACTCCACAAATGCCATGGATATACCCCTGGTTACCGGTTCGCCGGAAAGCCTTGCAATTCCCACGATGGTGCCCAGTATAATGGCAAATATTATGGCGACTATGGAGATCTTGACAGTAAGCACGAAGCCTATCATCAAGACCCCAAGATGGATATGGGGTGTCGTTTCTTCGGGTGTCTTGGTGCCATAATAGAATAGCATCTCGGGGATTTTCTCCCAGTGCCAAATGTAGGTAATCCCTTTGCTAACAAAAAAGTAGTAGGCACTTGCTAAGAAAAGGGAGAGAATTCCCAACGTAATAAATGATCGTTTGGTGAATACCAAATTGTACCTCCTCATTTTAAAGGGGAGCTAAAAGCTCCCCTTCTGTCATTACGTTACTGCTCTCTTGCTACCTTTTCGATATAATCAACCATCCATTTCTGTTTCAGCTTTTCCCATCGACCATCTCCCCGGACCTGGCGCAGGAAGTTATTCAGGAAATTTAAGAAATCCGGATCACCTTTCCTTATGGCCCATCCCAGAGGCTCATAGGTAAGGGGCTCAAATATACCGAAGCATGTGGCCTTATACTTGGCCGCAAATACCCGTACCTGGGGCTCATCATAGATAAAGGCATCAGCAAGGCCGTTGGCCACCTGGAGAGCACCCTCAGCCTCTGTCTTAAACAGCCTAAGAGTGGCCTTGGGCATAAGCCTCTCAGCGGTGAACTGTCCGGTTACTCCAAGCTTGGTGGTTATTATAATGCCTTTTTTGTTTAGATCCTTGTAACTTTTGATTTTTCCTTTGTTTTTCTTATTTACAAGGAGGCACTGACCAATAAAGTAATAAGGGTCACAGAAATTGACCTTTAGGTTGCGGCTCTGAAGGATTGTCATGCCGGACATGATGATGTCGAATTTGTGGGTCATAAGAGCAGGTATGATACCTTCCCATGCAGTATTTATGATCTTTACTTTTTTCTCTCCCCCTTTACCGAATATGGCCTTGCCGAGCTCGTAGGCCATATCTACGTCAAACCCGACAATATTTCCTTTTTTGTCCTGCATCTCAAAAGGTTGGTACCCTGCCTCGAGTCCTACACGTAGCTCTCCCCTTTTCAGGATTTCTTCGAGGGTCGATGCCTTTGCTATGTCCTCTGTACTCAAAGCAGAAGC
>CAZDVV010000009.1:0-33937 GCA_964508875.1 uncultured Desulfobacteraceae bacterium | reverse complement strand
ACCTGCAAAAGCCACTACCTTTTTTCCAGCGAGAAAGCCAGGTTCATATTTGGCTCCAATGGCAGGAATGAAAAAGGCTTCTGGAAGGTGACATCCCGAAAAATAAGAGATTCCAAACGATTCTATTAATTCTAAGCGGTCAACCCCGCCTGACCCATACTCACCGCCCGTAAAGATTATGGCATGTGCGCGGCCAATTGCCCCCCTTGGCTCGCGCAGTAGACCCCAAGGCAAAAGGTGGCCATTTCCAAAGGGGTTTTTTGAATCCATAAGAACAAGGTCAAAATCTTTAACGAGTTGTATGTGCTGAAAGCCGTCATCTAGGATAAAAAAATTTGACTCGAATCTCTTTGCTGCATAACTGCCTCCAGAGTATCGCCTTTTGGATACAACCACAGGTACACCTTTTAGCCTGCTTGCCAAAAGATATGGCTCATCGCCGCATTGCTCCCATGGCACTTTGATTTTAACTCCATCACTCACCTCTACCACCTTTTGAGAATATTTCCCTCCGTAGCCCCTGGAAAGTACACACACTGAGTATCCTTCCTGCTTTGCCCATTGTGCAAGCATCATAACAGCTGGGGTCTTACCCGTGCCCCCCGTGGTGATGTTTCCCACACTTAGCACAAAACCCGGAAGGCTTCTCTGGTTGATAATACCATGTTTGTAAAATCCCATCCTCACCATAGTTGCCAATCCGTATAGCAAAGAGGCACCCACGAGCACACCAGAAAATGGGAATCTGGACAGAAGCTCATGAATTCGTCTCCAATCAACTCCGTGAGTATACATCAGGCAACTGTCCTCTCTTTTTTGAGGCATGTGGCTATGTAGGCCATGGCTCTATCAAGTGCTCCTCGATTCTTAACTACAAAGGCCCGCGCTGCTTCACCAATTTGCGCCCTCATCTCGGGCTCACAAATGAGCCGTGACATCAAGGAGAACAGTTCATTACCATCCCTAACGCGAAGCCCTCCATTGGCCTTTTCCAGTGCCTCTGCCATCCACGCAAAGTTTTGGGTATGTGGACCAAACAAGACAGGAAGGCCAAAACTGGCCGGCTCTAGAAGGTTATGACCACCAAACGCAACAAGACTTCCTCCCACGAAGCTTATATGTCCTAGGCCATACGTTCTGCTGAGCTCGCCAATGGTATCTAGCACTATTACCTGTGGGTCTTTCACATTGCCACTTGCCTCGGATCTCCGTATGCAAGTGAGCCCCTTTTGCCTTGCTAGTCTCACTATTAATGCAGACTCTTCAATTTTTCGGGGTGCCAAAATAAGTGCCAGTTTAGGATAGGAGCTCCGAAGGCGAACAAATACATCCAGTATCAATTCAGATTCTTTCCCATGGGTACTTCCAGCCACCCATATTAGGGCCTGAGGAGACAAACCAAACCGATCAATCCAAGCGGCCTTTTCTTCGCTGTCTATGGCGCTATAGGTATGATCAAATTTTATATTCCCTGTATCTATCACTTTCTCTGAGGGCACTCCAATCCGCACCAACCTCTCTCGATCCTGATAGCTCTGCATTAGACAATATCTCAAGTCGGCAAATAGCTGCCGCGCCAAATAGGGTGCCCTAGAATAAGACCTAAAAGTACTCTCTGAGACTCTTCCATTTACGAGGATTGATGCGGCACCTGTTGATTTTAGACAATGTAGCAGGCCTGGCCACAAATCGGTTTCCACCACCACATAAAGATCCGGTCTCAACCACCTGATCACGCGCCGACTGGACCACCAGAAATCGAGCGGCATGCACACCACAGCACTTGTTTTTCTTCCCAGCTCTTTTCTCGCAAGCTCAAGACCCTGGACTGTAGTGGAGCTAAAAACCAAATCTCTTTCTGGATACTCTTGGACAATTCTGCTCACAAGAGGAAGAGCTGACTTGACCTCACCCACTGACAAGGCGTGCACCCATATGCTCCCGCTCTTAAGGGAGAGCGTAGGGAATTTAAATGCGAGCCTTTCTCGCAATCTTGGATTCTTATAAAATTGGCAGCCAAGAAATAGTGGGCCGCCAATTAGAGTCCACAGAAAATGATAGATCAGCATTACTTTCTCACCGGCAGTTCAATAATTACGCGGGTGCCCTTAGGCTCATTATCTTGTATTCGGATGAAGCCATTGTGGTCCGTAATAATAGTGTTCACTATGGCAAGACCCAACCCAGTCCCATGTTTCTTAGTGGAGAAGTACGGTTCGAATAGGCGCATCTTATGTTCTGGAGGTATGCCTTTGCCATCATCAGCCACCTCAATCCTAACCATTTGGAGTAAAGAATCATAATCAAGGCTCACTACAATGTTCCCTTTCTCCTCCACTGCTGCGATGGCATTATCAAGTAGATTTATCATCACCCTCTTCATCTGTTCCCTGTCCAGGTTAAAGATAGGAACCTCTTGGTTGTCGTGAAACTCAATGTTCACTTCCTTGTGAGCCTCACGATAGAGGGTAAGTGCCTCGCGGATGATTTTTTTTATATCTGAAGGAATCGGATTTGCGGCGGGCATCCTTGCAAAATTGGAAAACTCATCCACCAGACGCTTAAGCTCCTCCACCTGCCTGATGATCATGCTGGTGCACTCTTCAAACACCTGGCCATCATCCTTTCCAATCTTTTCCCCATAGCGTTTTCTCAGTCTTTGAGCAGATAACTGTATTGGTGTAAGAGGGTTCTTTACCTCATGTGCTATTCTCCTTGCCACTTCGCGCCATGCAGCCATTCTCTGGGCCTTTTCGATCTCACTTACATCCTCGAATACCGCCACTAGACCGAGGTATTTCCCATGTTCATCCCTAAGAACATTGAGGGAAAGCAAGAGGATCAAAGACCTGTCAGAAGCGGCTACCCTAATCTCTTTCTTCAGAAACCCTTTTCTAAACAATCCCCTATCTGAGAGGAACCGATCCATGATCTCGATATACTCTTGGGAGAGCACGTCGTGGTAATGCCTGCCTATCAGTTGCCTCGCATCCACACCCAGCATCTTTTCTGCTGATTTGTTGATGGTGAGTATCTTGCCTTCCCGGTCTGCAGACACGACTCCGGCCGCAACATTCGCCAGAACTATTTCCATATATGCCCTGCGCTGCTCAAGCTCTAGGTTGGTTTTGCGTAACTCCTCATTGGCCTCCTCTAACTCTTTCTTGCTCTGCCGGAGGTCGGCTGTCATCTTATTGAAAGAGTTCACTAGCAACCCTATCTCGTCCTTGGCCTCCAGATCGATAAAAAAGTCATAGTCTCCTGAAGCAATCCTGTTTGTCCCTTCAGCCAGTTCCTTGATCGGGACTGTTATTTCCTGCGACAGGTAAAAACCAAACCAGATTGAAGAGAAAATAATAAGCAAGGTCACTATTGAGAGGGTGATGAGGTGGCTTATTTTTATAGGCTTCTTTAACATCTTGAGCTGCTTATATTCCTGAAGCCCCCTTGACACTGCCTTAAGCCGGTTAACCACGCTGCCCGGTACAAATCTGCTTAGTGTAATAAGCCCTACCACCGCCTTTGACTCTGTTCTCGAAAATATGGGAATTATTCCGGTAATCAGATCCCCATGCGGAGAAGATTGAATATATTTTCTGTCTGTGCCTTTCTCGAAGGTCTGCCTCAGAATATCCGCCCCAGGAACTGAAAAGCCGCTCAAGTCAATCTTATGATCAATTGATACCGACCGCTCGGCCAGTTTGCCCGAGTAGACTCGCAGGGATGCAATTCGGTATTCCTTCCGCTTTTCGTTGACATATCGGTCAAGCTGGTCTTTCTTGGACACCAACATGTAGCCCTCGTAAGTGATCACCCTGCTCAAATTATTACCAAAGGCCAGTATCTCTTCGCCTAATTGGTTATAGTAATCCTGCCCAACCTCCAAGGACTTCTTCAGCGATTGCTCAATCTGAAGGTTAAACCAGTACTCTATGGAGGATGATATGAATTGCACTGAAACAAAAAACAGTATGATGGTTGGAAGGAGAGAAAGGCTAACAAAGGCCACGACCAATTTGGTCCTGAGCTTGGCCCCCATTATGTTTTTCCGCCGCTCAAAGAGTAGCTTTACGAGATTGCGGACGGTCAAGAATAACAGGAGTAGTAAGAGGATTACATTGAGGTTTATGAGGCCAAAGATCAGGATACTGTTTGAAAATGGTAAATTAAGCCCTAGATCAAATACTTTGGATCCCAAATAGGTAAAGGCCGATATTACGAGGAGAAGCGATGCTATTATGTATCTCTCTCTTCTCCTTCTTTGAAGATCTCGCTTTCTGGCCTGTTGGTAATCTTTCATGGTGAGATTTGTTAACGCACCCTAATGGCTTACAATACGCTATACTCACTAATATCTGAAATCCAGCGTATACCAGTCAGTCTCAAAATCCCACAGGGATAAGAAAAACAAGATACTGTGCAAATAAAACGGTAGTTTTATCTTATCCAGCTCTGCCATCATCGTGACCTGATAGTGTACACCCTTACTTAGATTATTCAGTTTTGTTAGTTTCAAAGCAACAACTTCTGCCATCAACTTCTTGGCGGTCCTAAAGTCCTTGACCTTGATCACCCCATTATCCCGCTCAGAAAGCCTTATGGCATACGTTTTCTTTAGGCTGTCATAGCTGATCTCATGCCTAAACTTCAAATTCGATATCAACCTGTCAGGCAAGAATCTTCTGGTCTCATAAAGTTTAACAATGAACGTAAAAGTGGTAGTTATCCCTGCTTCTATCGCCTTTGTTATGCTAGGCGTAAAACAGTTCTTTACAGTAAAGTATAATAATAGATCATCCCTTGTGTTTGTGAGAACTATATCTGAAATAACTGCCTTTTTCCTAGCTGCATAGCTCCAAGGTGCAAAGAACATACCGAGACAAATCAGTATGACCGAGGCCACTATAGCTCTGCGAGGAAGGTGAAGAGTCACTCTTTTTTACCTCACTATTGGGATATTAGCTCGTACAATATCATGATGCGATGGTCCTGAAATCAAAGATCACTCTTGCACTTTAGAAAAACAGATATCCTTTGCAGTCCCTCTGTTACAGCATACTGCCTATCCCATTTCAGATATTAGTTTACCATATGAAGGATTGCAAGCCAGAACAAAGTGCCATGAGGAAGGAGCAAAAAGAAAGGCCATCCAACCCAAGTCCATGGACGGCCTCTTTATACAGATACTGACAGTTTAATATTAGGCGAATACTGAATCAGGCAGTGCAAATGTGGGGACTTCCAATGTGCCGGTTCCCGCCTCAGCCTCAGGTCCAAATTTGACCACCTTCCAGTGGCGTTTCGATGCCATCAACTTTTTCAGCATGTGCTGATTCAGAAAATGTCCAGACCGCTTTACCCTAAAGTGACCTATTATTGGAGCTCCAACTATGGAAAGATCGCCAATGAGATCCAATATTTTATGGCGTACAAATTCGTCCTGATATCTCAGCCCGTCCTCATTCAATATCTTAAACTCATCTACCACTATGGCATTATCAAGCGACCCACCCTTTGCAAGGCCATTGCGTTTCAGGGTCTCGACATCCTTAAGAAATCCAAATGTGCGAGCCTTGCTAATTTCCTCTGCAAAATTCTTGGTAGAAAACTTAAGCTCAAAGGTTTGGTTTTTAACTAAGGGATGTTTGAAATCAATAGTATAAGTTATTTTCAGTTCTTTTGAGGGAAATATCTGAATAGACCTGTTTCCCTCTTTTATCGAAAAAGGCTTCTTGACCAGAATAAACCTTTTCGCTTCTTCTTGATCTTGAACACCCGCACTCTTTATTAAAAACACGAACGGGGCGGCACTGCCGTCCATTATCGGAACCTCTGGTCCGTCCAGTTCCACAATGACATTATCAATGCCAAGTCCGAATAACGCTGCCATCAAATGTTCAATAGTAGAAACACGGCAACCATTGTGCCCAATAGTAGTGGCAAGAGTGGTATCAATTACATTCTCAAATCGTGCATCTATGACTGGGCTACCAGGCAGATCCTTCCTGACAAACTTGATTCCAGTATTGACTGGGGCTGGTTTTAAGGAAATATTAACCTTCTCGCCTGAATGGAGTCCAATCCCGGTGCAATTTACTTCACTTCTCAACGTTCTCTGTCTGTAGTCCACGCAAGTATCCTTTCCGTTCACATAATAGTTTTGCGTTATTATAAGCAAAATACATGCCACATTACGTGATATCAAGTTAAACTTAATATATATCTATTAACACACTGAAATTGCGGGTTAAATATACTGGCAAAACAGGGTATACAAAACCATACTCACCTAGAAGCAACAGCAGTGTGTTAAAAAAAACACAGTCTATTCCTCAGACTGTGCTGAATATGGCATTTTCGCCACTCTGTTAGACGCTTCAAGGGAGAGGTATTATTTTAATAAGTTTACCTCCATATGAAAAGATGATATTAATTTTTCTTTCTCAAGTCTCGTGACCATCCACAAACCCCTCTCCTTTGATGGAGAGACTAGACCTATGGTGAGGGTTTATAAAAGGAGAGAGACTCAATGTTTGTGGGTAAGCAATAAGGCCATCAAAAGATATGTAATTAAGTTGAGCTCGCACATACATAAGACGCTGAGACCATGTTTAAGGCGGAAAGAAAAAAACTACAAGCACCCTTTTTTGTCATATCTGCGATATGGATTGGCCTAATACTTTGCCTATTTGGTTGCTATCCCGCTATCAAGAAAGAGGCAAGGTCCCCTGAAGAAGCCCTTAAGTCTGTTAAGTATTTTCTCCCCGATTTCGAGGATGATCTAGATCAAGCATCTTTAGAGCTTGCCATTCGGAGAAACCTTTATTATTTAAGGAGACTTCCGCCAGATCATATCTTTTTCTACGGCCCTGAATGCGTGCCCTGCTATCGGGTCATTGATACTCAAGAAACTATTCTTAGGCTACTAGCCCAGAATCCCGACCCAAAAGCATTACGACATCAGATCATGGAAAATTTTCTTGTGATGAAGGCCGCAGGACAGCCTTCAAGCGGGAAGGTCCTTTTTACAGGATACTTCCTGCCCACATATGAGGCCAGCTTGGTCAGGAATAAGGTATATAGATTTCCCATATATGAAATGCCAGATGACCTTGTTACCGTCGATCTTTCTTTGTTCAAGAAAAAGTTCAAAGGCCAAAAACTAATGGGCAGAGTTCTAGGCCGTACTGTTGTACCTTACTACTCCAGAGAGGATATTGACCTGAGAAGGGTGCTAGCAGGCAGGAACCTGGAAATAGCATGGCTCAAAGATCCTGTGGACGTACTGTTCTTGCAGATTCAGGGCTCAGGACGTCTTGTTTTTTCTGATGGCACTACTGTTTGTGTAGGATACTCAGCATCCAATGGCCACCCTTACAGAAGTATTGGACGTTATATGATCGAAAAGGGTTATATAGATCCTGAAGAGATGTCTATGCAGAAAATAAGAGAGTTCTTGCATAACCACCCCCATCTGGTCCAGAAAATCCTTGGGCAGAATCCTTCATATGTTTTTTTCAGGATACTTGATAACGGACCTTTAGGTAATATTGGTGTCCCTCTTACCCCTGGCAGATCCATAGCTTTAGACGCAAGCCTCTTCCCTAAGGGAGCCCTAGGATTCATACGCTGCAAAAAACCCGTCTTGGATTCTCAGGGAAAGATAAAAAAATGGGTACCCTTTTCGCGCTTTGTACTGAATCAGGATACAGGAGGAGCGATCAAAGGAGCAGGCAGGGCTGATATATTCTGGGGAAGCGGTCATTATGCCGAGGTTGCTGCAGGTCATATGAGACATCAAGGAGAGCTCTATATCCTGGTAAAGAAAAAATGACTGAATCGCCGCACGTGGTGAGCTATCTGACCAAGTATGGTTCTATTTGGCTTTAGATGGAAAATTTTGAAAAATCAGCTACCCTCAGAAACAATTGTTTAACGGCCTGAAGCAACCCTAATCTGTTTTCCTTTAGACGCTCATCTTCCTTGGTAAGGATCTCCACTTCCTCAAACAATTTATTAACAGGGGCCCTGAAATCTCTCAGCATCTCAAAGGCCCTATTATAATTTCCTTCCTTCACAGCGTCTTGCAACCCCTCACGGGAAGCTTGATAAAGATTCCACAACTCAGCCTCACACCTTTGTTTGAAAAGTCCGGGATCGACTTCGTATCTTCTTTGAGCCTTCTTAAGAATATTCTTCACACGCTTAAAGGTGGTGGCTAATCCTTCAAATTCCTCTCTCGCCTGTGCAAACCGCCTGATTGCCTCGATCCGTGGCCTTAGCAAGTCAATTCTGTCAAACTCAGCAGAAATGATCGCTTCAATTTCATCAGGGCCATAGCCGCTACGCAGCATTAATTGCTTGTAACGTTCCCGGAAAAACTCATTGACCTTAGAAACTATTGTTTTTTTGTCAAAGGATACATCCCTTTCCAGAATCTGTGCGGCCTTTTCAATGAAGTCTGTTAAATAAACAGGGGCTGAGAATTTTTCCAGAATCCGCAATATTGCCAGGGCATGTCGCCTGAGAGCAAAAGGGTCCGCCGTTCCGGTTGGTTCAAGGCCTACTGCAAAGCACCCAACTATGGTGTCCATTCTGTCAGCTATGCCAACCACAGCTCCTATGACCGACTTTGGTAATTCCCCCCCAGCCCTTAAGGGCATATAATGCTCTCGAATGGCCACACAAACCTCCTCAGGATGACCATCCAATCGGGCATATATTTCTCCCATCTTACCTTGAAGTGAGGGGAATTCATCCACCATATGAGTCACCAGGTCACACTTACAGAGCCTGCATGCCAATGAAATATCTCCGCGCTTCATTGGGGCAGTCGCCTGCGCCAAAAAGTCAGCTAGTTCACTGAAACGCATTACCTTTTGATAAGAAGTGCCCAGATCTGCCTGGTATATGACACCCTTTAATTCCTCCAGTCTATCAATCAGTGGCCTTTTCCTGTCCTCCTTGAAGAAGAAGTCCGCATCGGCAAGTCGGGCCCTGAGAACCCTTTCATTACCCTTGCGCACCACATCTGGGTCCTTCGGAATAGTATTGTTTATGGTAACAAAATTGGGCATCAGAGCCCCGTTCGAGTCCCTTACCGCAAAATATCTCTGGTGTTCTCTCATTGCGGTGATCAAAACCTCTTCCGGCAGTTCCAAAAATTTCTTCTCGAATGTCCCACAGAGTGCTGATGGAAATTCCACCAAATTTGCTACTATAGATACCAATTCCGGATCTTTGGTAGGCACTCCTCCCACCTCACGCGCAGCCTCTTTAGCAACCTCCACGACCCTGTTCTGTCTATCCTGCGGATCAACCATGACCCAGGCCTTTCGCATCATTTCCAGGTAGTCTTCAACCCCCTTAACCTCAACTTCGCCGGGGGCCATGAACCGGTGGCCTTGGGTCTTGTTACCACTCCTAAGCCCTGCCACCTCAAAAGGGATCAACATGCTATCAAAAAGCGCGAGTACCCAATGTATGGGCCTCACAAAGGAAAATCCTATGTCTCCCCACCGCATGGACTTTGGCCAAGGTATTTGCGATATTAGTTCTGGCAATAGTTCAGCCAAGACTTCAGCAGTAGGTCTGCCCTGAATTCGTCGCGTAATGTACACATATTCGCCCTTGGAGGTCTTTTTTACTCGCAGATCCTCAACAGCCACCCCCTGCCTCTGAGCGAATCCCACCGCTGCCTTGGTTGGTTCCCCTTCGGGCGAAAAAGCCACACTCCTTGGCGGCCCGGTAACTTCCTCTTCAATGTCTTCCTGCTTGTCTGATATGTTCTCTGCAATTAATACCAACCGACGGGGGGTGCCAAAGGTTTTCAACTCACCCTCAACCCTCAGACGTAGTTCCTTGAATTTATTTAGAGCTAGATTCTTGAAATCTTCGAGCGCGTTATTCAAATACCCTGAAGGTATCTCTTCAGTCCCAATTTCAAAAAGCAATTCAGCCATGCCCAATTCCTCTCACAAAGAATTACAAACTTGCTAATGATTAACTTTGGTCAGCTCATAGAAAGCGGGACTCTCGCTTCTTTTGTCATTCCCACGAAAGCCTCGCTGCTTTAACAGAGGAAACCCCATTTCTTCCCTCTGCGACACATAATTTCTTGCGGCAAGCCTAGCCAGGTTCCGTATTCGATCAATGTATTGCGTCCTTTGAGTAACGCTTATCGCCCCTCTCGCATCCAGAATATTGAATATGTGAGAGCACTTAAGACAATAATCATACGCAGGGAGTACAAGTCCCTTCTCGCTCAGGCGCACTGATTCTCGCTCGTACATATCGAAGGTCTTGAGGAGCATTTCCACATCAGCCTCCTCAAAGTGGTACACCGACAATTCCCACTCGCCCTTTTTGTGCACATCTTCATAGGTAATTTTATCATTCCACATGAGATCAAAGACGTTTTCCTTTTCCTGCAAATACATGGCGATGCGCTCCAAACCGTACGTAATTTCGACCGAGATCGGATCAAGTCTGATGCTGCCGGCCTGCTGGAAATAGGTAAATTGGGTAATCTCCATTCCGTCAAGCCACACCTCCCAGCCAAGCCCAGAGGCGCCCACATTGGGAGAATCCCAATCGTCTTCCACGAATCTTATGTCATGCTCCAGTGGATCAATCCCAAGGGCTCGCAAACTGCCCAGGTAGATTTCCTGTATTTCCAGAGGTGAGGGTTTTATTATGACCTGGTACTGATAGTAATGACCAAGACGATTGGGATTTTCACCATAACGTCCGTCGGTGGGCCGCCTGGACGGCTCAACATAGGCAACAGCCCATGGTTCAGGTCCCAGTACGCGCAATAGCGTTGCAGGATTCATGGTACCGGCACCCACTTCTATGTCATATGGCTGTTGAATAATGCAGCCTCTTTCGGCCCAGTACTTTTCAAGTGTCATTATCAACTCCTGAAAGGTCATAACCACCTCCAATTCTCTATTCTAAAAGTGATGACAATTATCACCGGCACACTTAGTTGTCAAGAAATTGGTAAAAATTATCAATAAATACATAGGGTTTTGTTTACTTGGACACCTTTCTTTGATATGATTAATTTTATAGAAGCTAGACAGAGAAGAAACAAGATTTTTAGCCCACAACTTATTACTCATAACTAGCATTGTCATGTCTCACGATTATCGTCTTGCAAGAGAAAGGATGGTCAAGACCCAGTTGATCCCCAGAGGGATTAGGGATCAGCGGGTGCTGGATGCTATGATGAAAGTGCCCCGGCATCTTTTCGTTGAAGAAGCACTCAGGGGCGAGGCATACAATGACCATCCCCTGCCGATTGGGCATAAACAGACCATCTCACAGCCCTATATCGTTGCGGTTATGACCCAAGCCCTCGAGCTCAAAGGAAATGAACATACTCTGGAGATAGGCACAGGAAGTGGTTACCAAACCGCAATCTTGGCAGAACTGTGCGAGAAGGTCTATACAATAGAAAGGATTCGTCCTCTACTTGAGCAGGCCAGGAAAAGGCTGTGGGATCTTGGTTACACAAATATCTTATTTAAGGCCTTTGACGGAACTTTAGGTTGGGAAGAGTATGCCCCCTTTGACGCTATTATAGTGACAGCGGGAGCACCAAAAGTTCCACAGCCCTTATTAGATCAGCTCGCAGAAGGCGGCAGGCTAGTAATACCTGTAGGAGGTAAGTTCAGTCAGGATCTGATCAAGATAACCAAGAAAAACGGTAACATTATCCAACAAGATTTAGGAGGTTGCCGGTTCGTAGATCTTATTGGAGTCCATGGCTGGAAGGATTGATTGTTTACATTATTTTCAATTCGCATAATTGAATGTAAAATAGATATAATTGCTTTCCTATTGTTTTGAAACTTATTGAAAAAACAACAAGAACCACCACTTGCCACTGCCCTGAAACCCCTTAAGTCCTACGTCTGCTTTTCCGATAGAAATTTTAGGCGAATTTGATACAGAACCTGACTTTTAGGAGCATGAGTCATGGCATTGAGCACACAATTAGTCAGTGGTCTCGCTAGCGGATTGGACTGGCGAAGTATAATCGATGACCTGATGAAGATTGAGCACAGGCCTGTTGATCTGGTTGAGGATCAAAAGTCTGATTATGAAAAAAAGCTTTCTGAATGGCAGTCGTTTAACTCCAAGCTTCTTGCACTCAAATCGGCTGTCGGTGAGCTAAAGGATCCCGAAGATTTCAATCTCTATTCCGCCGATATGTCCACTGATAACAGTAATGTATCAGCATCGAGCCTTTTGAGTGCTACAGCCAGCAGCTCTGCATCACCTGGAACGTATACAATTCAGATTTCTTCTGTGGCAACAGCCCAAAAACTGTCATCCACGTCCTTTGACTCGCTTGATGACGCCCTTGGCAGTTCCTACGAAGGAGACATACTTATTAATGGTGTAGCCATCCATATAGCCTCCACAGATACCCTGGCCAGTGTGCGCGATAAAATCAATGCTGCTAACGCTGGCAGCAATCCCACTGGAGTGACAGCCAGCATCATCAGTTACGGGACAAATGATTATAGGCTGATCCTTACGAGTGACAGTACAGGCTCAGATGGTATGGGGCTGCAAAATGCCTCTTCAACAGATGTATTGCAAATGTTTGGGTGGAAGGATGATGTTGAAAGCATAAAGAACCAGATTACCAATGGAGCGCAATCCGACTCGTTCTCGAGCTCCACTCAAGATATCAAGTCATTATTGGACTTGAATACTACCCAGTCTGGGACGATTCAGATCCAAGATGGCAACGGTGATTACCAAAGCGTGAGTATTGATTTGTCCACAGACTCACTCGAGGACATCAAGACAAAGATAAATAATGCCTCAATTGCAGGAGTTACGGCCTCTGTGGTCACAGTATCAGACGGAGGTACTACAAAATACAAGCTTCAAATTGATGGAAGCCAAGACTTTCAGGATGCCTCCAATATCCTCGAGACCCTTGGTGTACTGGAGGCAGGCGTATCAGATGTGCAGGGAACCACTTCAAGCAATCAAAAAACCAGTGATGGTCAAACCATTAGCTCATCCACCCTCATCACCGCTATCGATGGTTACAATACCTATACCTCAGGAGATTATATAGCCATTTCAGGGACCGACCATGCTGGTAACAGTATCAATACCAATTTCTCCATAACTACCAGCTCCACAGTACAAGATCTACTCGATGCCATTGAATCTGCATTCGAGGCAAATGGAGGAAATGTAAGCGTATACTTGACCTCTGATGGGGAAATTGAGGTGGCAGACAATGATTCAGGGGCCAGCTCTCTTTCAGTATCTCTGACCTCCTATATCCAAGATTCCTACTCAGACCTAGACTGGGGGACATTTAGCTCACTAGGAACAGTTAGAAAAAGACAGCTTGTAGCTGGGCAAGATGCATCCTTGACAGTTGATGGGGTAGAGATCACTAAATCAAGTAACTCGATTACTGATGTAATACCTGGGGTAACCCTGAATCTTTTGAACGCTGACTCGGGTACTACCATCACATTAAACATCGATCGAGACATTGACGGTATTATGGATAAGATCAGCAGCTTTGTTGATGCATACAATGAGGTTGCTACGTATATCCACGATCAGCAATCATATGATGAAGAAAAGCAAGAACCAGGAGGCATACTATTTGGAGATGGGACCCTGTTTTCCATTCAGTCTCAATTGAGCTCCACCCTCATTGAGAGTATCTGGGGAGTCGCCTCGGATTTTTCTACACTCGGACTAGTGGGGATTAATGTAGACAAAGAAGGACAACTAAGCACAGACACTGATACGCTCAGAGGATACCTACAGACCAATTTCAATGACGTGAGATACCTTTTCACTGCAAGCGGTATAACAAGTAACGGAACATTGGACTACATAAGTCACTCTAGAGACACAGTTGCTGGCGAATATACGGTAAATATAACGCAGATTGCCACCAAGAGCTCTACAACAAGTGATACGGCAGTGAGCTCTACACTTGGAAGTGATGAGACCATTACGATAACGGATGGTGACAAAACAGCCACTATCAGCCTAACGAGCGATATGACAATTACTGATATCATAAATGCCATTAACACTGAATTGGATTCAACATATACCGAGAGGCTTGTTGGGTCAGAGTCCCTTTATGCAGACTCATCTCAGAGTCAAGTGATCACATCTAGTACTACATGGGATAGTATCTACGATAGCTCTGGCCAGTCCGCAGGGCTTCAAGATGGTGACACTATTTCTTTTACAGGGACAACTCGTAGTGGATCATCTATTTCCGGTACCTATACAATATCTGATGTCACCTCAGACACGGTGCAGGGCCTCATTAATGCAATCCAAGAAGCCTATGGGAACGAAGTAACAGTATGTATTGATAGCTCGGGCAGAATAGTTGTCACGGATAAGAATGAGGGCAATAGCCAGCTTAGTCTGACAATAGATGAACCCTCGGACAGAAATCTGGATTTTGGCAGCGTGCTTACCACCAATAGCGGAGGTCAGGAAGGCCGTTACCCAGTGGATATAACGGCTTCAAATGATGGGAGTAATCATGTCGTTCTCTCACATGATGCTTATGGAAGTGGCCATAGTTTTACAATTTCTGAGTCAGCAGATCTCCTTTGGACTTCGGGAGACCAAACTGTAAACAATGGTCAGGATGTGGCAGGAACAATAAATGGCGAATCTGCCACAGGCAGTGGTCAGGTCTTAACCGGGGACAGTGACCAGCCCAACATTGCTGGTCTGACCATTCGTTACACGGGTACGGAGACAGGTGACGTTGGGACTATAAAATTCACTACCGGCGTAGCTGAGCAGTTCGATCGTGTTCTATTCGGAATCACCGATCCTTACGAAGGGTATCTCGCTTATAAACAGGAATCTCTCCAAGATACCATAGATGGGCTGGAAGAAAGAATAAAGCAAATGGAAGAGCGCCTGGATAGAAAAATGGAACAGATGGTAAATCAATTTGTGGCTATGGAAAAGGCCCTTGCAGCGATCCAGAGCCAGAGTCAGTGGTTAACCGGGCAAATCGAGGCAATATCTTCAGGGTGGGCGTAAGGTTATTAGGTCAAGAATCGCCTAAAGGTGGGTAACCTAGGGTAGTTGGGCGTAGTCTCAACAGGCCCCCAGCGAACCCAGGACTAACAACAAGGCTCAACACCTAAACAAAAACCGAGGAGGCTTGACAGATTATGATCTACGGCAACAAGTTGACACAGTACAAAAAAACAAACGTGGAAACTGCAACAGGACTGGAAATTGTCGTGATGTGCTACGAGCATGCAATTCGATTTATCGCAGAGGCGAAAGAGCATTATGAGAGCCAAGAATACATGGAAAAAGGCCGAGCACTCCAGCGCGCACTGGACATAATAGGTGAGCTAAAATGCAGTCTTGATTTTGAAAGAGGTGGTGAGATAGCCCGTCATCTTGACTCCATTTATAACTTTCTTATTAGGAGCCTCCTTGAAGCAGATATCAACCGGGACCTAGATGTCTTCGACAATGCCTCAAGAATCCTTGCTCAGTTAAAGGAAGCCTGGGAGGCCCTCACCATGCAGCCATTGGTTCCTGGCCAGAAACATGATGATTTGAATACCACAGAAGCTGAGAGGCATGTCAAAGTGCAAGGGAGCATAGCTGCATGATAGAGCCGAGCAGGTCCATGCGTCATAACAGTAAACCATGTATCGGAGGTAACCATGGGAGTCTCTGGATTAACAGCCATGCAAAAGATAAGTGGTAGCGACAAGAGCCCTGCAGTGGAAACTAGCTTCCAAGGAAAAATTCAGCAAAGGACACAAGTCTCAGGTAAAGCAGAAAAAACCAAGGAAGCTGAAAATCTAAGGGCCAATGTGAGGTCTGCCACGAACGAAAAATTGGAACGCATTGCAAAGGCCATGAGTGACTATATTGAATCGATCCAAAGGGACCTCCATATCAAAATAGACGACCAGACAGACAAAATAGTCATTCAGGTCATATCAAAGAGTGACGGTAAGATTATCAGGCAGGTACCTCCAGAGGAGTTACTCAAGATTGCGGCTAAGATTGAAGAAATGGTGGGAGTGCTCTTTGATAAGAGTGCATGATCAGGTGTGGTATTCGTTCTGATACGATCATATAAGAAACTATCAGTGCTCAAAAATAAACGACAATTCATAGGGCTTTGACTATCTGAAAATGCCTTACAGACTCCTGATTGTAGACGACGATACGGATCTCCTTTCTATATTAGGGGATATATTCAGGGAAGAGAATTATGCTGTTACTCTTTGCTCCGATGGATCAGAAGCCATCCAGAGATGCCAGAGTAGCTTTTTCGATCTGATTATCACGGACATAATGCTTCCCGGTGCAAGTGGTATAGATATCCTACGAGAGGTCAAAAGAAATAGACCAGAAACAATGGTTATCCTCATAACGGGTTATGCCTCTCTCGAGACGGCCATCAATGCTATCCGGGAAGGAGCATATGATTATATCACTAAACCTTTTAAGCTCGAGCAGATAAAGCTTGTGGTAAAAAACGCACTGGAAAAGATTGCTTTGATAAAAGAAAACAAAGAACTATTGAAAAAATTAGAACAGGCATACGAAGAACTTCGACTCGTAAAGCAAATATTGGGCACAAATACTGCGCCTAAACTAACCCATGGTATTCCTTCAACAAATACCGAGAAGACCTTGATTTCCGACGATCTTACACCTCATTTGATGACAGACCGGATGCGCCTTTCAGCGGGTTCGTTTGTAAATGATCTGGAACGCATCTCCTTGTTACGAGATAAGGGACTGATTACTACGAGGGAATTCGAAATTTGCAAAGCCAAGCTCTTACAAAATTTAAGATAACCCCCTCACCAGAGCCTAAGCTTCGGGCATTGACTGTCCTGGTTGTTGACGACGAGGCCCTAATTAGGGAAACCCTCTCCTCTTATCTGTACCATCTCGGGATAAGAAATGTGGATACAGCTTCCAATGGCAAAATGGCCATACAGGCACTCGAAAGTGTAACCTATGACTACATTTTTATGGATCTCATGATGCCTGAGATGGATGGGATGGAGGTCCTTAGCTATTTGAACCAGAATGGTATTCCCACTGCGGTCATAGTGATGACAGGATATCCGTCTATGGAAAAGGTCATCGAGGCAATGAGGCATGGGGCATCGGATTTTCTTATAAAGCCTTTCAGGCTCCAGGATGTGAAGGTTTCCATGGAGAGAATACAGCGCCTCCATAGCTTGATGGAGAAAAATTGGGCTCTTAATCAGGAGTTAGAACAAAAAAAACAGGTAGAAAAATTAAATGATGAGCTGCAGAAAAAAATCAAGGAAAAAACTTTATTGTACGAAATTATAGATACCCTTTCCCAGCTCAATCTCTCAGAAGATCTCTATAATTATCTGGTAAAAAAGGCGTGCGAAGCATGCAATGCAGAAAAGGCATGCTTTCTTGTCCATGATCCGTCCAAAAGTTCCTTATTTGCCTTTACCCACCATGGCGTATCAGGTCTTCCACCTGGAACGGAAGTAGCATTACTTAGGGGAAACCGCAAGTCATCGTTCATAGATAAAAGCTTTATCGATAATCACCTCACCATGACCAATGGGAGGCCAGTGCTATCTCACTGTACATGTAGGCTCCCTAACCTTCTTTCTGTCCCCCTCCAGATAAGAGGTGAACTCTTTGGCGTTCTACTGGTGGCGAACAAGAAAGACGGGGAAGTATTTGACAAAGATGATGAGTCTATTTTGAACTTCTTAGCCGAGAAAGCAGCTCTAAATGTGGAAAATATGGCTCTGTACCATAACCTGAAGGAAAACATGTTTGCCACTCTGGCCTCGTTGGTAAGTGCGATTGAAGCCAGGGACCGATATACCCAACAGCATTCTGAAAGGGTCACCCGTTTAGCACTCGAGATTGCCTATGAGTTGAAGTGCAATCCCGATGAGTTAAGGAAGCTGGAATCAGCAGGGCCTCTTCACGATATTGGTAAAATTGGAATAGATGACCACATCCTAAAGAAACCTGAAAGATTGACTGATCAGGAATTCGAAGTCATCAAGACCCACCCTATCATAGGTGTAAACATTGTCTCGCACTTAGGATTGGATGAAGAAGAACTTGCTATTATCCGTAATCACCACGAACGCTGGGACGGCAGAGGATATCCGGATGGATTAGAGGCTCAAGACATTCCAAAGCTTGCCAGAATACTTTCTGTGGCAGACGCCTTTGATGCCATGAACTCTGACAGGGCATATCGTAACCGCCTTCCGTTCTCCCAGTGCATTGAAGAGCTCAAAAAAAACGCAGGGACTCAATTTGATCCCCAAGTAGTTGATGCAGCCCTTCATGTGTTAAAAATTTGACTATCACACTCGCGTTTCAACAACTTATCCCTGTTGATTTCTAGCTCTGCTTCCATTAAGAAGGCTATCAGGCCTTAATTCAAAGGTCGACCCTGGGGCCAAGAATTTGGTACCATTGTTGCAAGAAAAATATTTGGCACTTTGCACCGAGGGTGGTAATTCACCATAACCAGGCGTTTTGTGGAGGACTTAAGATGGAGCATACCAACAGACGTGAATTTGTTAGGGCCAGGGTTTCATTCCCTGCTAAATTCGAGGTACTCAAGGGCAAAGAGCTCGATCTGGTGAGAAATGGCCTTGGTATCACCCTCTTCCGTGCCTCAGACCAACCCGATCCCTTGGAAGAATTTGTAAGCGTAATGCCCTCGGGCCCACAAACAGACATTCTTTACCGATGTTTCAAGAACCTCAACAACAAACTTGACTTTTTGATTGAACAATTGACCCTAGTTACAAATACATCGCCCACAACATTTAAAGAAATAGTGGAACTAAGTGGATCAGGATTCAAATGCCTCAGTGACGAACCTTTGCCACAGGGGACATGTGTTAAGGTTGACCTGCTAATTCCTAGCACTGTACAATTCCGAATTGAGCTTATTGCAGAGGTCATAAGATCCGAGCAAGACGAGCAAAATGGTAAATACGTTATCGCGGCGAGGATTATAGACATAGATGAGGCAGCGAGAGATGCCATAATAGAATCAGTTTTCAAAAGACAAAGGAAGATTATAAGAAAAGAAAAGGCACACAAGGGGGATGGGTGTGAATAAGGTCGAACTGGAACCAGAACAGGCCATAAGACTTCTCCAGGCAGCCTCTGTAGGGAAACTCATAGGTGGTTTAATTCATAATATCAATGGACCTCTACATACCCTTGGCATGGAAATGGATGTGATGGGTTTTTTGTTGAATAAGAGTTCCGACCCAAATCCAGATATCTTAAAGGACTTTGCCAAGAGGTTATCTAGAATGGGGGAAGAATTTGAGAAATTGAATTCTATGATCCGTCAGGCCGCTGACCGGGCTGATACGTATTCTGCCCTGCCATCGGCTTATCTAAATATCAACCACCTGCTGAGGGAAGAGTTGGAATTCTTGAAAGCCAACCTATACTTCAAGCATCATGTGGAGACTGTTATGGACCTCGAAAAAGATATGAAAAGCCTTAGCCCCCGTACAGAGCATCTCAATCTCGGATTCAGGTGGTTTTTGCAGGCCCTGATTGAAGATTTAGAGTCAAACAAAATATCCAAACTTTCATTGAAAACACGTGCTGGAGCCAAACATTCCAATTTGACGGTGCGTACAGAAGGCGGAAGCCTTTCGAGCACTTTTCTGGCATCGATACAATATGAGGCTGGTCCTGGTCCCATTAGTTCGACAGAATTAGGCAGCCTGGAAACACTTTTGGCGGTTAGCATTTTGAAGTCATCGGGCGTGACTGTAGACCACCAATCCTTTTCCAGCGGGTCAGAGATTAGACTTGCTTTTCCCTATGAATAATCCCCTCTTCTAAATTTCTCTATTTCTGCTGTAATCGTGGCCACAAGGTCAGACACTATCTTGTCTAGGCCAGGGGGAATCTCACTACCGGATCTCATCTTCTCCAATGCAACAATATCTGACTCCATATCATCCATCAAAGGAGAAAGATCCGATATTTGTATGGAGTGATCTGCCAGCTTATTAGCATAATAGTCAAGTTTATTTAGCATACTTTCCACTTGAATAACCGCTGCCTTAGCCGGCCCAGAGTCGGTTGGCCCTACTGGCTTTAGTCCTCCCAACATGCTAGTCCCCATCACATCAGGGGCTTGAGCAGTGTTAGGGCGTAGCTCATTCATGGCCTGTTCCATTATTTTCTTGAAGTCACCTTTTCTACTTTTGCTTCCAGTGGTCTGCTTAGATGTCTCAGTCACATGAGGCCCCTGTGTTCCGATGATCTTCATCACCCGCCCTCCTTATCAGTAAACAAGTAGATACAAAGCACTTTCATACAGAGCTATGCAAGAACGTTGCCAGAGCCCGGGTATATTATCGGGCAATTTAGTCGAACTAGATACTAACTGTAATTTCGTATAGATAGCAATGGCAAGCTATAAGGCCTCGTGCCAATGAATCTGGGCAAGAAGCGGAATTTCATTCCTACTTAGGGAAAAACAGGGCCCCAAGTCCGTACCAGGACATAATGATTGGACTACGTCTCATTGTATCAGCTCCAGGGCAGCTTTGGGGATTTCTTCTAACGTCACAACTCTGTCAGCGGCGCCAAGCTTGATAGCCTCCTTAGGCATACCAAATACCACGCAACTTTTTTCATCTTGCGCAATGGTTTTTGCTCCGGCCCTTTTCATTTGTAAAAGCCCTTGGGCTCCGTCAGCGCCCATACCTGTCATGATAACACCAACGGCATTTGCTCCTGCATACTGGGCCACAGACCTAAATAATACATCTACTGAGGGTCTTTGGTGGTGCACCATGGGACCGGTCTTCACCCTTACGTAGTATTTGGCCCCACTTCTTCTCAAAAGCATATGATAGTTTCCGGGTGCTATAAGCGCCAACCCATTGGAGACAACATCACCGTCTTCCGCTTCTTTCACACGGATTGAGCACAGCTCATTTAGCCTTTCCGCAAAAGAAGTGGTAAACTTGGCGGGCATATGTTGAACCACTACTATACCAGGGGCGCTTGAAGGCATTTGCATCAAGACGACCTTTAAGGCCTCTGTTCCTCCTGTTGATGCGCCAAGTGCCAGCACCTTGTTAGTGGTGGTCGCAAGGGATTTTGGTGTAACAGGACTCTTGAGGACCCTTTTTTCTTTGTCCTTATGCAGTATGTTATCTACCTTCACCCGTCCTACGGCCCGGATCTTTTCCGCCAGTTGACTTGTCATATCCTCCACAGAGTAGGAACTACTAGGCTTTGCTACCACCTCTAGGGCGCCTGATGACAATGCCTCTAATGCCATTTTACTGCCCCTTTGTGTAAGCGAGCTTACAACAATGACGGGTAACGGATAGTACCGCATCAATTTCTTTAGGAAGGTCAGCCCATCCATGCGTGGCATCTCTATGTCCAAAGTCAGGACATGTGGCTTTAGCTTTACTATCTTGTCACGGGCCACATAAGGATCAGGGGCAGTCCCCACTACCTCGATCCCTTCTTCTTTTGATAGGTGCTCCCTAAAGACCTTCCTTACCACTGCTGAATCATCAACAATAAGAACTTTGATATTTTCCTGTGCCATGATCCCAAACAACTGTTACTTTAAAACCTATGATACCATCAACCGTCTTTGCAACTAATTCAATTTCTTCACTGAGGTCGTCCGTAAGAGAAGTCATGATTTCGTTTGAGCTTATCATCTGTGGCATCCCTAAATCGAAAGTGGACTTGCTATCATAAAGGCTGAATGTCTTTCCTGTCACCATATTTAACAGCTCTTTCAAAGTGGCTTCCACATGTTCTGAATTGAGATCCTTATTCTCTAGACCGAGAAGGTTAGCGGTCAACTCTCTTGCCAATGGAGTTGGGGCAACCACAAAAAAGCTGCCAGATATAGGCCCCTGGTATTTGAGCTGGGCTGAAAGTAGAGTGGTCTGCCCACACTTTCTGATCTCCCCAATGTCACCCTCTTCGGGAAACTCCAGAGGCATGAAAAACATCGTCTCTAGGATTTCAGAAATCGAGTCCTTCATCGCTTTCTTCAATTCTTCCATCTTCTTCATCAGGCTCCCCCATAACACGGTTTAGCTTTATCCTCAGCTGCTCGGGTGTAAAGGGTTTCTGTAGGTAGCCACTGGCTCCCTTTTCCACAAAAGTCTTTGCCTTTTTCTCGCTTCCCTCAGTTGTCACTACCACAACGGGTATCCTTGCAAGAACCTCATCTTTCTTCATCTCCTCTATGAGCTGGAGCCCATCCATTCTTGGCATATTATAGTCGGTCAGAACAAGATCAACCCAGTTTTGCTTCAAAACTTCTAGCGCCTCCACACCGTCGCCTGCTTCGAGGAGTTCACCTATGTTAAACCCGCACATCTGCACTGTTTTTTTCAAAACAGATCTCATTACTGATGAGTCATCCACTATTAATACATTAAACGCCATTTCCCCACTCCTGTTTTCAAGACAATTAAGTCTATAAAACCTTCTAAATAGCCTAATAGATCCCAACAAGCTGCTCCACCTCACTCAGCCTTTGCCCGAAGCCTGCCATTATTCCCTGAAGATCAGTATCACTGATGTTCAGAGCCTTGATCACTTTGTTGTGAAATCTATATGCAAGGCCATCGCACCCAACTCCTAACCCCATCATCATACATACTGTATCGGCCAAATAGACTACAGCAGTTTCTATATCATCCTCAGACCATGAGCCATTCAAGTGGTGGTTTCCAATGATGTGGATCATCTTGGCACTGAATTGCCACTTTTTGGCCACCTTGGCTCCGAGCTCTGCGTGATCAATCCCTATAACCCTTTTTTCTGCCTCTCTAAAGGTTATTTCCTCTTCTTCAACAAGCCTAAAGATATCTTGAAACACCTCCCCAACATACCTGTGCAGGATGACTTTGCCTATGTCCTTTAAAAGAGCAGCAGTAAAGATAAGCTGTGAGTTTGGAGTATTTTTTAGCTCACAAATCTCCCTCGCGATAACCGCAGAGGAAACAGCGTGCATCCACAAATCCCCTTCTCTCAAATCATATCCCTTGTGTTCTGCCTTGAGATAGTCTGCCCCCATCTTCATCAGAACTATTTCTGCTATCTTTGCCATCCCTAGATATGCAATAGCCTGCTGAACAGAATCAATCTTTCTGGGTAGTGCGTAGTAAGGTGAATTGCAAATCCTTAGCACGTTAGCTGTCAAGCTCTGATCATAGACCACCACCTCAGCCAAATCAGCTGCCGAACTCTTAGGATCATCAATAATTTCGAGCACCTTGTGGGCAACCTTTGGGATTGGTTTTAAGGCGTTTATTTCATCTATTATTTGGTCAATATTACTCATACCTTTTTGTACTCCTGTCCGAAGACCTTAACCCATATATCCCCATTGCCGATATCCACTCGGATGGTCCGATTCACATTGCCTCCCACATCTTCATAGTCAACCATTACCTTATTTTTCCAAAATATCTTCCTTACTGCCATATGATTTCTCTTACCAATGTTAAAGAAACCCTTTTGATCTAGTACCTGTGCTCCACCAACAACCACAACCCTCATCCTCTTCTTTTCTGCACCAAGCTTGTATGTAGATTTAAATAGCGCAGGAATTCCGGTATCAGCGAACATATATGGATTCCTCTCGGCCTTGGCCTTATCAAGGTTAGAATCTGGTAGCATAAAATGAAGAAGTCCTCCCACCCGCACTATCGGATCATAGATCGCAACCCCTATGCAGGAGCCCAAAGAATATGTAATGAGGGATGCCTCTGCATCATTACTCACTTTCATGTCTGACACGCCGACGATAATATTCACTTAGGCCACCCTTTGCAGTCCTTGAATTCCTTCTTTTGTATCTTGTTTAGCAATTTGGAACAACCCGGCTATATCCAGAATCAGTCCAACCCTGCCATCCCCCAGTATTGCGCCTCCAGCCAAGCCTTTAACATCCTTGAGCCCTTCACCAAGGCTCTTTATGACTACCTCCTCTTTCCCAAGCAGTTCATCCACAAGGAGACAAAGCTTTTCGCCTTCGTTTTCCACCACAACTGCAAGACCATCCCAGGGGTTTGTAAAGGTATTCGATAGCTGGAACAGCCAGTTTAGCCGCACCAGAGGAATAAGCTCGCCCCTGACCATTATCATCTCACCTCGCCCCTCGACAGTGCTATAGTCGCTGGGTCTGGGTTTGAATGATTTGAGTATTCCGAGGGCAGGGATAATATATCGCTGTCCAGCGATTCTAACAATTATGCCATCTACGATTGCTAAGGTAAGGGGCAACGCTATTACAAATGTTGATCCCTTACCCACTTGACTTTGAATCTCGACTCTTCCTCTGAGCTTTTCAATTGCCTTTTTGACCACATCCATCCCAACCCCCCGACCAGAGATGTCTGTGACAACATCAGCAGTGGAGAAGCCGGGCTTGAATATCAAGTTGTAAATCTCACCTTCAGAAAGTGACGCACTCTCGGATACAATTCCTTTGGAAATTGCCTTTTCCAAAATCTTATCTTTATCAAGACCCCTTCCATCATCCTTTATCTCAATTATGATATTGCTCCCCTTCTGGTAGGCCTTAAGTTCTACCGTTCCCTCTTTAGGCTTCCCTACTGCAACCCTCTCGTTAGGCGTTTCAATCCCATGGTCCACCGCGTTCCGTATCATATGAACCATTGGTTCATAGATTTCCTCCACAACATTGCGATCTATTTCTGTGTCTTCTCCTGACATCTTGAGAGCAACCTTTTTCCCTGAAGACCGTGAAAGATCTCTAACCAACCTCAACATCTTCTGAAAGGTACTCTTTATGGGGATCATCCGCATTGCCATCGCCGTCTTTTGCAAAGTGGAGCTTATCTGGTATAATTGATTTAAAGCGTAATACACCCGCTGGTCAGCAATAGAAAGAATACTTTCGTTTTGTCTCAGGATTGCTTGAGCAATTACTAATTCTCCTGTCATGTCCACCAAGGTATCCAACTTCTTGGTATCCACTTTAACCTGGAAATCAACTTTCTTTTTTCGGCTCCTTTTTTGCTCTCTGAGAGCAGTGATCACCTCTTTTGATTTTACAATCCCTTTCTCAACAAGTATTTCGCCTACCTTCTTGTTGGGATCCTTCTTCTGTTCTTCTAACACGACCTCTATGTCATCCGTTTCTACTGCCCCTTTCTCAACCAATAACTCTCCCAAAGGCTTGTTCTTGTGCTCTTGAGATGCTGATATGATTTCTTGTATGCGCGTGACAAGGGGGCCAATGTCCTGGTTGGGTATGGGTGTGCGACCCGCATCCAAAGCCTTTCTCACCTCTTCGATCATCTCCTTGAGCATATCCACAGATTCGAGGATTATGTCGATCACCGCGCCATCAATGGCCAACTCCCCGCTTCTCGCCAAATCCAAGAGGTTTTCTGCTGAATGGGAGAGTTTATTGATTTGTTCCAGGTTAAGAAATCCTGAAACCCCTTTTATGGTATGAAACGGTCTAAATATGGCATTTATCGTGTCTATGTCATTGGGATTATGCTCAAGCTCAATAAGGTTAACCTCGATTGTTGAAAGATTTTCCAGCGCCTCCACCACAAAATCGGCCATGATTTCCTTATCTTCCTCGCTTAAGTCTTTCCTGCCAGGCTGGTCCCCCTCATTTTCTTCGGCTGCTTCAATTTCAATCTCTGGACCCTGAGATCCTATGGCTTCATCCTGTTCTGAAATGTCCTCGGACGCACTGCCCTGGTCCCCCTGTGCATAGCCATCGATACCCAACCTTGCTAAAGCCTCAGAAGCATCTCCTTTATACTCCTCGCCCCTAGCCAAAGCCCTGTATATATCCTGTAAAACCGCAACGCCTTTTTCTATTGGCTCGGTTTCGCTTGTTTCGCCAAGAATCAGTTTCTCGAGATATTGTTTAGTCGCTTTTAATAAGGATTCAAATAAGGAATCGTTTATGTCCTGGCAAGCCTCTTCAAGGGAGCATATAATATTCATAATCTTTCCCATGGATGGAATATCGCCCTCTTCCAGGCTCACCACTTCCAAGGCCAGGTTCTCAAGATATTGCTCTACTCTTTCATTGTCTCCTGCCATATGCTATGCACCCTTTCATTGGAATTAGAACAAGTTTTCGTCAGTAGGGTCCATGCTTAGAAACATTGCCCAGGAAAATCAACCATTGAAGACTTTCTCCAGCTTTTCACTAAGGGTTTCAGGCGTAAAGGGCTTTACTATATAATTGCTAACACCAGCTTTTACTGCTTCAATTACATTTTCCTTTTGTCCCTCCGCAGTCACCATGATAAATGGTATGGACTTTAGTTCATCATCCTGACGAACCTTCTTTAGCAACTCCAGGCCGGTCATCTTTGGCATATTCCAATCAGACACAATAAGCCCGATCTTCTCTTTCTTCAGCTCGTCAAGTGCTGTAGTTCCATCATCTGCCTCAATGATGTCCTTAAATCCAAGTTGCTTTAGCACTCCTTTTACAATACGTCTCATCGTGGCAAAGTCATCCACCACCAAAACCTTGATTGAAGTATCAAGTGCCATTTAAGACTTACCTCCTAGGACACATATTCTTTGCTTACTTTCTCTTCGCACTTCTTGTCTAAAGCGAAGCCAATAATTCATCCACAGCACTTTGATTAAGGCCTTCCCCTTCTTTTTGAGGGCCCTTTAATAACGAATGATCTTTGCCTACCTCCTTGTTTACTTGCTCAAATGTCATGTCCGGATTTTCTCTATGTTTCTGAAGCTTCACCCCTAGGGTCACCACCAGATCCTGAACCCGGTCCTCCATGGATTTTACTAATTTAACGATCCTTTGAATCCGCTGTCCCACAAGGTCTTGGAAGCATAGAGGCTCTGTCATATTCATCGATAATTTGCGTATTTTCTCAAATGACTTTATGTGTTTTTCAATCATTTCCCGTGTTATATCAGTATTTAATGAAAATTGCCTTTCCATTAGATCCCACTTATTGGTCTCTTCTCCTTCTTCAACACTTCCCTCCTCCTGTTCTACGCAGGTCTCAGATATTAAGCAGTTGAACTCCTGCAGCCTACTTGCACAAAGGGCCAATATCTCATCGGCTATATCCATTATTTTCATGGTACTTTTCTCTAAAGTCTCATTGACGCCTTCCAGTTCGTTGCTGGTCTCCGGGATCTCATTGGTAACAAGTCCCACGATGTTTGGTTCAATCTTTTTTTGCAGGTCTTTCCGGAACGCTATCATCTCATCTGCGATTCTCCTGATCTTCTCTGAAAGCTCCTCGGTGAGGGCCGCATAGAATTCTCCTTGTCTAAGCTTGTTTAATACCTCCTCTATAGAGTCCAATTGCTTCAATGGACTTTGTGCCTTTTTCAGTTCGCACATTCCACCTTTACAGCCCACGTGGTTCTTGTTCAGTGTACTCACGTCAAATGGTTTTCCCGTATACCCCTTACCATCTATGTCCTTTCCAGTTAGGCATCCGTTTGAAAGCACCTTGACACCAAATAAAAGACGAAAATCTTTAATACCCAATGCCTCTTCTGAGGCTAGAATGAGAAAAAATGGCCAGTTATGCGGCTCTGCGTTTGCATCTATTATCGAAAATGTGTGGCCATCCATTTCCACACAAGAAACCTTCTCCTTACGAACAACTCGTACGCCGTTGGCTTTGGAACTAACAATTTGGGAAACCTGTGACATATGTAATATGGTTTGTTCTTTGTCCTCTCCAATGTTCACCGCAATAGCACAGCTCATACGAGCAGCTCCTCCTTTTCATCTCTTTATCCACCCTGGAGGCCATTCATCTCGAGCCTGATTGACCCACGAGCGCCTGAAAGGCTGATTTGCAACTTCTATACCAAGCTGTAGACATCGCAATTCCCTAGGATTGACCCCAAAACATTTGCCCCCTTACCCCATTTTATTGGCAATCCAATATCCGCATGAACTGGTGAGCGGGACACAGCTAGCCATTTTTTTGACATATCTGGCTTTGTTTTTGTCATAGTGCTAGCCCTATAGCTTATACCTCTTTTAGCGTAGCACAGTTTTGTCCGATGAATAAGCTGAAGTTGCGCCAATACACACTCTTACATCTCTTGGCGCCATGTCCTTACTGGAGGAGGCTAGAAATGACTCCCATATTTAGTATAGGCTTGTCGGCTGTCAGGGCCTTTGGCCGAAAAATGGAAACCATTGCTGGAAATATCGCAAATCTGTATTCACAGGATTATAAGAAAAGACGGGCTGTCATCGCCCCCCAGCAACATGGAGGTGTAAAGGTTGATATAGAAGTTCAGTCGCCTCCTGATGATAGGGTTGAACTTACAGAAGAAATCCCCCAAACAATAATTACCCAGCGAGGATACGAAGCAAACATAAAAACTATTGCAGTGGAAAATGAGATGTTGGGAACATTGATAGATATTTTCGAATGATCAATTACTTATGTCACAAGCAGGCTTGATTCAAAAACAGATCTTGGAATCCTGTCAATCATAATTGGGAAATGCTCTTTTTTCAGCCCGATATTGGCGAGCCTGTCTTCCAAAAGTTCTGCGTTAGGTCTGTCAAGCTGGTAGCCCACCCGGAATCTCGCGGCCAGCAAGTCTGCTAAATAAACAATGGTCACAAGCTCACGGTCAACTGCAGATGTTTCAGGTTTATGATGCGACCCTATGGCATCCACCAGCAACTCAGGCAGGTCCCACTTCTCTGCTAGCATCGCTCCTATTTCTGGATGATCGATTCCGAATTTCTCCCTTTCTACTGAGCACAGGTCAGCTCCTTCACTCTGGATCGAACGATAGAAAAAGGGCGCATTTGTTATTAGGTACTGATCCAGTATTATTTTGCCAATATCATGCAAAATCCCGGCAGTATAGGCTATGTCTGGCTGAGATCTTCCTGTAAACACGGAAATCTCGTGGGCTGTCATCGCTGTTGCCAGCGCATGATGGAAGATGCCGCCCTTGCACAAAGAGTAGCCACCGGTTCTTGTAGTGGCAAATAACATCTCCACAGTAGCCGACAACACCAACTGAAAGAGCTTCTTTTCCCCAAGCACAATCAGAGCCCTGTCTATGGAGTCTATGGGAGAACCAGCCCCCACAAAGGCACTATTTGCAAGCTTTAGCACCTTAGCGCTTATAACCTGATCCTGCCTAATCTCCATGGCAACATCATCCATCTCATAATCCCCTTCTTTCAGCATGCGAATTATCTTAAGTGCAATCTGAGGAATGGGCCTAACCTCCTGTATGGCACAAACAAGCTCTTCTTTTCGGAGCCTTTTTGTCTCGGTCGAGCCCTCTGCGTACCTTCCTGTGAGGGGTTCAATCGACGTAGTGAGATTGTCCAAATTGAGACTCATTTTGCAGGAGAAATATCCCCCAGTCTCTACCTGATCCACCACAATTCCTTGGTCCCGCAGAATATCTTCTACTGTCTCTGCTGTCCTCCCACCGATATCCAGCCAAAGGTCTTGATCCCTAACTTCTCCAACCAGGCCTCCTCCGCCTATACATCCTCTTAGTCTACTCCTTCTAGCACCTGCCTCACGAAGCCTGTCGATAAACTGGGGCAGTCCTGTAGTTGCATACACTGCAGGGCTAAAAGGAACATCAGTACCCGTTGGTTCTGGCAAAAGAATGTGCAATAACCCTCCGAGTTCTGCTTCCCTGTCCACCAATGTAACACCAACGCACGTACCCAGATAAGCCTCTAGGATCTCCTTTTTCCTTCGCTTCACTGCAAAAGACCCAGATGGGATTATTCTGTTATTCATGCCTTCACTCCTGAACAAAATTCATTCAGTGACTCACGTATCCTATATCTGATTTTCCTTCTCACTTGGAAAACACCCTTGTCAAAATGCAATAACGATGCCATAAAAGAAATAAATTGGAACATTGTTTACCCTTAAGAAAACACTTTGTCGCTTATATTATTTGACCACTGCGCGGGATTTTCCGCTACGTTTGTAGGGAGATGCCACATGCGAATTGCCATATGTCAAATTGATCCCATCATCGCAGACTTGGAATACAATAGAAAATTGATCATTGATGCCGCTCAAGAAGCAAAAATTCAGGGTTGCCATCTCGCAATATTCCCGGAGATGAGCATCATCGGGTATCCGCCAAGAGATTTGCTAGAAAAGCCTGCCTTCGTGAAAGCCAATCTGGAAAGCCTTGAAAAGCTCGCTTCCCAACTGCCCGACATTCCAGTAGTATGCGGGTATGTAGATAGAAACCCCAAGCCCATAGGAAAGCCGCTCATAAATGCATGTGCTTTGCTGTTAAACGGCCGTGTCCAAGAAACGGGTGGGAAAAGGCTTTTACCCACTTATGATGTATTTGACGAAACGCGGTATTTTGAACCCGCTTCCCAAAGCCTTGTCTTTGATCTTAGCGGCACGGTCTTCGGCGTTACCATATGTGAGGATATATGGAACCTAGGAGAAGTCCGTGGAATTCCGCGGTACGAACAGGATCCAGTCCAGGACATTGTAAATTCACACCACATAGACATACTGATCAATATCTCCGCATCTCCCTTTACTGTGGACAAGCCCTCAACACGACTCCACATACTTCAAGAGCTCGCACATTCTTATAAGATCCCTGCCATTTACTGCAATCAGATTGGTGGTAATGACGATCTCCTTTTTGATGGCTACAGCATGGTAGTGGACAGTACGGGGAATCTAATCCGCCTTGGTAAGGGATTTGAACCAGACATTACCATTTGGGATACGGACAAATCCTATCCCCCCATCGAAAATCCGTGGCCATCTCAAGAAAAAAATATCCACGATGCACTGGTAATAGGAACGCGCGATTATGCCCTCAAGTGTGGATTCAAACAGGTCTTAGTTGGGCTTAGCGGTGGAATTGATTCTTCATTGGTGGCCTGCGTTGCTAAGGAGGCAATGGGTTCGGATAACGTGATGGGCGTGAGCATGCCTTCCCCTTACACCTCTCAAATGAGTAAGGAAGATTCAAGAAAGCTGGCTGAAAACCTGGGAATCCGGTTTGAAGAAATCCCAATAGAAGAGCTGTTTGCGACTTACAAGAAGGTGCTCGCTCCCATATTTAAGGGTCTCCCAGAGGATGAGACAGAGGAAAACATTCAGGCACGAATAAGGGGTAACATTTTGATGGCCCTGTCAAACAAGTTCAAATCCCTGCTCCTCACAACGGGAAATAAGTCAGAATTTGCCATGGGATATTGCACACTTTATGGTGATCTAAGCGGAGGCCTGGCTGTAATTTCAGACCTGCCTAAGACATGGTGTTACCGGTTAGCAAAATACATCAATCGCAATGGAGAAATCATACCTCAGCGTGTTATAACGCGGCCTCCTTCGGCGGAGTTAAAGCCGAATCAGACTGACCAGGACACGTTGCCCCCCTATGAAATACTCGACGACATACTGGAGATGGCAGTAGAAAAAAACATGGGATATGATGAAATTGTGGCACATGGCCACGACCCCGAAGTTGTAAGAGATGTATTGCGTCGGCTTGTGCTAAATGAATACAAGCGCAGACAGGCACCTCCCGGCCTCAAAGTCACGTCCAAGGCATTTGGTTACGGAAGAAGGTATCCCATAGCCAGAGGGCTTCAGCCTTACTAATCCCTCATATTTTTTCAGGTCTTACCGATAAAGAAATAAGGTGCTACCGGACATTTTGATATGTGGCAATGTTTCAAAAAGTATAGCCATTTGAAAATACTGATGAACCATGGTGTGAGGTAAAAAGCTCCGTATGAAACTACCCAACAAAATATTCCTCTGGGGCCTGTTGGTGGCCGCCATGTATTTCATCTTAAGTTACCATTTCATATTCGATGGGCTACATGTGAGTCTTTTGAAGAAGTCAAATCCTACGCTAAATTACACCTTCTTTAGCCTCCAGGGCAAAGATGTAAGAAAGGTGCTTGATATAGAAGAACTCAGGGAAGATGGTATAGCTGACGTGTTGGTGGAGCGAGGCTTTATAACTGACGAGAAGGCGGAAAGGCTGCTAGCTCGATACGAAGAGACCGAAGAAGATTACTAGACATCGAAATGGACTTTTATCTTGAACATCTTGAGCGCGGGCAGATTGAGGATATCACTAACACCTGTTTTTTCCGATATCTCGTTCAATGATTTGTTAATAAAATCCATATCCTGTGCAATAAATGTAAACCACACGTTGTAGATATGGTTGCGCAGATAATTGTGGGTCACTCCGGGGTAGCTATTCACCACAGCCACAAATTGCTCGAGCTTTTCCTCAGGAACTCTTGCCGCGCACAAGGTACTAGTAAAGTCCAAGCGATGTGAGTGGAAATTGCCTCCTATTCTCCGTATAATGCCAGCGTCCTTTAGACGCTTGACCCTTCTTAGAACCTCTTCCTCGCTCAATCCGAGCCGATTCCCGACTATTCGGTACGGTCTCGAATCAATGGGAAAATGAGACTGGATTTCGTTTAGTATTTCTCTGTCAATGTCGTCCATCCTCAGGTCAACTATGAACTGTTCTTGCAAGTTTTTTCTTGGGTTCATATACGCAAAGGGGCTCTTCTGCCAAAAAGTCCCCAGTAGCCTCATATGCCCTTGCCCTGCATCCCCCGCAAAATCTAACATATTCACATCTGCCGCATTTGCCTTTGTAATTGGAAAAGTCCCTTAGCTGCAGGAACACGGGAGATTCTCTCCATACCTTACCAAATGGTTCCTTAGACACATCGCCGCAGTTGAGCTCAAGATATCCACACGGTTGCACTATACCCTCATAGGATATGAAACAAAATCCTGTCCCTCCTAAGCAGCCTCTTGTAACAGCATCCAATCCGTATGTTTCATAATCTACCTTCTCCCCTCTTGCGTGTGCTTCTTGGCGGAGGATTCTATAGTATTGCGGGGCACATGTGGCCTTCAGATGGAGTGGAACTTTATCTCTCATGTCATAAAACCAGTGCAGAACCCTCTCGTATTCCTGGGCCCCAACTTCCTGATCTTTCAAATCCTTTGCCCTTCCGGTTGGTACCAGCAAAAACAGATGATGGGCCACAGCGCCAAGGCTAACTGCCAGATCCATAATCTTATCGATATCTTCAACGTTATGTCTGGTAACTGTTGTATTAATTTGAAACGGCATCCCATGTTTCTTGAGTAACTCGATGCCTGCAATCGCCATATCAAAGGCTCCCTGAACCTTCCTGAAGGCGTCGTGCTGCTGAGCTGTGGCCCCATCCAAGGAGACACTTACCCTCTTGACACCCGAATTTTTCATTTCAGATACGATAGAGTCACTCAGCAGAGTACCATTTGTTGCCATCACCATCCGCAGACCCTTCTCTGTTCCCTTCCTTGCCAGCTCAAATACATCACTGCGCAACAATGGCTCGCCACCGGTGAGAATAACTATGGGTTTACCCACCAGGGCAATCTCGTCCAGTATTTCTAGACACCTCTCTGTGGTCAATTCACCCTGGTATGGGCCTTTTTCAGCAGCAGCCCGGCAGTGAACACAATTTAGGTTGCAGCTCCGAGTCACTTCCCAAGCAACCAGCCGCAGTTGGTTAGGTCTTCCCGGACCTATATTATGGGGAGGACGGTGTTCCCTTTTCATATCCTTTCCACAGAAGCTATTCGAATCTCGATCCTATGCTATTTGCTAACATCTGGTATTAGCCTAAAAGAAACCTCGCAGCGTCCTTGGCAAAATAGGTGAGGATTAGATCAGCTCCCGCCCTTTTTATGGCGGTCAGAATTTCCATCATGATGCGCTGGCCGTCTACCCACCCTTTTGCTTCTGCAGCCTTGACCATGGCGTATTCTCCGCTCACATTGTATGCGGCCAC
>CAZDVV010000008.1:20117-34139 GCA_964508875.1 uncultured Desulfobacteraceae bacterium | reverse complement strand
CAATAAAATAGGCTAACAATCAAGGCCCAAAATGTCAACCCCATCCGCCTATTTCAATGAGCAGTAACCTCAGACTGCCTTGCCTTTTCCTTCTTAATAAAGTCCTCGATGCAAAAAGGAGCGTAATCCTCCTCGGTAGCAAACAATTCCTCTCCTTCGCTTAACACCAGCGCTTGACGCAATACTTCATCCATATGCTCCACCAGGATTAGCTCCACTTTCTTGAGGATCTTTTTGGGGATTTCTTCAATATCTTTCTTGTTTTCCATAGGAATGATGACCTTGCTCACTCCCCCCCGGTGTGCAGCAAGGATCTTCTCCTTTAAACCACCTATGGGGAGCACCCTACCTCTGAGAGTAATTTCCCCGGTCATAGCAATATCGCGGTTAACAGGTCTGCCGGTAAGTGCAGATACAATTGCTGTTGCTAAGGTAATGCCAGCAGAAGGGCCATCCTTTGGTATTGCGCCTTCGGGTACGTGGACGTGTATATCAACCTTCTCATAGAAATTGTCAGGGAGTTTCAACAATCTCGAGCGAGATCTTACATAGCTGAGGGCGGCCTGAGCGGATTCTTGCATTACCTCGCCCAGTTTACCCGTCAACACTAGGTTTCCCTTGCCGGGCATGACAGTGGCTTCGGTCTGGAGAAGCTCACCCCCAACTTCTGTCCATGCTAGTCCAGTTGCCACACCAATGGTGTTTTTCTCCTCTGTTTGGCCATATCTGAACTTTGGCACACCCAAGTACTTGTGAAGAGAACGTGCTGTAATCTGGATCTTCGTCTCTTCTCCTTTTTTCACAACTTCCTTTGCCACTTTGCGGCAAATAGAAGAGATTTCTCTTTCAAGATTTCTTACACCCGCCTCCTTTGTGTACAAACGAATAATATTGAGGATGGCATTGTCAGTGAAAGTGATATTTTCCTCCTTAAGTCCGTTTTGCTTTATCTGTTTCTTTATTAGAAATTGCTTTGCAATGTTAAGCTTTTCGAGCTCAGTGTAGCCTGGCAGCCTGATAATCTCCATTCTGTCTTGCAAGGGAAGGGGAATGTTATGGAGAGTGTTTGCAGTTGTTATAAATAAGATGTTAGAAAGGTCATAGTCCAGATCAAGATAATGATCATTGAAGGCATAGTTTTGCTCAGGGTCAAGCACCTCGAGCAATGCTGCGGCTGGATCGCCACGGAAATCCGTGCTCATCTTGTCAACTTCATCGAGGCAGAATACCGGATTGTTGGATTTGGCCTTCTTCAGATACTGAATGATCTTTCCAGGGAGTGCCCCAATATATGTTCTTCGATGCCCGCGTATTTCAGCCTCATCCCGGACTCCACCAAGGGAAAGGCGAACGAAATTCCTGCCTGTAGCCCTGGCAACTGATCTGGCAAGAGATGTTTTCCCTACGCCAGGGGGACCAACAAAACAAAGTATAGGGCCACGTACCTTCTTGGTAAGGCGTTGGACAGCAAGATATTCTAATATCCTCTGCTTTGGCTTTTGCAGACCATAATGGTCTTCTTCCAGGATGGCTTCGGCCTCTTCGATATCCAATTTTTCCTTGGTCTTTTCATACCATGGCAGAGACAGAATCCAGTCTATGTAGTTGCGCACCACAGTGGCCTCAGCCGACATGGGGGACATCATTTTGAGCTTCTTGAATTCATGCTTTACTCGCGCATGGGCCTCTTTAGGAAGCCTTTTGCGCTTAATGCGTTTTTCCAGCTCCTCCAGCTCAGCCTTAAAATCATCCTTGGCTCCCATCTCTTTTTGGATGGCCCGCATCTGCTCGTTGAGATAATAATCTTTCTGGGTCTTCTCCATCTGCTTTTTGACACGGGCGCGAAGTCTTTGCTCCAGACGGAGAATGCTTATCTCATTGCGCAGCTTTTCAAACAGTTTCTCGAGGCGTTTGTTGAGTTCTTCGGTCTCTAAAAGTTCTTGCTTGTCTCGGACTTTAAGGGAGAGGTGGCCAGCTATAGTGTCTGCAAGGCGCTCTGGATCTTCTATGGACGTAACAGTGGCCACGATCTCTTCGTTGATCTTGTTGTTCAGCTTGGCATATTCTTCAAAACTTGAGTTGATGGTCCTGACCAGGGCCTTTGTTTCCAAATTTATTTCACCCTTGGTATATAATCTTTGGACCTCAACCATGAAAAATTCTTGGTCGCCCAGGAAATTCTCTATTTTTCCTCTGAACTTGCCTTCTATGAGGGCCTTAACCGTTCCATCGGGAAGTTTCAGGAGTTGAAGCACGCTGCCCAATGTGCCGTGAGAGTAAATGTCGCGGGGCGTAGGGCTATCCACCTTCGCATCCTTTTGAGCAGAGAGGAAGATCTCTTTCTGGTGGGACATGGCATATTCCAATGCCTTTATGGACTTATCTCTTCCCACAAATAGTGGAACCACTACATTTGGGAAAACCACCACATCCCGCAACGGCAGCAAAGGATAGAAAAACGTCTCTTCCCTAATGAAGTCCTTAGGATCTTTCCTTAAATTAAACATACTGCTATGCATACCCCACTTGATTTTCGTAGAGTAACAATGGCCTTTCGCCTTTGGTAATTACCTCTTCACCGATTACGCATTCTCGGATACCCGGAGTTGATGGGATGTCGTACATGATGTCTAACATCACCGACTCCATGATGGCCCTGAGGCCTCTGGCGCCAGATTTTCTCTTTACCGCTTCCCTTGCAATAGCCAAAAGGGCTTCGTCCGTAAACTTCAGTTCCACACCCTCCAATTCAAACAATTTCTTGTACTGTTTTACTAAGGCATTCTTTGGCTCTGTAAGTATACGGACTAAGGCCTCCAAACTCAGTTCATCCAAAGTGGCCAGAATCGGAATTCTGCCTATGAATTCGGGAATAAGGCCAAACTTGATGAGGTCTTCTGGCTGGACCAGCGACATGATTTCGTTCATGTTCATCTGGCCGGAGCCTCCTATGTCAGCCTCAAACCCCATAGCCTTCTTTCCAATGCGGCTTTGGATGATCTTGTCCAGGCCATTAAAAGTTCCGCCACAAATGAACAGGATATTTGTGGTGTCCACCTTGACAAAATCCTGTTGAGGATGTTTGCGGCCGCCTTTTGGGGGGACATTCGCCATGGTCCCCTCTATGATCTTGAGCAAGGCCTGCTGTACCCCTTCCCCTGAGACATCCCGGGTAATGGAAGGGCTATCAGTTTTTCGAGCAATCTTGTCAATCTCATCAATGTATACGATGCCCTTGCTGGCCGCTTCAACATCATAATCGGCCATTTGGACTAGGTTCAAAATGATATTCTCAACATCCTCGCCCACATAACCCGCCTCAGTCAAGGTGGTGGCATCGGCTATGGTAAAGGGTACTCTCAAAATTTTTGCCAAAGTTTGAGCAAGAAGCGTTTTTCCACACCCGGTCGGACCGATCAAGAGTATATTGCTCTTTTGAATCTCAACACCCTCCATGTCCACCTTGGTGTTTATTCTCTTGTAATGATTGTGAACGGCCACCGAGAGGATCTTCTTGGGGCGCTCTTGCTCGATCACATACTGGTCGAGGATCTCTTTAATTTCAGAAGGCTTGGGTAATTGGCCAGCTCCTTCTTGTTCAGCCTCTTGCGCGTATTCTTCTGCAATAATCTCATTGCACAGTTGGATGCACTCATCACAGATATACACAGACGGCCCTGCGATGAGCTTCTTTACCTCGTCTTGACTCTTCCCGCAAAAGGAGCAAAGTAAATCTCCGTTTGAATCATTTTTTCGTGGCATAACCGTTTCCGTTAATTATTTGTTGGATGTTGTTTGAAGTTCTCTGCTGGTAATCACCTTATCGATGATACCATATTCCTTAGCCTCATGAGCGCTCATAAAGAAATCGCGCTCTGTGTCTTGCCGTATTTTTTCAATGTCTTGGCCCGTGTGTTTGGCCAGTATCTCATTGAGTAAATCGCGGATCTTCAAAATTTCCCTGGCATGTATGTCAATGTCTGTGGCCTGACCCTGGGCACCTCCCAGTGGTTGATGAATCATAATACGGGCATGGGGCAGCGCATACCGCTTGCCCTTGGCTCCTGCAGCGAGCAGCAGTGCGGCCATGCTGGTGGTTTGACCCATACATATAGTGGCCACATCTGGCTTGATGTACTGCATGGTATCATATATTGCTAGGCCGGCTGTAACAGATCCGCCAGGGGAGTTGATATAGAGGTTAATGTCTTTATCAGGGTCCTCTGATTCGAGGAATAGCATCTGGGCGATGATGGTGTTGGCCATTCCATCGTGGACCTGTTCACCCATGAAAATGATTCGGTCTTTGAGGAGTCGAGAGTATATGTCATATGCGCGTTCGCCTCTGGTGGACTGTTCAATTACAATTGGTATAAGCATGACGCTTAATCAGTCTCCTTTTCGTTGGAATCAGTGGATTTGTTGGTATCAACACCTCCTTGTTTTGTAATAATGGTAGCATGCTCAAGTAGGTAATTCAATGTTTTTTGCTCCAGCAATCTCTGCTTCAGTGAGTCCATCAGACCTCTGGCTTCATAGTAGCGGCGCAACGGCCCAGCCTCCTGACCAGTTGCATTAGCTAGGTCTTCAAAGGCCTGGTCAAGATCCTCTTCGGTTACAATAATATTCTCTCTTTTTGCAACTTCGGTGAGGATCAAAGAATTCTTTACCTTTTTCTCTGCAGAAGGCCTCAGGTCTTCTCTGAGCTTCTCTTCAGAGAGACCCGCTTTTTCCAAATTTGCACCGCTTCTCTGGAGGTCTTGCTTCACGCTCTCTATACTGTTGATGATCTCGCTTTCGACCAGGCTCTGAGGTAGTTCTATGTTTATGTCCCGGCTTATCTTTTCCATTAACTGTTCTTTGGCCTCTCTTTCGGCCTTTCGCTCTTTTTCTTCAAGCAAGAGCTCTCTGACTTTTGCCTTAAGGGCATCGAGGTTTTCGAGCTCAGGATCCAGCCGTTTTGCAAATTCATCATCAAGTTCAGGCAGTTCCAGATACTTTATGTCAACAACCTTGACCTTGAAATCCACCGATTTACCCGCTAGCAGGCTATGGTAATAATCTTCTTCAAATTCTACATGGATTTCCCTCTGGTCTCCCTTTTTTGCACCCAACAAGCCCCTTTCCAGATCAGGATGAAAGTCCCCACTTCCCACCTTTATCATGAAGTTAGTAGCCTTCATTCCTTCAAGGGGCTTATCCTCACTGAAGGCCTCATATTCCACAATTGCGTAATTACCCTCCTGGACTGGACGCTCGGGCTCGACGGGCTTAAGTTTTCCTTGGGATTTCCTTATCTGCTCCAAACGTTCTTGCACATCCTCATCTGACACAGTGGGCTCTTGTTTTTCTACTTGTAGCCCCAGGTATTCGCCCAATTGAATTTCGGGCCGGACCTCCATAATGGCGGCATACTTAAAACTCTTTCCTCTCTCAATGGGGCCTTTTTCCAACACCGGGAAATTAAGGGGATAGAGCTCGGATTCCTGCAAGGCCTTTGGAAAGGTTTCGCCTATCAACTCCTTTTGAACATCTTCGATAACCTGTTTTCCGTAATATCTCTCCAGGAGCTTTAAAGGAACCTTACCGGGTCTGAAGCCTTTGATCTTGGCGTGTTTTCTGATTTCCCGGTATGCCTGATCAATTCTCCTGTCCACTTCCTCTGACTCAATCTCAATCATCAACTTTTTGCTTATGGGGCTGAGTTGTTCAACATTTGTTTTCATTTCTTGTTTTACCCTTTCTAGTCTGTCCTTAGATTGCTAGGCATGGACACGGGCAGCAAAGCTTTGCCAATATGTATCCATCCACTGCCCTAACTTCCTCTCCTTCCTACACATTCATGCCCGGCAAATCCCAGAAAGGAGACAGGGGATCAATGGATAGGTATTAATAAGGTAGTCGCTAGGCTTCAATTGTCTAACTTGCAAAGCACACTTCCTTACAAACTAATGGAAAAGGCGCCCTTTTTCTCCAACTGCATCTGGGTTGCGGAAAAGGGAGCCTCTCAAAAGAATGCTGCGCGTCCAAAGTGCGTATCTGATAATAAAAAATACTAGAGGTGTTGGAAGCTGTCAATGTGAAATTCCCTTTGCTGCTTTCTATTGGCATAGAAGAGGCTGAAATATTTCAAATTTTGAATCATATATTATCCTCTAGGGTAACGAACAAAGCCCTTTTTGAAGTAGGCGAGTTTTGCTTTAGAATTTAGGGAGAATTTTCGATTTGTATTTTAGATGTAGATGTCTTATGTTGGGCATAAAAAAGACGTGAAAGGAACATGATGAAAAGGCTTATTTTCTTCCTTGCTGTACTTTCTCTGGTCTTTTGTACAGCTGGTCCGGGCGCCTCGGACACCCATACCTTTAAGATCACCAGGGTTTATGATGGGGACACAGTGATGGCGGTCAGAGATGGGGTGGTGATATATGTGATGTTAATGGGCATTGATGCGCCAGAGATTTCGGAGACCTCTCGTGTCCCGGATCAGCCCTTTGGTCGAGAAGCAAAGAGATATCTTTCAAACTTGATACTAAATCGAGAAGTGGAAATAGAGGGTTATGGTAGGGGACCTTATCCAGACAATAATATTTTGGGCGTGATTTTTTTGAATGGCAAGAACGTCAACCTTGAGATGGTAAGAAAAGGGCTGGCCGAGGCCTTTGAAAAAGACCTCCCACCCAATTTCGACATTACGCCTTTTGTTGAAGCAGAAAGAAAGGCCAAGCAAGAAAAGGCGGGTATTTGGTCTTTAGGAAAACGATACATTAGCCCTTCGCGTTGGAGGGAGATGCATAAGCTAAACTTGGCTAGTGGGCCATGAAGGCGGGGCCAGATTCTTGATGAGCCTTTCCTTCATACATAAACGATAGGTGAAGGTGCTATTGTGAGCCTGAAACCGTGGGGTAATCATTCTGGGTGAGCCATTGCATGTTAGCCTCATTGTAACTCTGGTTCTGGTCAGCGTAGGGATGGTTTTTGTAAACAGGGGGTAGGGAGTGCAGAAAAAAATGCCCGCTCATGAAAGGGCGGGCGTTATCCTAGTCTATGTGAAGGCTTCTAGACCTTAGGCCTAGGGAGCATTCCCGCTCTCTCGGCGATCTCCGGAACCCTATGCTCCCACTCAATAGCCATCAAGTGGACACCGGCCACGCCTTCCATCTCCTTAAACTCTTCTATCTGCTCCACCGCAAACTTAATACCTTCCTCTGCAACCTTGCCTTTGCCAGCTCCCTGTAACCTCTTGATGAGGGAGTCAGGAACGTCCATGCCGGGAACCTGTTTTGCCATATACCGGGCCATACCTACGCTTTTCATGGGAGTGACACCTGCAAGGATGTAACATTTTTCATGAAGCCCCATATCAACCACTCGTTTCATGAATTCCCTGAATTTGTCCATGTTATAAATACACTGGGTCTGGATAAAGTCTGCGCCGGCCTCTATTTTCTTGGCCAGGCGATATACGCGGAATTCAAAAGGGTCAGCAAAGGGATTACACGCGGCTCCGATGAAGAGTTTAGGCGGTTCGTCTATTTGTTCTCCATTGAGGAATTTGCCTTCATCTCGCATGGTCTTGACCGCGTGTATCAATTGCATGGAATCAATATCATATACATTCTTGGCCTGGGGGTGATTGCCGAATTTTTGGTGGTCCCCTGAAAGGCAAAGCATATTTCTAATACCATGGGCATATACCCCCAGAATGTCACTTTGCATAGCCAGACGGTTTCTGTCGCGACACACCATCTGAAAATTGGGCTCCAGGCCCTCCTTAAGTAAAATCAATGACGCTGCCCAGCTTGACATTCTAACAACCGCTGTCTGATTATCGGTAACATTGACGGCATCGACCATGCCCTTCAAATGCCGGGCTTTTTCCCTGAGTTTCTCTACATTTGCACCTTGTGGAGGACCGCATTCACCCGTGAAAGCAAAGTGGCCAGCCTTTAGCACCCTTTCAAGATTACTCCCTGACTTATATTCACTCATATTGCAAGCTCCTCCCTGATCATCTTCCTGGGGCCGCCATCCCGCGCAGTTCTCCAGTCTTTCGGAGGCCTGAACTGCCTTAGTTCATCAAGGCGCCCCTGCTCCATAAGTTTCCTTACAATCAGGTCCCAGATGCAGTCCACTTCCTTGGAAATTTCGCATTTTCCGCCAGATGAGCCACCGCACGGGCCGTTAAGCAGGCTCTTGGAACACCTAGCAATGGGACAGAGACCACCAAAATAGTGGACCACACAGGTACCGCAGCCTGCGCATCTCTCAGCCCACACTCCGTGTTCGACAGCGCCTCCCATAAATTTGGTATTGAGGCCAGGGAAAACACGAGCCTGGGGATACCTTTCCGACAGGAATTGAGGGCCTACTCCACAGGCTATACTAACTACTGCATCATATTCTCCGATTATATCCTTCACCTCTTCGATATATTCCGGATCACACTGCCTCTCGAGGGTGGCCTCCCCCACTTCCATTGTCTTGCCGTTTTTGTTGGCCGCAATCCTCAGAAGGGAGGCGAGCACACCTACTTCCTTGGCTCCTCCGACATTACAGACCGTCACGCATCCTTTGCAGCCTATCACCAGCACTTTGTCGAAGTCCTTTACCATTTCCCATATTTCTTTTATTGGTTTTTGCTCAGCAACGATCATTTTATTACCCCTTGGAGTATTTAGTTAAATATACGGTCATCAGTCCAGATATTCTCCTTTGCAGTACCAATGAAACCAGCCGAGGGCCAGCGATGGTTTTCAACCCTTATCTGTCTTTGCCCCTAAGGAACGGATCCTTTCGCTCATCTTAACACCAAGGTTTGCGAATTCCTGCCCGTTGGAAGCGGACAATGAAAACACGTCAATGCGCTGCGGGTTAATCTCAAGTTGCTCAAGGATCTTTTTGACATATTGCACCCGCTTCTTAACTTTGTCTATGCCATTTGTGTACCTGCAGCTATCTTCCTGGCATCCTGCCACGTAGACTCCATCTGCCCCCCTTTCAAAAGGTTTAAGCAGGTGAAGAATCTCGATTCGGCCAGTGCAAGGCACATTGATTATCTTGATATTATCAGGTAGTTCGAGTTTAAGCCCTTCAGCCACGTCTGCGGCGGCAGAGGCGCAATTTGAACAATAAAAGGCAACAATTTGAGGTACAAAGTCATTCATTTTATTGCTCTCCTTTCTGAACAGTAGAGCCCTAGGATATCCCGAGCAAAAATGCAGGGGCCTCATTAAGCATTTCGTCGCTACAAGTAGCCATGGTTATGGCTTTACCAGGACATTCGGCCACACAGATTCCACAGCCTTGACATAGACCAGGATCTATGTAGGCTGCACCTCTGTCGTGGTCAATGTACGGTATGTGGAAAGGACAGGTTCTCACGCATGTACAACACACGGCACATTTTTCAGGCTGGACCTCTGCGACCCGTCCCCCTATCTCAATCGTATCCTTCCTTAATATTTCAACAGCCTTTGCTGCTGCGGCATTTGCCTGGGTCAAGGAATCTCCGGTATCCTTGGGGTAGTGGGCGAGGCCTGCCAGGAAAACCCCGGGTCTCGTGGACTCAACTGGTTTGAGTTTCTCGGGAGATTCGGCAAAGAAGCCGTCTTCATCAAGATCCACACCAAAAATCTCGGCTATCTGAGCGCTTCCATTTGGAGCGATAGCGGTTTGAAGGGAGATAAAGTCAGGTTCTATGGAAATGGGTCGATTCAATATGTGGTCTGTAATCGCTACCTTCAAAGCACCCGTGCCATTTTCCGCAGTTACCAGTGGCTTGGAGCTGGTTTCATATCTAATAAATATTACGCCTTTTTCTCTAGCCTGGCGATACAAGGATTCTTTCAATCCGAATGTCCGAATATCACGGTACAAAATATATATCTGCATTTCAGGATTCATTTCCATCAGGTCGATAGCAGTCCTAACTGCAAAGGTGCAGCAGAAGTTGCTACAGTAAGGCCGATCTGGCTCCCGGGAGCCCACACATTGGATGAATACACCTACCTTGCTGTTCTTGAAAAACGATGGGTCATCCAAGAGTTTTTGGCTAAGCTCAGCCCACGTGAATACGTTCCTATGCTGGCCATAAAGATATTCTGTCGGTTTTATGGGGTTGGCGCCGATGGCGAGAACCGTGACCCCATGTAATACCTCAATCTCTTTATCTGCTTGCCTTATGATTGTTGAAAAGTGCCCTGGTGAGCCAGCAGTTCTTTTTACCTCAGCGTTGAGCAGCACCTTGATTTTCCTATTCCTGTCCACCGCCTGAATAAGTTTTTCAATCTGGTCTTGGATATTTTCTCCGCGCCAGTTGGATTTTACATGATTGCAATGGCCCCCGAGTCTCTCAGTTTTTTCAACCAGAGTTACCTTGTATCCACTTTTGGCAATGGACAGAGCAGATTGCAGGCCAGCTAGGCCGCCGCCAACAACCAGGGCCTGCTTGAAGACCTCAACTTCTCTCAAAGGAGGGGGACTGAGAAGCCTAGCTTTGGCCACTCCGGCTCGGACACGGTCCTGGAGTTGAGATCCCTCGTTTTTGCCGCCAACAACCCTCAGGTCCACTGTCTCGTATAGGTATGGGTTCAGGCCGCTGGAGCGCAACGCCTCTTCCACCAACGCTTTGTGAAGTTCAGGGGAACAGCAGGCAAAGACAACCCTATTGGCCTTTGTTTCTCTCAGCTTTTTCCGCAAATCCCCTAGCAGATCTTCTCCTAGCTGGACCACCTGAACAACCCCACTCAGCTTGGAGGCTGCCTTTTTAACCTTTTGGCCTACCTCAGGGTCCATACCATTGCAGGCATGGTAAGCAACCAGGATCCTCGGTGCAGAATCCACAGCCTTTAGGGAGGGATACCTTGATCCTTTTGTGAAAGGTACAGGTTTTAGGAAGGACATGATTTCCGAAACAACTGCACTTGCCTGAGTGATAGAAGCCTTGATGTCCAGAGGCGAGGTGATCCCGCCACATGCATAAATGCCAGGCTTGCTGGTTTGTACTTCAGAAGTTTGCTTGGTTTGAACATAGCCATCTGTATTGATTTTGAGACCAATTCGTCTGGCTAAGCCTATGGCCTCTGCTGATGGCCTGAGACCCACGGACAGAACCACCAGATCAAAGACCTCCTTTTTTGCTTCGCCCTTATCATCTACATATCTTATGAGGAGATTGTCATTATCTGTCTGATCAATTGTATGGATGCGGCTTCTTATTAGTCTCACGCCCCGAGAAGTTGCATTGTTCATGTATCTTTCAAAGCCTTTTCCATGGGTCCTCATATCCATATAAAAGATGGTCGTTTCAATATCACTATCGATGTCCTTGGTGTTAACCGCCTCTTTTAAGGCATACATGCAGCAAACAGTGGAGCAATATGGAGCGTCAGAGGTATTTATGTCCCTTGATCCCACACATTGAAGCCATGCAATGCTTTGAGGTGCCCTACCATCAGATGGCCGCCTTATCTGGCCCCCCTCCGGCCCTAGGGGCTTTTGCATCTGCTCGTATTCCACGCTCGTGATAATATTGGGATAGCGCCCATAGGAATAAGTGTCGTAAAGGCTTGGGTCAAAGGCCTCGGTTCCAGAAGCAAGAACTATGGAGCCTACTTGGATTTCTCGTTTTTTGCCATTGACCAGTAATTTTGCCTTGAAGTTTCCCTTTGTGCCAGCAACTTCAAGTACGTTGGTATTAGTAAGAACCTTGATATTAGGATCCTGATCACACAGGGCGATCTTGGGGTTAAGCTTGCAACACGCACAAATTGGGTACAACCTATGCAAGTTCGGGATCATTCCACCCAGGGAGGGCATGCGTTCCACAAGGTAAACTCCGAAACCGCAGCGGGATAAAGAAAGCGACGTTTCGATTCCACTTATTCCTCCCCCTATGACCAGTACTCGAGCTAATGATTTATTGGACGTCATAATCTATCTCCTACTCCTATCCACGATTGGGGAATTTGTTTGTACATGCAATGTTGGCCTTGATAAAGTCAATTTGTGAATTGTGTAACATGCCACAATCGCGTTTGGAGTGTCAAGAAGAAAACCCGTCAATTTTGGCTTTTAGCCCGGTTTCCAGAATAACCTCGATAAAAATAGAAAAATATGATAATTTTTTGGTGTTCGGGTATGTCTTGGCTCAAATGAAGGTGACTTATTTATAATGCTGGGTTAAGATAACTCGTATCCATCGACGAATTAGTCTTGGGCATTATCTAGTCTGCATTTGGATATGGGAGGTAGGGAAATGCCTATCTATGAATACGAGTGCAAGGCCTGCGGTGAAGTTTTTCAAGCCCTTATCCTGAAGGCCGAAGAAGAGGGGGATCTTGAGTGTCCCCGGTGCAATGGAGCCAATTTCAGGAGACTGATTTCACGCACCTTTTATCACGTGAGCGAGGCAGAGCGATTGGCTAATTATGACCCAAAAGCACAAAAGGAGGACAGCTTTTACAAGGATAGCCGCAACATAGGCCTTCACGCGAAATGGCGGGCTAAGCAAATGGGCGTAGATTTGGGAAAGGGTTTTGAGGAAAAGCTGGATCGGATAAGGACCGATCCATCCAGTGTCATCAAGGAAAGCGAATGAATTGGAAGCCTCGGGGTGAGAGAGAGTAACATATGAGAAATATTGGCGAAGTTGTTTTGATTTATTATGACAATCAGCCGGCTGTATATGGCCGCATAGAGAGAATCGAACCCGATATCAAGAAGGACTGGTATCAGATCACCTTGCTTCTGTTAACAATACCTGCACACCCTGTAACCTGGATTTTGAGAGAGTCTTACATAGATGGGGAGCCTTTCACCATGGGAGGCATCCCTATGAGACTGGAGGAAGTGAAAAGGGTCCTGCCCGAAGAAGGGCGTCAGGGAACTGAAGAGGAAAGGGAGCAGAAGGCTAAGAACGGGAAAAAGGGGCAGGTCATACCATTCAAATTTAAGAAACCTTAGGTTTCGGTATTACCATTTCATTGATTAACTTTTTCCTTCGACTGGCCGATGCGCTGTGGTGAGTTGAGAGAGAACGAACTCAATGGGATCATTTGAAATATTCGTAATCAGGGCGTTGCTATCGGGGTTTTTTGCCTTTTTTATATGCCGGTTCTTTTCCCAAAACACTCCCACAGTAAAGGTCTTGGGTTTAGCGGTGCTTATGCTGGGCCTATCTTATCTCTTGGAATATGTAAGGAAGCGCAATACCGGAGGAACTCATGAGTCCTAATAAATATGTCTACTCATTTGAAGAGGGTGACGGGAAAAATAAGCAATTGCTGGGTGGCAAAGGAGCAAATCTGTGCGAAATGACCCAGATAGGGCTGCCCGTGCCCCCAGGGTTTGTAATAACCACAGAGGCCTGCGTTGCGTATCTAGGCCGGAAAAAGAAAGGGCTGGATCCAGAGCTCAAGAAGCAAATAAGGCAGGCAATGGAGGAACTTGAAACAAAGACGGGCAAGGGATTTGGCGATCCGCAAAATCCTCTGCTGGTATCTGTACGCTCTGGGGCAGCCATTTCCATGCCCGGGATGATGGATACCATCTTGAATTTGGGGCTCAACGACGAGACGGTCAGGGGACTCGCAAAGAGCACGGGTAACGAGCGATTTGCCTACGACTCCTATAGGCGCCTGATCCAATTATTCGGATCGGTAGCGCTTGGAGTAAGGGATGAATATTTCGATAAGATATTCAATAAAGTAAAGAAAAAACACAAAGTCAAAGATGACATTGATCTTTCTGGGCCAGCCTTAAAAGAAATTTGCAAGGAGTTTTTGACCCTAATCAAGGAAAAGACGAAAACCCCGTTTCCCCAGGATCCCTATATTCAGCTTGAGCTTGCGGTAGAAGCGGTGTTCAAGTCTTGGATGGGAAAGAGGGCCGTTGATTACCGTAGGGAGTTCAACATCACACCTGAAATGGCAAATGGTACTGCTGTAAACATATGTACTATGGTTTTTGGCAATATGGGAAATGATAGCGCCACTGGAGTGGCATTTACGAGGAATCCGG
>CAZDVV010000008.1:0-20017 GCA_964508875.1 uncultured Desulfobacteraceae bacterium | reverse complement strand
TTTGGCAATATGGGAAATGATAGCGCCACTGGAGTGGCATTTACGAGGAATCCGGCCACGGGCGAAAACAGGTTATACGGTGAGTACATGGTCAATGCCCAGGGCGAGGATGTGGTTGCGGGAATAAGAACTCCCAAGCCCATTAGAGAACTCAGGAAAGAGATGCCCTCTGTTTACCGTGAGCTAGAGAACCTGAGGCACACCCTGGAAAGGCACTATAGAGAGGTCCAAGACTTTGAATTTACCATAGAAAAGGGAAAACTTTACTGTCTCCAAACCCGTAATGCCAAAATGAACGCCGCGGCCTTTATAAAGACATCCATAGACATGGTCAATGAAGGCCTTATTACAGAAGAGCAGGCCATACTGAGAGTGCAACCCGACATGCTGGCCCAATTACTCCACCCCCGTCTTGATCCGAACGCAAAGGCCGAGGTTCTTGCTGAGGGACTGCCTGCTTCGCCTGGTGCCGCTTCGGGGAAGATGGTGTTTGATGCTGACCGCGCAGAATCCAAAGCAAAACTGGGCGAAAAGGTGATACTAGTCAGGGAAGAGACCAAACCAGAGGATATTCATGGATTTTTTGCTTCCCAGGGAATCCTCACGAGCCGTGGTGGCAAGACCTCACACGCAGCAGTAGTGGCTCGGAGCATGGGAAAACCATGCGTTTCTGGATGTGAGGCAATGGTTATTGACCATAGCGCAAGAGAGGCAACCATCGGTGGTGTGGTGCTCAGGGAAGGTGACGTTATCACCATTGATGGCACCACGGGAAAGATCTACAAGGGGCAGGTTCCCACCACTGAACCCGAGTTTGTGGAAGATCTTCTTGTGCTTCTCGAATGGGCTGATGAGCTTAGCGAATTGGATGTTATGGCAAATGCTGACACACCAGAGGCAGTGGAGAAGGCCAAAAAGTACGGTGCAAAGGGAATTGGCCTGTGCCGGACTGAAAGGATGTTTAATCATCCTGAGCGTCTCCCTATCGTTCAGGAGATGATTTTGGCTGATACCACTGAGGAAAGACAGGCGGCTCTAGATAGGTTGCTGCCGTTCCAGAAGGAAGACTTCAAAGAGATTTTCAGAATTATGGACGGTATGCCCGTGACCATAAGGTTGCTTGATCCCCCAATACACGAGTTTTTGCCCTCAGCAGAGGAACTGGTAAACGAGATTGCACGGCTTCGGGAACTTAGAAAGACAGTGGAAGGCATGGCTGCACTTCCCGAGACGCTAAAATTGCTTGATCCTGAGCTTCACAAAAAGTACGCAGCCAGCCTGGAGATGATCACAAGGGGACTTGAGGAATTGAAAAACAAGCACCTAGCTGAGGAGCTTATTGAAGCAAAGGAACTGATGCTCAAAAAGGTGAGGGCCTTGGCAGAAATAAATCCCATGCTGGGCCACAGGGGGGTACGGTTAGGAATTACTTATCCGGAAATCTATAGCATGCAGATACGAGCTATTCTAGAGGCCACAGCCGAGCACCTTAAAGAGGGGGGCAATATGGTCCCTGAGATAATGGTTCCCCAGGTTTGCACCCTGCAAGAACTGAAATATGTGCACAGGTACGTAACCAAGATTCACGAAGAAGTGGAAAGGAAGTACAAGATAAAGGTTCCGTATGAATTCGGAACCATGATAGAGGTGGTAAGGGCGTGCATGAGGGCAGGGCGAATAGCGGAATTGGCGGAGTTTTTCTCATTCGGAACTAATGATTTGACCCAGGCAACGTTCTCTTTCTCAAGAGAGGATGCCGAAAACAAGTTCCTGCCACTTTACAAGGAAAGGGGTATCCTTCAGCATAATCCCTTTGAGGTGCTCGACATCAAGGGGGTGGGAAGATTGATGATGATTACCTGCGAATGGGCAAGAAAGACACGGCCTGATATGAAGATTGGCATATGTGGCGAACAAGGTGGACATCCGGATTCGATCCGGTTTTGTCACCATATAAAGATGAGTTATGTTTCATGCTCGCCCCCTAGGGTCCCCATTGCGAGGCTGGCAGCAGCTCATGCGAAGTTGACTGAGGATGAGTATACGATAATCTGAGGCTCAAGGCGTAGGGCGCAAGAGGCGAGGTGCAACGATCTTGTGGCAGCTATGGCTATTCAATGGACGAGGTATAGTGCGAAAGAGAATAAATACGATCAGCTAGAGACTCTGCGCGATTCCTGACCTCTTCGTCCGTAACCTCTTTTTCTCGTGGGCTTCTAAGAACCTTTTCATTTAAATAGACAAAGGCATTCTGGAAAGTTATATGGGAGACAGCCTCTTCAGCTTCCACCACTCCCGATTCTACCAATTTGTTTCCAAGACTTACCATTTTTTTTAGCAGTTCAGCGCGATTTTTTTTCTGGCCAGCGGAGGCAGCCGCCGCCTTGGCCGCTATCCAGTATGCCTCTAAAAACTCCCTTATTAAACCTGCCCAAAGGGGAAGGTCGTGATAACCTTTTTTGGTCACTACAAACCTATCCGCTTCCCTTCCAGGCCTTACAAAACCCTTGTTCACGAAATAGGATAGTGCATTATCCCTTTCCTTCTCGGGCTGCCCGAATATAAACTCGTTTTTCAAAAGATCACTCAAAAATAGGTAGTCCTCTGTGATTTGCGAGATAGACTTTTCGGCCTCTTGACCAGATAGAAGAGACACGGCAATTAGGGAGTAGTCAACAAAAAAGTGGATTATGCTGTTCTTATAGTAGGCGACTTCGCGGCGTTTTTTAGAATTTATGGCGTATGTGAGGCTTTTTCCGCTTAGTTCCTCCAATACAGTGACTATCTTCCATGTCTCGAGCAACTTTAGGGTCTCTTCCATAGCGCCAGATGGATTTTCAAGGGATGAGGCCATGGGGGCCTGCCTTTCCTCTAGGAACGAACGGAGCACTTCGACACCCTGGGCAAGTGTGGCCGTATCGAAGCTTTTCTTGTGCCTGGACAAGATGGCAGAAGAGGTAAGAGCAAGTGGCGTAACTGGAGTCACGGCATTTATGGCCCGAACAAGTTTCAACGCCAGTGATTGCTCGGTTTCCTCTGGTTTTTGGTGTTGTTCGAGGTATTCACGCAAAGACAACGGCGTGCCAAATCGGATATAGATTTTTCCGTATTTCTTTTTGAGTAGCTCTCTTGCCTTCAACACCTGCCGAAAACTTTCCCTTTCCTTTGGTGCACCTTGCTGCTCCCTTAGGTAAGACTTTTCTTCCATGACCTTGTCATACACAATGGAGGCGGGGACAAATATCAGATCCTCACAACGCTTTTTGAGATAGGCATCTAATAGGATAGAAAGGAAGCCGGTTTTGGGAAGAACAAGTTTTCCGCTTCTGCTACGGCCCCCCTCTATGAAGAACTCAATAAAATATCCTTCGGCGAGAAGTTGGCCCACATAAGCGGAAAATACCTTGGTATAAAGCTTTGCCCCAGCAAAGCTTCTCCTTATAAAAAAGGCTCCACATTTTCTAAAAATGTGACCCGCGGGCCAAAAGGCCAGGTTTTGGCCCGCGGCAATCCGTGGTACCTGGACATAATGCTCGTAGAGAAGATAGTTAAGGATCAGATAGTCAATGTGGCTTTTGTGGGAAGGGACAAATATTACAGGTCCCCTTCGGGCCCAGTTTCTCACCTCGGCAAACTCGGCTGGGTCTATTTCAATTCCCTGAAACACCCTTTTCCAAAACCGCTTCAGAATAGAATAGGTCAGCACCACATAGGTGGGACTATAATCAGCAGCTATTTCATCAAAATACTCAGATGCTTTCGCCTTTAGTTGGCGATGACGATCTGGCTTACCCTTTGATAATCTTTCTATGGTCTGAAGCACCTCTTCATCGTTGAGCACCTTTTCTTTGAGTTCTTGCCTCGATCTAATAACCGGGCCTATTATGGCTCTCTTCTGAGTGTCTATTTCTTCTATAATTCTTTCTCTTATCCTTGATACTACCTCTGTGTGGCTGACACCATTGGCCTTTGCTCTATCCAATACGGTTTTCAAGTTTATTGGCGAGCCTAAATCGATAAAGGCCCGGCGATTATGCCTGAAAAAAAGGAATATCTTCCTAACGGGCCCTGGATTGTCCCTGTAGCCAAATATTGTGGTAAGTAGCCCCTTGGGATCCCTTTCTGGTGCCTGTTTGTAAAGGACCAGGCTCGGTACCAAATAGATGGGTCTTTCCTGTTTTTCCTGTATTTCCAGGAGGTGGGTTATAGGGTCTTTTGTCTCGCCTACGAATTGTCTCTTAAATCTTCGTGGGTCTAGAAGACCAAGCAATGTTGGAACTCCCTTTTGCAAGGCCTCTTCTAGGAGTCCGTTTTGATAAGGATTAGGTTTCCTGTTATGTTTGAACATGAACCTGATGTAAAACTTGACCATCTTCATCGACTGAGAGACGGGAAAGAAAAGCGCCATATTGAGGTCGAGCCCTATTCGAGGGTAAGGTAGTCGAGATTTGCGAAGTCGGTAATGATACAAGAGGAAATCAAGGTGGCCAGGATATTTGGTAATGTATAATATGGTTCCTTCTCGCTGCTTTTCCCTCAGCTCGTTTCGGGATCGCTCATCGATTTGAACCCTTCCAAAAAGCCTGTATAGAAACCATCCCAAGAAAAAGCTGGGTCTAAAATCGAGTACGCATGAAAAAGGGTATTTTTCGAAAATCCAGGACATCATCTTCCGCCTTATTAAATAGTTTCCACCCCTAAACTCTATACTCCTCTCCCTGTCTGCAGCAGGCAGGCCTCAAGGGAGAGGGAATCTATGGATGGAGACCAAATAGTCAATACTTCCTTACGACAATTAATATCAAATGTGAAGCTCGAACTGAATATACGTCACAATTATGGCTCAATGTCAGCTATTTTGACGCAATTAGCATTATCACAACTCCTTACCACAAAGGCACAGAGAGCACAGAGAGTCTATTTTTTCAAAAATCGCGAGAAGCCGATTTTTGAAAACCTGTCAGATCGGGCCACTCATTGACTTTTGTGTCCCCGAACGGGACGAGGACCTTTCGGTTGCCAGTATCTCTTGGCAAGGGAAATCAGAGATCCTCTGCGTACTCAGTGTCTCTGCGGTGAATGAAATATGGTTCAAATAATGCGATCTCAGAAAACCAGATTAGCACGCGACAAGACGATATGAGAAAATCGAGGAATCAGCATGGCATACATGTTGCAACTCGAGTGAACGAAACAATTATGTCCGGGGAGGAGAAATGATGGGACCTATGATATGCGCGTGCAAGAAGAGGCATCAGGCGGGCTTTACGCTGATCGAGATGGCCATTGTGCTGATTATTATCGGGATAATAATTGGTGCAGTGGTGAAAGGAAAAGATTTGGTTCACTCGGCCAAGCAAAAGAAATTCTACACGAAATTTCTCAAGCAGTGGGAGCTCTCTGTGCTTAATTACTATGATCGAACAGGCAATGTCCTTGGTGATAGCACCGCGAACGGAGGCACTAATGCCACTAGGGATGGAAGATTCGACAATATTAGTGGTGCAAATTTTGGCGCTGCAAATGGGATTGACGCCACACTAAAAAGAGTAGGGCTAACAGTCCCCACCTCTAATACCTCGAACAGCGGGCAGTACACCTATAAAGGACAGTACAGCGGCAATCAGACAATAACCTTGTGGCTTTATTACCTCTATAGCCATACAGACGGAAGGTACAGCAATGCCCTTTATTTGACAAGTATCCCCACAGATCTCGCCATCGCATTGGACACCATTGTTGATGGTGAAGCAGATCCTACTGCGGGAAGCTTTAGACGCTATCCAGACAATGCAGCCACCACCTGGCCTGACGCTTCGACCACATCGGTGCTGAATGCACAGCTTATTCTGAACGTGCCATAAGAAACCGCAAGGAGAAACCAGAGTGTTAATTGGTAGCTATGAGATCGGGTAAACGAAACGTTTTCTGCTTCTTGTTGAGCATAGTGCTGTCGTCGTGCCTATTGTGGGGCAGTTTCCTTACTTCCAAAAGTATATCCAGGTGGAAGGCACTCAGCAAAGCAACATCGCTCGCTAGCAGGGACCTTGAAAGACAGAAGGCCATAAGAAAAGAGCTAGCACGCAGGCAGCGTATGGTAGCCAGGGTAGAGGGATTTATAAAAAAGGCAGGCATCTTAAGGCTAACTCCGGATAAGTGGGACCAGTATGATGTGGAGATTAGCGGACCGATTTCTTTTCCACAACTTGGCGAGATATTGGGTCAAACCGCCACTGGAAAAAACTATTACTTTGAACCCCTCATTTTATATATGGCAAAAAAACCGCCTATTGAAAAAGGTGAAACACCTGGCTCCACAAAGGTTGAAGGGCCTAAGGTCGCTAGAGCGAAGGGCAAGATTGAAGAGGGCGATATATTTTTGGAGTTAAAAGGGAACTTTCTTGTGAGGAGGTAATGGGCTTTTCTTATAAGCATATCTACTTGGAGCTGGATGGCCGGTTCTATGTCTACAAGTCAAGCAAGGTGGAGGAGTTGATTGATTTGTCAGATGTGGCCCGGGAAGGGGTATTGGTAACGGATTTTCCGGGCTCCATAACAAGAGTGATGGAGGTAGGTTCTGCTCCCAAGTTTGCAGAAGTGATGGCAAGACGCCAGATTGAGGAAGAAGGAGAATTTGATCAAGCGATCTCTATAATCCCTTATTGGAGGAGGAAAAGGGCTAAGAATAGTACCCAAATTTTCCTAACGGCCTTACCCCATCAGATCTACGAGCAATACATGAATCACGTTCAGGAGGCTAGGGAACCCATTGTCTTGTATTCTCTCTATGGCGTTTTGTGCGAAGTGGTAAAAAGGTATGGGAAGAAAGGTCCAGTAGCTGTAGCGTTTCAGCATGGCAAGGTGGTAGATCTCATAGTAGGGACCCCAAAAAGAATTTACTCGGCCAACCGATCAATGGCCTTTGACGAGACCGCAGACCAGATTGATGCACTTTGGGATATGGTGCTCTCGGATATAAGGTCCACCGAATCGGAAAACAAAATAAAAGTAGGGAAGGTGTTGCTGGTTTCGTGGGTGGATACCACACCACCCAAGTGGGAAGGTGATTTGGGATTCCACCTTGAACCCATTGAAGAAGAGGTTCTAGAGATCCAAGGGGAGAGACATAAGGCCTCGTTTTTCAGGTTAATAAAGGGACTGTCACCAGGCGCCTCTATTTCACGGGGTATTGAAAAGTGGGCTCTTAGGTCGAGAGTGGCAATAATTCCAATGAATCTTTTTATTTTGGTTGCAACGATTCTGGTCTTTCTTGGCCATATGTATTTGTCGAACAAGGTGAAGGCCTTAGAAACAGATTACCAGAGAATTGTGCAGGGGCTTTCTTGGGGTGAGAAGCTTCAGGCCAAGGCAGAGATTCCATCACAATACATTGATACTTTGGGGTTTATAAAGAGACTGCACAGGGCAGCGAAGTTTCCAAGTTACAAGACACTAATCAATGACCTTGCAGAATCTTTTGGGAGCCAAATGACCGTTGAGATGTTGGATGCCAATTATGGAAAATCGGAGCTCAAGGCAGAAATAAGGGGCCATATTGAGGCTCCTTTTGACACGGCCTATAAGGCGTACCAAAGATCGATGATCATACTGAACAGAAAGGGATATGAGATCCAGGATAGCTCCTTTTCTACCAGCATCAGAGAGTCCCGTTTCTTGTTGAAATTGTCTAAGACGGTAAAATGAAATTAAAACATTTCTATTTGCTCTGCATGGGTGTGTTGTTGGTCGTGATGGCTGTAAGTATGAGCCTAATGGTGCGAGCTTTTTCGGAATCGCCGTACACAATTCAACGGCCATTAGTTCGTCTGGCGCCTATTTCACAAGGTCCTTTGCCTGAACTATTGACCGAAATGAATGTGCTCGAACCTGAACTTGACTCATTGGCAAAACCGACACCGGGCAAACGCTTGTTGGTCAGACTTGAAGCATTGGGCTATCAGAGAATGAAGAAACCGGGTGTGCGGAAAGGTCCACAGCTTCGTCTGGAGCGAGAATTTGGACACTCTGTGAGTTTTGCCTTTATAGGTGACGGAAAGCGGTTTTGCGTGGTCGATGGCTCGTTTTATCCAGAAGGAGCGCCTTTGCCCAATGGTGGCAAGATCTTGAAGGTTATGCCACAGAGGGTACTAATCGAGGAAGGAAAGATAAAAAGGTGGTTCCCTGTCAAATCAAGTGAAGATAGATCCAAGAAAAAACAGATAGTACCGGGAGAGACCAATTGAAGACCAAGACTGTTTTAGTTTTAAACATTTTCTTCCTGTGGTTGGCTGGGTGCACAATGGGGCCCCAGTCTTTGAGAGAGCCAAAGCCTCCAGGCGCTCAGATCGTGCCCGAGAATATTAAGGAGGAGGCCCGTTCAGCTAATAGGGATAGGAAAGATCTGATCGGGTATTTTGATAAGAAGGTTACCCGGGAACTGGAGGTGGAGCCCTTGATGCCCAAATACGATCCCTTGGAAGATCATAGGGTCTCATTTTCCATGGTCGATGAAGATCTGGAGCTGGTTCTTTATTCCCTGGCCCAGTCCGTGGGTATGAACCTGATAATGGATCCTGGGGCAACAAAGGAGAAGCATGTTGTAACCCTCAATTTTCAGGATGTTTCAGCAGCCACAGTTTTGAGGGAGATACTAAAGGTATATGACCTATACTACGAAGTTGACCAAAACGTGATCCGTATCAAACCTTATCAGGAAAAGACATTCAAACTGAACTTTTTGGATACGAACGTTAGTGTTGGATTTGATGTTGGTGGAGATGTATTGGGGGCCTCTGAAACAGAATCATCTGGGGGGCTTTCCGGGAATTTCAAGCTCACAGGCAAAGGGGCGAGCAAGTCAAATGTCTACGATTTCATTGAGGAGATGGTTCAGAAACTTCGGAGTCAGGATGGTAAGTATTCCCTAAATAGAATTGCCGGAACCCTCTATATAAAGGATAGGCCGGGGGTCATAGCCGCTGTTTCCAGGATGATAAATCATCTAAAAGAGGTGTTGGCCAGACAAATCTTGATAGAAGCAAGAATCATCGAGGTTAGCCTTTCAGATAACTATTCCTATGGAATTGACTGGGAGATGCTGCGCAGAGAGGTTAGCGGAGTTACCAAACTCAACCAGGCAGCATGGTCCCTTGGTACCGGGCTCGTGCTTTCAGGTGTGAGCAGGGCCTTCAATATTGATGCTGCGATCGATGCACTTAAGACTTTTGGTCACACGAGAATAGTGTCCAATCCGACCATAAGGTGTAAGAATGGAAAACCTGCGGTAATAAGTGTGGGTACATCGATAACATATAAGAAAGATGTCTCAGTAACAACTACGAGTGTGGGCAATGAAAACCAGAATACAACGGAAGTGGAGGTGTCAACAGTCTTTGATGGTCTTATCTTGGGGGTTATACCTTTTATTGATGAAGATGGGGGCGTGACGCTCATGATAAACCCCATTAAAAGCGACGTGGACCCGGACAGTATCGAACCTGTACAGGTTGATGCCAGGGCTAATGAGAGCATTTCTTTGCCAAGGGTTGGAATAAAAGAGATCAGTACCACCATAAGTTTGCACAGTGGTGATGTAGTGTTCCTGGGGGGGCTCATTGATCGGCACAAGCAAAAGGTTAAGAAAGGCGTGCCATTTCTTTCATCAATACCCCTCTTTGGGTATCTATTCAAGAATGAAGGATACAGGAATGAGACAAGGGAACTGGTCATCGTGCTGAGCGTAAAACAGGTCTAAAGGCGCAGATGTAGAATGAGTGTAATATTTGAGGCTTTGCACAAATTGAGAAAATCGGAAAGGGACTTCCAGGAGGCTAATGCGGACGAGGCCCCTCCGACTAATGTATACACCATAAAAGGCCTTTTGTTCTCTCCGCAAGGACTCTTGGGAATCGCCATCATTGTTTTTCTAATAGGAGGCTTGGCCTATTATGGGGCCGACTATATTCAACCTGTATCACAAGCACGCAAAGTCCAAATCGTTTCAACACAAGATAGTGCAGTGTCTTACAATACTACAAGGTATAGTGAGAAAGTTTCAGGATCCCAAGAAGAGGTGTGCTTTGAGGTTCCACCCCCTCCTGCTACAGGCATAAGATATGAAAAGCCTGCCAAGGGGAAACTGTATCTTCCATCTCAAACCATAGCTGGTCACCAAAGTATCTCCAAGCCTCAGCCCAATGCTTTATACCTTCCGCCTAAATTAGAACACAAGGTAAATAGGGATCTACCTAATGAGCAGAGTGCTACATCAGGTAGCCACTTAGAAGCTTCTATGCCCTCTGTTAAGAACGTTTCAGGAGAAAGAGAGACAGATGTGAGAGCGGAGACAAGTGATAAAAAGGCCCCTCAAATCCCTGAAACTGACACCGAGCCTGTTCTCGCAAGTATAGGTCCGAGGCCTGAGAGGAAAGGCGTTGTCTCCCAGGAAGCGCATAGAACAGCGACCACCCGGGTGACACATATTCGAAACACCCAGGAAGACAAGGTCTATGAAAGCAGAATTAAGACTGCCAAGATCTCCCAGTTAGTTATGAGGTTACAGGGGGCCATGATACAGGGAGACGATTCTCAGGTAAAAAAACTTTTGCCAAGGCTAGAGACTCTCAAAGGCGCTGATGATCCCTTTGTCCTCAAACTAAAGGCCTTTTGGCGTATGAAAAAGGGAGAGTACGGTAAGGCTGCAGATTTGTTAGTAAAGGTATTGGGAGAGAATCCCAATGATCTGGAAGCAGGGCTTAACATGGCAATAATTGAGATCAAGATCGGTCAACTTGACAGGGCGCGAAAAAGGTTAAGGGCACTGTACGAACGGCATAATGAAGATAGTCAGGTATTGGACCTCTTAAGAAAAATTAGCGGATGATGATATGGTCGCCAAGGACTGTGGATCGGACCGTTTCGCGGGTAATCTACCTTGGTCTGTGTGCTATGGCTGTGTGGGCAGGTTCCGCGCTGATCAATTATTCCTTAGACACGAAGCTCTACAAAGATTATCTGCTGGTATGGATAGTGTGTGGACAAAGATTCAATGAGAAGCAGGTACCGTGGCCCTCTTTTGATGGAACAAATCACATTGCTTACATGAGTGAATTGGTTAGGCGAATGCGAAGGGCTGGAATTACACCACCCGACTCGAATACCAAGGTTCCATATGCATACTTGCTGGATAGACTTTGGGAAAAGGAGGAAAAGATATTTGTCCTTCTTCTACCAGATAGGATGATCATATATGGAATGTCCCGTCCCACTTTTGAAAAGGTCGACAATCAGGTGGACGGGACAGTAGACCTCGGAAGGGGAAGATTCAAGGGTAAGGTCAGTAAGGATGGCACCACAATAATCGGCATGTGGGGGATGTCATGAATAAAGACATTACTTACTTAGAGCATTTTCATCTAAAGTACAATCCGTTTCCAGTGGCTCCAGATACCACCAACTTCTTTATTTCCCGCACCATCGACAGGATCATTACAGAGATAACGCATGGCATAGAGACTCGCAAGGGATTCATGATCCTGGTGGGAGAGGTTGGGCTTGGTAAGACTACCATAGGACGCAAGATTATGAGTATGCTTGAGCAAGCAGGCATAGAAACCTCGATGATTCTTCATACCGGTTTTCAAGGGGCCGAGTTATTGAAGGAGATCAACCGGGATTTTAAGATCAGGGCAAGGAGTGGAGGACTTGGTGATCAGTTGAGGAAACTAAATGACTTTCTTCTTAAGAAAAGCGCCGAGGGAAAAAACTGCGCCATTATCATTGATGATGCTCAAAACCTGTCGGCCGAAAGCCTTGAGCTTGTAAGGATGATATCCAACTTGGAGAGCGACAGAGAAAAGTTGGTGCAGGTATTACTTATAGGTCAGCCCGAGCTCCTGAAAAAGCTCGCTTCACCAGAACTCCGGCAACTGCAAAGTAGAGTCATAATTCATCAGGAAGTTAGGCCTCTGAGTAGGCATGAACTCAAAGACTATATATTCTTCAAGCTAAATGCGGCGGGCAATGATGGAACCACAACCGTTAGCAGCAGCGGTCTCCGTGCCATCTATAAGACAACCAAAGGCAATTTCAGGAAGGTCAACGCGCTAATGGATAGATGCCTCTATGCTGGTTTTGTATTGGATACTACCAAAATCTCTAGGCGAATCGTAAAGAAGGCCTTTTTGGACCTTCGTGGTAAGCCAATCGAATTTTATCACCGACCTCTAAGTTGGGCTCTTTCGGGGGCTCTTGGGTTGTGTCTTATAGGAGGGTTCTATCTTTCCAGAGATTATCTCGATTCATTTAGGAAATCCATACCGGTCAGCATGGTATCGGCTCATTTCAACAAGCAGGTGCCTGGGCAGGTCCTCAGCTTCTTGCGTGACTATGGCCTGTCTTCTTATGCTGCAGCCTTTTTCGATGGTCTCACTCATGGTTCTTTGAACGCTGTCTCAAGAAAGATCCTCCAGGATACGGGCCTGTGCTTGATAGAATTGGCTGCGGTACCAGAGACCGTCAGGCATAAGTTTGGGGTTTTGGTTTACCCTGCGCAAGACGGCACCACTAAGCGGTTTTACGTTTTTTGGAGACCCAGCTTTTGGGTAGAGCATTTTTATTATGGGTACGAAGGGCCTGAAATTAGGAAGATTCAAGAAATATTGGCGGATCTTAGTCTATACCATGACAATGTGGATGGAATAGTTGGTAAGAATCTAATGAAGGCTGTCGTCGAGTTCCAGAAAATGATGCGGCTACGGGTGACCGGATACCCAGACCAGGACACTCTTTTCTTGATGTGCAATATACAGGAGACCAAGTCATATGGAGTCAACAGCACGCCAACGAAAACCACTGGGTGAATTGCTCAAGGAAAAGGGGATCATAAACGAATCCCATATCCAGTTTGCCATTCAAGAGCAAAAGATAACCCACGAGCGCATAGGTGAGGTCCTAGAAAGGCTCTGCTTTGTTACAGAATATGACGTAATTACCAGCCTGTCAGAGCAAGAGGGGATCCCGTACCTGGACGTGGACACGATAATAGCAGAGGAACGGGTCCTCAAACTATTCAATAAGAATTTCTGTCTCACCAATGCGATTTTGCCTTTCAGGGTGAGTGATAATTCAATCGAGGTGGCAGTTTCATCGGTCCCGGAACCAAGGCTTGCCCAGGCCATAAACCGCCATAGTGGCTTAAGGCCCAGGTTCTTCCTTTCTGAAAAAAAGAAAATAATAAATGCGATAAACAAGTTTTATTACTTCTTTGAAAACCCTATTGAGGAATTGATTGAAAAAGAGCTGAGGATGCTGTCCCAAGACCGGGAGATGGCCAGGGGCACGGACAACCTCGTCAAGTATATCTTGCACCTCGCTGTAAAGCGCAGGGCTACCGATATCCATATTCGCCCAATGGATAAGTCCATTAATGTGTCATTTAGGGTTGACGGAGTCATCTCTTCGGCGTTTTCTATGCCCGTCAACCTTTCGCGAGTAATCACCAGTTTAAAGATGAAAGCAGACATGGACATAGCAGAGCAAAGGATTCCACAGGATGGGAGTTTTTCTGAAACGATCTTAAACAACGGATATGACTTTCGCGTATCCACTGTCGTATCTCCTGAAGGGGAGAATATGGTACTACGGGTGTTGCCAAAAGAGAGTGCGGTTATGGGTATGGCGCAGTTGGGATTTTTCGAAGAGGATATTGAGGCGGTCGAGTCCATGTTCAATGAGCCTTTCGGAATCGTTCTTCTGACCGGTCCCACAGGTTCTGGTAAGACAACAACACTTTATGCAGGTATACGTAGCCTTGACTTGCTACAAAAGAATGTCCTTACAGTCGAGGAACCTATAGAGTATCACATACCCTTGTTGCGGCAGACCCAGGTAAATGAAAAGGCAGGGTATACCTTCGCAAATGCCATCCGCTATTTCCTCCGCCATGACCCTGATGTAATACTTGTCGGCGAAATACGTGATGCAGAAACAGCGTCTACTGCAGTGGCAGCTTCCACAACCGGGCACCTTGTTCTTTCTACTATGCACAGTAACAGCGCGATTGGTGCTATCCCTAGGTTGAGGGACTTGGGGGTAAGGTCATTCCTAATTTCAGATTCCCTTCTGGGTGTAGTAAGCCAGAGGCTGGTGAGGAAGATATGCCAGAACTGTAAAGAATCATATCAACCTGAAAATTGGGAGAAAGACTACCTAAAAGACGATAGTATCACGGAGCTTTTTAGAGGGGAGGGATGCGAGGTTTGCGGTGGCACCGGTTATTTCGGTCGAACACTCATCTATGAAATCCTGATCGTTAACTCTGAGATTGCCGAATTGATCGGTCAGGAGGCGGATCTCGCCAGGGTGGCAGGTGCGGCCAAGGAATCTGGTTTCAAAGACATCTTCCAGGTTGCGGCCGCGAAAGTAAAACAAGGAGTAACGACGACTCTAGAGGCAATAAGAGTCTTGGGCCATATAAGGCAGGAGTGAGGAGTTTGGAGCTAGTAGCCAGGGGTTAGAAAAGAAGCGAAGGGTGAGAAAAAGAGAAATCAGCTAGTTCGGCAGGGTAATGCGGTACTTTAGATACAAAAAAATACAGCCCTCGGGGGCAACTTCTTCAGGTATCATAAAGTTGCCCTATCAGGGGGTGGATTCTGCCATGTCGCACCTAGAGCGGGATGGATCCACAGTTGTATATGTGAGAAAGCTTGGGGCTCTAGGGAGTTTCCTTGTGAAATTGGGGACCTTTCGGCTTCGAAAAAAGCTTCCACGGAGTTTTCAGGCAGAATTCTTGAGCAATCTATCTTTCATGTTGAGTTCGGGCCTTACCCTTATCACTGCACTAGAGGAGGCAGCAAAAGGTTCTGAGCGGCCTGATTTTGAGCATGATATAGAGGAGGTGGTATTCAGGATCCAGGGGGGAGCGACTTTTTCGGAGGCAGCGTCCTACTATCCTCATATCTTTCCCAACACAGTAGTTCATTTAATTCGCATAGGCGAAGAGACGGGAAAACTAGACAGCACCTTGATGGATGCCTCAGAGCATCTTAAAAGAATAGACCAGATAATCAGCGATACCAAACAGGCGCTCATGTATCCGAGCTTCGTTTTTGTGGCCATGGGAGGAGGGCTGATATTTTGGTTCTACTATGTGGTACCAAAAATAGTAATGCTCTTTGAAGAGATGGATGTAACCCTGCCAACTCTGACGTTGTGGCTATTGGCAATATCGGAGTTTGTGAGGTCTAATATCCTTTTGATACTTATGATAGCGGGGTTGCTTACTGTGACACTTGTTAGCTCCTACAGGCGGAGTAGAAGGATACGAAAAGGCATAGACAAACTCATTCTTAGGCTACCTCTATCAAGTTCGATAGCCAGTGCTTCTTCTCTGGCCTTCCTGAGCGAATATTTCAGTCTTCTACTCAATGTGGGTATAGACTTGATGCAGTCCATGAATATCCTGCGCGAGTCCATGAGGAATGAAGTATTCAAGGACAAAATCGAGGAGGTAAGACAGACTATTTCAAAGGGTGAAGGGATTGCGGCGGCCTTCCGTAAGGCAGAGATTTTTCCATCATTTGTGGTGCGGATGATCCATGTGGGAGAGGAAAGTGGGACGCTCCCTGAACAGCTTTCACGGATAGCGGAGAATTATCGAAAAAAACTCTCCCTACTTGTAGCAACCATAGGCAAGATGATCGAGCCAATTGTGCTTGTAGTGGCTGGAGGAATATTCGCCATTATCATTGGCGGACTATTTCTGCCGATATATGACCTTATCTCGAAGATAAGTGGGTAAAGGGTAGGCAAAAGGCACGAGGCGAGAGGCAGGAGGCCTAAGTAAAGAGGTTTGATGAGCAGTTTTGATATACTCTTAGGTCGATGGTCTATACTAGAGGCTTGCGGAAACTGAGGAACTCGACAATGTGTGCAGTCATGCGAGGCCAAAAGAGAGGCTTTACTCTCATAGAGATGGCTGTTGTGCTGGTTATTGTGGGCATAGTTATTTCCATCGTGGCCACAATATTACCTTCATTGATCCAATCAGCCAAAATGAAAAAAACCAGAGCCATTTTGGAAAAGGCGGAGTATGCCATTGAAGGATACATTACAGCCAACGGCAGGCTCCCTTATGCTGATAGTGACGGTGATGGGACAGGAGATACAGGCACCTATTTTGGTCTGGTGCCCTTTAGGGATCTTGGTCTTTCTTCTGGTGACGATGCTTGGACAAACCGAATGGAGTACGGTGTGTACTCTGACCTTACGACCACTAATCTGAGTAATTTCTGCACCGTTCTGCAGAATGCAGCCACCTCGCCAACTGACACCAACAAGCTTCATATCAACCAGTCTGGCACCCTTACCAACATGGCATTCGTTATTGTTAGTGGGGGAGCCAAGGATCTTGACGGGACTAATGGGTTTTTTGACGGAAGAAATGGTGACAACAATGCGGAGTATGATGATCCTGATAAAACCATTAATACAACCTATGATGACTTGATGCTGGCCAGGTCTTTTAATGAGGTTTCGGGTGCACAGCGTTGCTCAGGAGGCTCAGGTGGCGGGGGCGGAGGTGGAGGAACCACCGGCGTTGAAAATACGGATGCCCTATGTAGTGACGGGATCGATAATGACGGAGATGGCTACATAGACTGCTTTGATCAGGACTGCTGTGGAGCGGGCCTCACTGTTTGTCCCGAGTGCCCACCCAGTACCAATGTTCAAATCAATACAAGCCCAATGCCCGATGGCACGGTGGGCCAATCTTATAGCCATACCTTTCAGGCAACAGGAGGTTCAGGTTACTATTACTGGTATCTAGATGGGATCTCCCCCAATATTTCGGGCCTCACCCTAAACCTTTGGAATGGCACCTTAAGCGGAACCATCAATAACTGTGCCGGAGATTACACCGTTAATGTACGAGTCGAGGACCGCTATGACTCCAGCAAGACGGATTCCCATGCATTTGGTCTCACCGTGGATAATCCAACATTATCGGTAACTCCAGCTCCTGGAGGGGGAGGGGCAGGTAATCCCGATTTCACCGTTGATAGCTCCAGTTTTTCTCAGATTTTTACTGTAGATGGCGGTCATGTTGGGGCTTTTGATTGGAGTCTTAACTGGCAGGGCAGTGATCCAGGTGGGTTCCAAATGGTAAGACAATCTGACACCGAGGGAAAGCTCTGGAAAAGCGGTGCCACAACTGCTGGCAATTATTCTTTTACCCTCACTGCTACGGACTCTTCTTGCTCAACAAACACCATTACTACAAACACCTACACTATGACAATTACTCCCTCAGGCGTGGGAGCCCCTTATACTGCCGGTATGGTGGGGGAGTGGAGGTTTGACGAATGTAGCTGGAACGGAACAGCCGGTGAGGTAAAAGACTCCGGCCCCAATGCACTTGATGGAACGGCAGTGGGTAACGCAACCACCATAGGTAGTGGCCATGTCTGTCGTGCAGGCTACTTCGATGGGAGTGGAGACTATGTCCAGGTACCAAGCGCAGAAGAGCTGAAGATAACAGGCCCTTTAACGATTTCCCTATGGGTTAAGGTCTTCCAAAATGCGTCTGACTGGGTGCGACTTGCTGGGAAAGGAGATTCTACAAATCGCAATTACGGACTTTGGCTCGCGACTAATGGGACAATTCTGTTTCAGATCTATTCGGACGGAGGTAACGGTAATGCCCAAACCACTGTTACAGTAAACGATGGTAAATGGCACCATGTGGTGGGAGTGTACGACCAGTCAACCATGAAGGTATATATCGATAATGTGGAGAGGAGATCTATAAATTACTCACAAGTGCCCAGAACTTCAGATGATCCTTTCACAATTGGATATGCTGGATTCCATACCTATCTAAATGGCTGTATTGATGAGGTGATGCTTTTTAATGTGGCTTTGCCAGCAACAAGCTCCACAGATACCAGCGTGGAAACCCTATATACACTTACGCGGCCGTCGTGTTCTGGGAGTTGTTATACGGAACCTTTGTCAGAATATCGAATGGAAAATTTCCCGTGGTCAGGTACTGCAGGGGAAGTGGTTGATTCTGGATCAGGCGGAAACAACGGAGTGGCAGCAGCTCGCGGCTCTGGGTCCATCCCTAGTCAGACTACTCCGTCGGCGGGAAAGGTATGTCGTTCTGGGGTATTTGGCCGGGTGGATGCCAACAATGGTGGATACTTGGACATTGGCGATCCTACCGATGGGGACCTGGATCCGGGCACCAGGCCCTGGACCGTGAGCGCATGGGTAAAATGGGATGGTTCTTCCGGAGAGAACATAATTTATAATAAAGAGAATTTATATGAAGCCAGGGTCTCTGGTGGATATGTCCATTATGCCTGGCGGCCACACTGGGCCTGGGATGGTGGGACTTCATTTCCCATAACGCAAGACACCTGGACATATGTTACCACAGTGTATGACGGCCACCGTCAAATCCTTTACAAGAACGGGCAAGAGGTCTTTTCAAGATCTCAGTCTGGCTCAATTGGATCTAACGGCAATAAACTTCTTATAGGGGCAAGGGGCAGTAGTAATCCTCGCAACTTCTTCGGCGGACTAATAGATGAGGTAAAGATATATGACCGGGCATTAGCGAAAAACGAGATAGTAGAGGATATGAATGAGACCCGAGACTGTGCAGCAGATACGGTCTACATCACAACCACATCGTTGCCCAATGGAACCATTAATAGCTCCTACAGTACCACCTTGACAGCTACCGGCGGAACAAGCCCATATGGCTGGGAGATTGTTCCTCCAAATCCTATTAGTGGTCTCTCCATGGTTCCAAACACGGGTGAGCTTCATGGGACCGTCAATGTCTGTGCCGGTGATTATGACATCACCATCAGAGTCACCGATGCCAATGGAAGTATGGATGAGAGGACTTTTACCCTTACTGTTAATAACGGGACACTGACAATTTCGCCTGCCTCCCCACAGACCTTCAATTGCACCACGTCAACTTTCTATCAGGACTTTACTGTTTCCGGACCACGCCTCGGTGCTCTGACCAACTGGACAATTACATGGCTGGGAACTAATCCTGGAGGATTTGAGGTACTCAGTACAGGAGACAACACGGCAAGATTCAGAAAGATAGGAACATCCACGGCAGGGAATGGTTACTTGTTCAAATTGACGGCTGAAGATAGTTCTTGCAGTAGCAATCAGATCGATTCAGGGTACTACACACTCAATATATCGGGAGAGGGAACAGAGGAACCTTACTATGTTGGGCTCGTGGGTGAATGGCATATGGATGAGTGCTCCTGGGACGGCACTAGCGGAGAGATCCTTGATACAAGCGGCACGGGTGCCCATGGAGAAAGTCATAACATGGGCTCAGGGGATACACCGGAGCGTTCAGTCGGACACGACTGTTATTCTGCCGCGTTGAATCTTAATGGCACTACCAATCAATATGTGACTCTAGGTAACCAATCATTTCAGAGTTTGGGAGATTTCTCTCTTTCCATGTGGTTTAGGATTGAGTCCCTCTCTTCTTCCATCAACACCCTTTTCTCTGGGGCTAGGGCGGGTGCTTACAATAATATGCTTTTGTACCTTAATAGCTCAGGCACAACCTTTAACACTTGGATAAACAACGTGCAAACAGGAACCTTCTCGATCGGGTCCAGTGTAGCGGATGATCTCTGGCACCATGTTGTGTGGACAAGACAGGTTTCAGATGGGTCGGAAATCATTTATTTGGATGGCACTCCGCTGACGGATACGCGGGGTGCAGTAAGTACTTCCAATGTGAGTTTGGACTCAGGAGGCGTCATAATTGGTCAGGAGCAAGATAGCGTGGGAGGAGGGTTTGATGTAGACCAGGTGTTTCATGGTTGGATTGACGAGGTAATGATCTACAATCGTCTTCTTTCTCAAAGTGAGGTAAACACCTTGTATTCTCTCACTCACTCTTGCTCAGGCTCTTGTTATAGTCAAGCGGTAGCTGAGTACCGGATGGACGAGAGCTCGTGGA
>CAZDVV010000007.1:0-34383 GCA_964508875.1 uncultured Desulfobacteraceae bacterium | reverse complement strand
CTTGACAAGAACGATTGACCATTATATCCAAGCTATTGGCTTTGGCTTAATATTTAATATTCCTACTAACAATATCCAAAATCTACAAGGAGGTGCGCTATGAAGGGTAAGCTGTTCAAGACAGTTTTTACGGTGGCGGTAGTGCTTTTTGTAGCTTGTGCATTGTCCATGCCAGCCGGCGCAAGGGTCCCTAAGAAGGTAATCATCGGGGGCACCATCAGTCTGTCTGGAAAATTCGCCAAGGAGGGGCAACAGAGCGTCTGGGGAGTAAAGGCTGTAGAGAAGTGGGTTAACACCGTGCATGGTGGCGTGAAAATCAAAGGGCAAGCCATTCCTGTTGAATACAAGTATTATGATGATGAGTCCAAAAAAGAGACCGTGACAAGCCTTTGCGAGAGGCTCATAACCTCTGACCGGGTAAAGTTCATTCTTGCACCTTATAGTTCTGGGCTTACCCTTGCGGGGGCACCCGTAGTTGATAAGCATGGAGTTCTTTATATGTCCCACGGTGGCGCCAGCGATAGGATTTTTGACCAAGGATACAGCTATGTCGTGCAGACCCTCTCACCCGCCAGTAAATATCAGACAGCCCCATTGGATATGATTCATCAGCTAGACCCTTCAGCGAAAAAAATAGCATTCCTGTTTGAGGACGGTGAATTTTCCCGCGCGGTTGCAAGGGGTGCTGCAGCCCATGCCAAAAAGTTAGGTTTCCAGATCGTATTCAATCGGACCTACCCTAAGGCTGCAAAGGACCTCACTCCAGTGCTGACAGAGCTAAAGGCCGCCCATGCTGACGTATTGATTGGTGGAGGTCATTTTGCTGATGGTCAGCTCTTGGCCAAACAGCTTGGCGACATGTCCATTGATTTTAAGGCCGTTTCCATCCTCGTCGCCCCTACCCTTCCCGGGTTCTACAAGGCCCTCGGTACTATGGCTGAGAGCTTTATGGCACCAGGCCAGTGGGGAATAGGTGCTAAGTACAGTCCCCAAAGCGCAAAGTCACTAGGTTTACCCTACTTTGGGCCAACCCAGCAGGTATTCATGGACTATTTTCTTAGGGAATCGGGTGGTGTTAACCCTGACTATCATGGGGCAGAAGCTGCGGCTGCTTTTCTAGCGTATGTATATGCAATTGAAAAGGCCAATAGCCTAAACCCTGATGATGTGCGTGACACTATGAACAAGCTGCATTTTATGACCTTTTTTGGAGAATGGCAGATAGATCCTGAAACAGGTAAACAAACCGCACACGACATGGTTGTCTTGCAATGGCAAGGGAAGAAACTTCAGATTATATGGCCTCGCGCAGCGCAGACCAGCAAGCCCTTTTACCCAATGCTCACAACCAAACAAAGGGCGTCAGGAAAGCTTGCCATCCCTAAGTAAATACTATCTGCCCATCCCTTGGTCGGGGATGGGCAGCCCACTTCCCATTTTCTTGGCATTGGAGTAGCAATATGCAATTTCTCACCATGCTTTCTGGCAACCTGCTAAATGGAATCATTCTAGGGGCAGTATATGGACTCATGACCATGGGACTTAGCCTCATCTTTGGCGTGTTAAAGGTGGTAAACGTGGGTCACGGTGCCTTTATCATGTTAGGCGCCTATGTGGCCTACTGGATGTTCACCTTGTTTGGGCTCGCCCCCATCCTCTCAGTCCCAATTGGCCTCATTCTAGGCATGGCCTTAGGTTTCTTGTTTTTCTATCTGGTTATGAAGAGACTCCTTGATGCGCCCGAATTAAGCACCTTGTTGGCAACGTTTGCCATCGGGATCTTTCTCGAAGAGATAGCAAAGGTTGTTTGGGGTCCGGATTTTAGAGGCTACAGTTGGGACGTCGGTACCTTGCATTTGCCTATTGCAACCATCCCAATGGCCAAAATATATGCATTACTTTCCAGTATAGCCATAGCCATAGCCCTCTATTTGTGGTTCAAGAAAACCCGCGCAGGAACAGCGTTAAGGTGTCTCGTGGAGGACAAGGAAGGTGCAAGGGTATGCGGAATCAATGTTACCGGATTTTACGCACTGAGCTTCGCGTTGGGCCTGGGATTCACCGTCCTTAGCGGTGTACTACTAACCTTATTCATACCTGTGGGCATAAGCCCGTACATGGGGGGAATTTATACTCTTAAGGCATTCGTCATAGCTGTGCTGGGAGGGCTTGCCTCGCCTTGGGGTGCATTCTTCGGTGGATTCATTTTTGGCCTTGTTGAAAACGGTTCCTATTCCTTATTGGGCCTCATTCCCAATGTCGAGCCTTTCAGCCTCACTCAGTTCGTGGCATTCATGGTACTTCTGGTTATTCTTCTGGTCAAACCCGAAGGACTCTTGGGGGAAAAATGATTTTTCAAAAATATTCATCCTTTCTGCTTGCCTTGATAGTGTTTGCTGTCTTGTTTGCTATAGGGATGGTCAGCCCTTCCATGTGGCAGCCTATTGCCTTGATAATGTTTTATATAGCAATGGGGCAGGCGTTCAATATATTTATGGGGATGACGGGATACGTCAATTTTGGCTACGTGGCATTCCTTGCCATTGGCTCATACGGCATGGCCCTTGGTGTATCCAGGTTTTATCAAACCGGAATTGGCCTTTGGCTCTTGTTTGTCGGATTTGCCCTTGCCATTGTAATGGCGGCTATCCTTTCTTTGCTGGTGGGAGGAATAGCCTTAAGGTTAAGAGGAGCCTACTTTGCCATTGCAACTATAGGGGTCAATGAAGGCCTAAAATATTTGATCGAAGGTGGCAAGTTCTGGGGTGGCTCTGAGGGGATTATTATTTCAAAGCCCATGAGAGCCACATTTGGCAGGCATCTAGCAAACTCCCTATCAACATTCTGGGCAGACGTATTCCTTTTCATCATTGCCCTCTTGGCCGCATATTTGACCTTCAGATTCATGCACTCAAGAGTGGGTTATGCACTCACCGCGGTCAGAGAAGACGAAGATGCCGCAAAAGTTATGGGGGTTAATGCCACCAAGTACAAGCTCATCGCCTTTATTGTCAGCTCCTGCGTAGCTGGGTTGATAGGTGCAACCACATGGTGTTTGAAGAGCACTTATGTCTTTCCCGAAGACGTGTTTGAGATTAGTTATACAGTAGAGGCCATCGTTATTGTTATGCTGGGCGGTTCAGGAACTCTGCTGGGCCCCATAATAGGTGGCTTAATTTACGGCATATGCAAGTACTGGCTCGCTGTTCTGTTACCTGGCCTACAACTTCTCATTTTGGCACCCTTGATCATCCTAATTATAGTGGCCTTTCCTGGCGGAATTGTAGGAGTGATAAGGGAAAGGATCAGAGGGACCGTCCTTGATCAAGTCATAGTGTAGGAGAATATTATGAGCCTGTTGAAATTGCAGGGTGTAACAAAGCGCTTCGGTGGTCTTGTAGCAGTTGACCACGTGGATCTTGTAGTTGAAGAAGGAGAGTTGCTAGGGATCGTAGGACCAAACGGAAGCGGAAAAACGACTCTTTATAACCTCATCAGTGGTGTCTATATGTGTGATGAGGGCAAGATTTTTTTTGAGGACCAGGATATAACAGGCCTTCCGCCTTACGAGCGGGCTCACATAGGAATAGGGAGGTCATTCCAGATACCAAGGCCCTTTGGTGCTGCCACTGTTAGGGAAAACGTTGCCATCGGGGCAATGTTCGGCAGGATGATTGGGAAGGTGGGGGAAAAAAAGGCCCTTGATATGGCTGATCACTATTTGTCTTTGCTTGGCCTTTATGACAAGCGCCATAAGATATCAAATAGCCTTACTCCTGTAGAAAAAAAGCTCATGGAAATAGCCAGGGCATTGGCCATGAAGCCCAAACTTCTTTTGATGGATGAAGCCATGGCAGGCATGAATCCCAAAGACATTGACGGTATGGTCGCTCTTATTAAAAAGATCGGCCAACAGGAAAAGATCGCCATTGTTTCTATGGTGGAACATGTGATGAGGGCGCTGGTTAACTTCGCTGAGAGGGTTATGGTGATGCATCAGGGTAAGAAATTAATAGATGCTCCTACCCAAGAAGCCCTCAACGACCCTAAAGTAATAGAAGTTTACTTGGGACGCCTCACCTTGGAGGAGCAAAATGCTTAAGGTAATTGATCTTGAATCAGGATATGGCCCCATGCAAGTCCTTTGGAAGGTCAGCCTGGAGGCCCAAGCCGGTACCATAACGGCCTTACTGGGCCCAAATGGGGTAGGCAAGTCCACCACCCTTATGACAATCTTGGGCTCTGTTAAGCCCTGGGGAGGCACAATTGAATTTAAGTCCCAGAACGTTACTACTCTTCCCTCCCACAAGAAAGTGGCCCTTGGCTTAACACTCGTCCCAGAAGGCAAACATATATTTCCAAGTATGACTGTCCATGAGAATCTCATGATGGGTGCATACCCAAAGAGGGCCCAAGCCCTTATGGAGGAATCCAGGCAACTTGTTTATTCCCTATTCCCTGTATTAAAGGCTCGCTCTGGCCAGCAAGCTGGCACACTCAGTGGAGGAGAACAGCAAATGCTAACTATTGGCAGGGCCCTCATGAGCCGCCCAGAATTGCTGATGCTTGATGAACCCAGCCAAGGGTTGGCCCCCAAGCTGGTAGGCGAAGTCTTCGAGACGATCGAAAAAATAAGAAATGAAATGGGTGTGAGTATCCTGCTCGTGGAGCAGAACGTGGATATCTCTTTAGAGGTATCCAAGTATGTTTATGTGATGCATGAAGGCACTATTAAGGCCGAAGGACCCGCGGAAAAGATAAAGGACTCAGCGGACATAAGGCAAGCATATTTGGGCCTGTAATCTATTCGGTGCCCACGTAAACGGGCCTGAATCTGTTTTCATCCCATTTCAAGGCTTCTCTTATCTGGGCTAGCATTTCATCCTTATCTTGTGGCATCTTCCCTGAAATGTTTATATAGTTTGTGTAGTGGTCACTGTGAATCTCAGAGGTCACTTCAAGCTGTTTGATTATGAGTTGCCATTCTTCCAAGACTTCATGGGCTGAAAGCACCTGAAACCTACCCTTTCTTATCTCGTGTAACAGTAGGGTATTTATCTTTGGCAGAAATGTTCTGAAGCGAATAAAGTGTGGATCAATTTCATTAAGTACCCTTGCGGTCTCCACAGCATGCTGAAACGATCTTTCTCTTCCCCCTATCCCAAGTATCACATATTCACTCAACTCAATGCCAGCCTCCTTGACCCACAGCCCTGCCTCGATTTGTTCAGACGCTGTGGTGCCTTTTTTGATACGCATCAGGACCTCATCATCACCGCTTTCAAGTCCCACGTGGATCCTTGTCAATCCTGCATCCCTTAGTCTCGACAGATCCTTGATTCCTTTCCTGTGTATGTACTTTGAAGACCCGTAAACCGTTATTCTTTGGAGCCTTGGAAAAACCTTATGTGCATATGCACAGATTTCTGCGAGTTGGTCTGTCGGCATTGCTATGGTATTACCCGCAGGAAAAAACAGTGTCCTCACAAAGTTTCCATAGATTTTCGCTGCTTTGTCTATATCCGCCTTAATTTCTTCTACGGGCCTTACCTTGAAAGGAGGACCCTTCTTATAAACCATACAGAAAGTGCACTTATTGTGAGGACACCCTACAGTGGCTTGAATAAGAAGACTATCTGCCTCGCTAGGAGGGCGATATATGGGACCTTCGTAGTGCATATGACTAGGGGTTTAGGGGGATAGGGGCTTAGGCTGAAGCACTGCAGCCTAAGTTGATGGCATTCATTTTGCATTATTTACAAACAAAGTCAACAGGCATTCTATCTAAAAAAACATCTTTCCTTATGGAACTGGATATGAATAGAGAACCAGGCGAAGCCATTCTAAGAAAACTGGCTAAAGGATACGGACTGCCAGCATTATCGCCCGTGGCCTTAAAGTTGCTGGAATTGGCTTCTGATGAGACAAGTTCTGCGCAACAACTGCTGGAAGTAATTGAAAAGGATCCCGCCCTTGCTGTAAAGTTATTGAGGCTTGCTAACACCGCGTTTTTTGGCTCTTCTTCAAAGATCACCAGCCTCTCCCAGGCAGTAGTAAGGGTAGGCTTTGATAGGGTTAGAATTATGGCCCTATCCATATCCTTGCGTAATACCTTTCCGCTGGGAAAAGTAGGCCCTTTAGACTACGAAAGGTTTTGGAAAGTCTCTCTATATCGAGCCATCATATCGCGAAGCCTTGCCCAGTATTGTAAATCCGTAAACCCCGAGGAGGCTTTCATAGCCGGTCTGATCATGGAAATAGGTCTCTTGATCCTATTCGATATGTTTATCAAGGACAATAATGAAATAGTCTCACTGGAATTAGAACCACTTGAGGAAATGCTCAACTGGGAAAGGAAGCAGTTTGGCGTTGACCATCGCAAGATAGGTGAATATGCGCTCAGGTTTTGGAAATTTCCTGAGTCAATTATCGAGTGCCAGCGCCTGCCGACACCTGAGCAGCTTGAAAAGAAATGTACCCAGCTTTGCAAGATCTCAGAACTTGCCAGAATATGCTCACAAGTCCTTTTTCAGGAAGGCAGTGGATTCAACACCATTTTTGTACAAGGGAGGAAAATTCTTGGTCTTGATCATTCCACTATGAACAGTATCATTTTGGCTGCCTTTGATGATGTCAACCGAGTAGCCAACGAGCTAAATCTTGAAATGGACAAGGGAAAGGATCTAATAGCCCTGATGGAAAAGGCCAACAGGGCCCTTGGACAAATTTCAGAACGTATAACGTTTGCGCACACGTCTGAGAGCTCTTCAAGAACTCTTCCTACCCTGGACAGCATCAGGAAAGAAAAGGCTGAGGTCTGTTCTACACTTCAAGCCATTGCCCATGAGATACGCAATCCACTTATGGCAGTTGGGGGATTTGCGAAAAGACTCGCATCCACACTTGATCCCAACACAGAGGAAGGTAAATACATACAGATAATTCTAGGGGAGGCATCGAGGCTGGAAAAATTACTCTTTCAAATGACTCAAAATCAGTATTCACAGTGTTCCACATGAAAAGACTATGCTCATGGGGTTTGGTTTAACCCAGAATCTGCGCAAGGACCCTTGTGAGGTCCTTCAAACGAAAGGGTTTCTGAATAAATCCAGCACATCCCAGATCCATGAGCTCCTGTGCCTCTCCATCAAGGCTGTAGCCACTGGATAGCAGCACCTTCACTTCAGGATCTATCTCCTTCAGCCTTTTGAAAACTTCTTTGCCACTCATCTTGGGCATGACCATATCGAGCAGGACTAGATCAATATTGTCTTTGTACTTTTCAAAAAGCTCTACAGCCTCCTGCCCATTGCGTGCCACGTGGGTCTTATACCCAAGCGCCTCCAAAAGCTCCTGGCCAACCTTGGCAATGTGCTCCTCGTCATCCACCAACAATACCGTTGCCTCTCCTTTGTTCACCATTTCCCTCGCCTTTTCCTTTGACTTTATTTCCTTCCTGGAGGCAGGAAGATAGATCTTAAATGTGGCACCATGGCCCTTCCTGGATTCAACATCAATATAGCCTCCATGGCCCTTAATGATGCCATAGGCAGAAGCCAAACCAAGGCCGGTGCCATGCCCCATTTGCTTGGTAGTGAAAAAGGGTTCGAAAATTCTCTCTTTAATATTGTCATCCATTCCTATACCCGTATCTCTAATGGCAAGCAAGACGTAATTTCCTGGTTTTGCTTTGTAGATTCTATCCTTGAGCTCCTCGTGGGTTGTATTGTTGGTACTAATGAAAAGATCTCCTCCGCCTGGCATTGCCTGCCACGCATTCACGTAAATATTGAAAAGCACTTGCTCCAACTGCGTCTTGTCCGCTTCAACCGGCCACAGATTAGGGTCAAGATCATGGTGTATAACAATCTCTTTCTTGGTTCGTCCAAATGTCTCTGAGCTCTCCCTTACGACATCGTTGAGGTTAAGAGGCTCGATTTCGTAACGCCCATGTCTCGCATAACCAAGTAGCTGGCTGGTAAGTCTACTTCCACTCTGAATCTGCTCTTCAATTGTTTTCAAGCGTTGATAGTGTGGATGTTTCTCATCCATATCCAAGAGCATAATAGACACATTGCCCTGGATTCCCATAAGAAGGTTATTGAAATCATGTGCAATACCACCAGCCAGTGTACCGATTGCCTCCATTTTTTGGGCCTGCTGAAGCTGTGCTTGAAGCTTTTTTCTCTCTGATATGTCCCTGATGACTACTAGGATACCCGCGGCGTTTCCTTTGTGGTCCGTGTATCGCGAGGCACTTATACTGACATCCAGGACATAGCCATCCTTGGTCAGCCGTTTGGTTTCAAAACCATGACATGGGGTCCCATTTTCCAACAGATCTTTTATTATCGCCTGAGTGGCCTCCTTCTCCGAATCGGGGACAAAGGGTATACGTTTACCTTTGAGTTCCTCAAGGGTCCAACCAAATAGCTCCGTAAATACAGGGCTTGCGTATTCCGTATTGCCTTCGAGGTCATAGAGGACTATGGCATCTGCAGAAGACTGAAGGAGAGATAGGTAGAGCTTCTGAGTCTTATCCACCTTCTCATAAAGCTTTCTGTACCTCGTCTCACTCTGTTTCAGCTTTTCTTCCGCCTCTGCGCGACCAGTTATGTCCTCGTATATCAATAACTTTTTCCCATGTTCCAAAGCCACATTTCTAAATAGAATAATCTTTCGCTCCCCATTCTTGCACACAACAGGAAAAGTCCGCTCTTTAATAGCCCCTAGCTTTTCCAATTGCTCACTGTCCTTCCTCCAGACTGAAATCACCTTTTCCCTTAGCTTGGGGTCTGGGTATGCCTTCTTATACCAAGTTTCCTTGTCAGGAATTTCTTCCAAGGTGTAACCAAAGATTCTTGTAAACTGAGGGTTTACGTATTCGAAGGTTTCATCTGGTCTCACAATTGACAGTCCGAATGGTGCTTCCTCCACCAGCCTCCTAAATGTCTCCTCGCTCTCCCTCAGTGATTCCTCTGCCTCCTCTCTTCCCCTTTCTATGTGAATACTCTCTCTAATTACATAAATAATTAGAAGGCCAACAAGTCCTAGGATCCCCATCGACGTGAGCAGGAGCCTCTTGCTCATGGCGGCAATTTCAGCCTTAGCATCCTCAATATAAATACCTGTCCCTATTATCCATCCCCAAGGTTCGAATCCCTTGATAAAAGAGAGCTTTGGAACGATCCGATTAGGATCGTCCTTCCATTGCCACATATAGTCAACGTATCCTTCCCCATTGGTCCTGACTACCTCTATGAACTTCCTGATAAGATATTTTCCCTTCTTGTCCCTCAGATCAATGATATTCTTGCCCTCCAGATCTCTTCTGTAGGGATGCATCACCATCTTCCCTTCCATATCATTGATCCAAAAATAGTCCTTCATGTCTGGGCCATAGCGCAATGTACGGATTCGCTCCATGGCTCTTCGTTGAGCTACTTGCAGTGTCAGATGCCCCTTTCTAACTTCCTTCTCATAGACTGACAGGCCACTATATACCATTTGTACCATTTCCTTGATCATCTGCCGCTTTGCCTTCATTATGTGCTGCTTGAAGGAAGGAAAAATGCCCACAAATATGAAAACAATGAACAGAAACAAGGAAAATAGGGTAGGAAGAATAATCCTAAAGGCTTCCCTCTGTCTAATCTTGTTTGACCCTCTCGCCTTAGTCATTTTTTTACTCTTTGCCGCTATACCAATCGCCCCTGTGGAAGTTTGTCACGGATCTTTAAGAGGCCCTATTTGATGGAAAGCAAAACCCTTGCCAAAGAAGAGGATAAAGGCCAAAGGAGCAGCCCTTGAACAGGCTGGTCATAATAGGCAAACCCAAAATAACATAGATACAAAAAGCGCAATGCAACACAATCTCAAAGGCACGAAAAAGGCACAGCTTTAATGTGGAGGGATAAACATTGAGTTTTCGTCAATCCATTGACGCAACCTGATGGATTTTTGGCAATAAAATTATCTACATACATGGCCCAAGGCTATTCGGCAAGGGCGCATTTTCCGTCCCTGACCACAACCATGATAAAGGCGTCTGTGGAAAGGCCATTATGGTCAAGAGGAGAGAAATTGCGTGAATTATTCCGAATGGTTTTTGTCCTGACGGCTATCTGTAGTGTGTCAGCGCTGGTCCTGGCCTATGCCAATAAGGCAACAAGACCTGCTCGCGAGTACCAATTACTCAAATACGTGGAGGAGCCATCCATCAGTGAGGTACTCAAGGGATACAACAATGATCCCATTAAGAACAGGGTGGAAATAATTATCGGCCGGGACAACGAGGGAAAACCCATTAAGAAAACCATCTTTCCAGCAAAGAAAGATGGTAAGCTCATTGGCCTGGCTTATGCTTCCGAGGCTCACGGGTATCACGGGTCCATTTACTGGGCGCTGGACGGTTCCCCGAACTGATTTACGTTCCCCGGATATATGAGGAATCTGCGGGCGAACCCGTTATGTGGGAACCGGTGGTTCCTTACGCCGGCCCATCAGCAAAAGAAAAGGCGGGAATTTTTCGCCCTGGCGAGGTGCGTAGTGACTATAGGGCAGTGGTGGAGACCATTGGTGCTGGAAGGCGTGCGGCTAACTCAGTGCATCGATTCTTGAATGGGCAGAAGGTTGAGACCCCCTAAAATATGATCAGGAAGCAGACCTCTGTGTTAGAAGACCAGGCCCTTGAAGAGTCAAAGAGATGTTTGCGTTGCGGTCTATTTGCTATCGCAGATCTGAGGCATCGGCACAGAACTAGACAGAACCTTGGTTATGCGTGGACTATAGGCTTCAGTGGAAAGGGCCAACTTATCCATCCGCTTGAGAGTCCAATAAGTTACAGCCATCAAGGCTCCTCCTACTGCTATGGCCCCAAGCGCAGGAGCAAGCCCAATAATGGGACCCAAGAAATTCCCAATTGAAGCTCCCACAATGAGAGCCACAATAGGTATAAAGTAGACAAGGAGGGAAAGCTTCAAGAGTGATCCCCCAGGAACGCTCACCTCAACACGGTCACCCTCTTCTGCCCCCAGTTCGTTGATTACCTCCACTTCCATCTCCTTGCCCTCAAATATGTCGCATGCCCCGCGTGAGTCACAATGCTCACAGGCAGCATGTCTGTGCACCTTAACTATTGCCTTACCAGAAAATACCCTTTGTACTATGCCCTCTTCCCTAATCATAACAACCTCCACACTGGCCATTTTCACATATGAATGCCTCATTTTCAACTTGATAATATGAGCTCTCCAATGTAGATTTCTGAGCGCTTAAGCAAATGGGGCGATTTAAGGTTCACAGGGAGTAGATGCGTGACCTGGAAACAATTAGTTCCATCAGAGGAAATAGGGCAGCGGATCAAAATAGTTCAAAAAAAGATGCTTCGAGCAGGCTTAAATGCTGCTCTTATCGTCCAGCGAGTGGATCTTTTCTATCTCACAGGTACGGCACAAAACGCCTACCTTTACATCCCTGCTGAGGGATCTCCCCTCCTAATGGTCAAGAAATACTACCCAAGGGCAACGCAGGAATCAGCGATTGCACAAATAGTGCAGCTTAAATCTGTAAAGAACCTCCCAAATATGATTGTGGACCATTATGGTGAACTGCCAAAGAACCTAGGCCTGGAAATGGATGTTTTACCTTATCGAGAATTTCACTTCCTTAAATCCCTCTTTCCCCAACAAGACCTAAAGGACATATCCCCACTAATATTGGAAGCCAGGGCCATAAAGAGCGATTGGGAAATTGAACAACTCAAAAATGCTGCAATTCGCTCAGAGAAGTGCTTTGGCCCTGCCATTGAACATGCCTGTACCCGAGAGCAGCCGGTCAAGATTGCCAGTACTGTTCAGACACGAGCACGAATCCTTGGTCATGGGGCCAAAATAAGGATGAGGTATCATCGCGAACGGGCTATTCCCTTTACCATCAAGTTTTGGCCTAGTGTCAATAGTGAGACCCCTGAATTACACAATGCCCGCTTAGTGGAAATGGATTTTAAATGGGTTTTCAATGGATACCATTTGCATGAGACCAGATTGTTGAGGCTATGGAACCTTTCTCCAGCGATCACCAAAGCTGCACAAAACCTGCTCCAAATCCATGATCATGTAATCCAGGAGGCAAGGCCTGGGGTTACTGCTCAGGAGCTGTACATGAAGGCCCAGACAAAGGCCATTGCTCTGGGGTACCCAAATGCCTTGGTGGGACTTGATCCCAGAAATCGCCCCTCCCCTACGGCACCAATCGGGCATGGAATCGGCCTCGAACTAAGAGAGCCACCTTTTATCACCAAGGCAAATCAAACGGTGCTTACTCCCAATATGGTACTTGCCATACATCCCGCACTCATGTTAGGCAGGGAACTGGCCATCTCCATGTGCTCTGTCATGAGGATAACCACAAACGGAAGTGAGTATATTAGCAAGGTATCCAATAAGGTGTTTGAAGCACTATGAGACAGGAGTAGAAAGAACACGTATTATCTCTTTGAGTTCTTCCTTAAGGGAGTTGAGAAAAGCTTCATCCATGCGAAAATGCCTTTTCCTCGTCTGTCTTAACCGTTTCTTCGCTCCTTCTATTGTCATCCTTTCTTCATAGAGCAATCTCTTGATCTCTAATATAAGCTCGAGATCCTTACGCTCGTAGGTTCTCTGGTTTGAATCAGCCCGTTTTGGCCTTATCTGTGGGAATTCCTTTTCCCAATATCTGAGAACATAGGGCTCAACCCCGATTATCTTGCTGGCCTCCCCTATTCTGAAGTACCTTTTGTCATTCGGGATTTGCACCTCGGTGACCTCCATCACTTCTCCCTGAGTCGGCCTCCGGTCTGTTCTCTTATCTTGTCTATTATATTCTGGTGGAGGCGATTCACCTCCTCGCCATCTAGCGTCCGGTCTGCTGAACGATAACAAACACGGAACCCCACAGCCTTTTCATTGGAGGCAATGCCTTTGCCCTCGTAAACATCAAATATATCTACGGACTCAACAAGGGCCCCGCCTTCTCTCTTGATAATCTGTTCAATAGTCAAACTCTCAACATCCTTAGCAACAATAATGGATATGTCCCTGTAAACGGCAGGGAATCTGGCAAATGGAGTAAATCTTTTTTCTGTGGGAATCTTGGAACGGAGTGTCTCAGCATCAATTTCAAACAGGAAAAAATCCCCCTTGCCAAGATCATAGGCTTCAACTACATCTTTATTCAATTGCCCAACGTGACCTATGACCTCTTCATGAACCACTATATCTGCAGATCCCTCATTATTAAGGCCTGGGAATTGTGCTGGCCTTTTGAAAAGGATCCCTGTTGCCCCCAGATTCTCTAATAGGGCCTCGACAGCCCCCTTTATGTCATAGAAATCGGCCCTTCTCTCTGGGCTGTGCCATCTTTTGGGGATAATGGGACCGGTAAGCAAGCCCGCTACATGGTATCTTTCCTCAGGCTGTTGATCCTTGCCCCTATCAAGAAAGATCTTGCCCCACTCAAACAGCTTGAGACCCTTTTCTCCATAAAACAAGTTCTGCTTTGCAGCCATCAGCAAGCCTGGAAACAGGCAGGTACGCATTACCGATTGATCTACTGTCAGAGGGTTTAGGAGTTGAACAAAGTTCATGAGGCGATGATCAGGAGCAGCACCCAGATTTTCCACTAGCCTGGGGGATATAAAGCTATAGGTGATAACTTCCGTATATCCCATTGAAGTCATTACCCATCTTACACGGGAGGACATATCTAGCTCCCAATATCTGGACTCTTCAGAGGCCCTAATAGATGGGGTCCTAACAGGAATATCCTGATATCCACTTATCCTGGCCACCTCTTCAACCAGATCTATTTCCCTGTGGATATCAACCCTATAGGTTGGAGGGATAACCAATAGCTCATTCTCCCCCTCTTGCTTTACCTCCATCTTCAAGGCCTTAAGACATTTCTCCACTTGGGCAGTAGTAAGATTAGTCCCCAGGACATTGTTTGTTTCCCTTACCCTTAATTTTATAGCAGGTTGTGGCCTTTTATTTGGGTATTCATCCAACACCCCTTTGGCTATCTTTCCCCCGGCCACCTTTTGGATTAGATATGCTGCCCTGTCTGCGGCATAGACCACACCGCCTATATCCGTGCCCCTTTCAAACCTGTAAGAGGCCTCTGTGGTTAAACCCAGATGCTTCGCTCCTCTACGGATGGTTATTGGATCGAAAAATGCACTCTCTAACAAAACATGGCGAGTACCTTCGAAGATTTCGGAGTTTAGCCCGCCCATAATACCCGCAAGGGCCACTGGACGCTCCGCGTCGCATATAAGGAGCACCTCATCAGTTAACTCCCTGGTCTGGCCGTCAAGGGTGGTGAATCTTTGGCCAGAAAAGGCCCTTTTTACCTCAATCATGTGGCCACGAAGTCTGTCATAGTCAAATGCATGTAGCGGCTGGCCAAGTTCAAGTAACACATAGTTGGTCACGTCAACCACATTATTGATACTGCGAATGCCTCCCAGGTGTAACCTATATCTCATCCAGAATGGCGAAGGGCCAAGCCTAACATCCTGGATTATGCGTGCAGCATATCTGGGGCAACCTTCAGGCTCTGTCAACTGTATACGAGCTAGCGATTCAATGGGAGGGCCTTCCTCCTCAAGATCATATTGAGGTAGACGTAAATCACCACCAGTTATCGCTGCTATCTCTCTTGCGATTCCTAGGACCGAGGCGCAGTCGGGTCTATTGGGAGTTATCCCGATTTCCATGACCCAGTCTCCCTGGGGCATCAGGGCAGACAGTTCAACCCCAGGCTCCCAGTCCTCATCCAGTTCCATGATTCCCGTGTGGTCATCGGTCAATCCCAGTTCATCTTCCGCCAATAGTATTCCAGCAGAAAGAACACCTCTAATCTTTCCCTCTCTGACCTCTGTTCCATCAGCCAAAACGGCGCCCGGCAATGCAAGAGGTGCCTTTAGCCCTGCTCTGGTGTTAGGAGCACCACAGACGACCTGGACAGATCTTCCCCCAGCATCAACATCGCAAACAAAAAGCCTGTCAGCATCAGGATGAGGTCGAACCTCGTTAATCAGCCCCACAACGATCTTATCAAAATTAAAGTCTAGAGACTCTAAGGCCTCAACCTCAAGGCCTGCCATAGTCAAGGCATTAGCCAACTCCTGGGCCTTCATTTCGATATGCACAAGCTCTTTGAGCCAGTGGAGATTAGTCTTCATACTTAGTAACCAGATCTGCTTCGCTTCGAAATTGGAATAATGGAATAATGGAATATTGGATTATTGAGACCAACTTTCCAGTCTTCCAGCATTCCATCATTCCATCACATCGGCATAAAAGGAAACGGTAGTACTTACGAATCATAACTGCAGAAATCATGAAACATCTAATTACCCTCTAGTTCTAAAACTGCCGCAGGAACCTCATCTCGTTCTTGAAGAACATCTGTATGTCATCAATCCCATACCTCAGCATCGCAATCCGTTCGATCCCCATACCAAATGCAAATCCCGTATATAGATCTGGATCATAGTCCACAAATCCATACACTGCCGGATCCACCATTCCTGAACCTAATATCTCCAGCCAGCCGGTATGTCCGCAAGTTCTACATCCAGCCCCAGAGCACAATACACACTGGATGTCCACCTCTGCACTTGGTTCCGTGAAAGGGAAAAAACTAGGCCGAAACCTCACACCGGTGTCTTTGCCAAACATCTGGTGCACAAAACTAATGAGGGTCCCTTTAAGATCAGCGAAGCTAACCCCTACATCCACAAGCAACCCTTCCACCTGATGAAACATCGGGGTATGGGATACATCAGAATCTCTTCTATAGACCTTGCCAGGTGCGATTATGCTCACAGGTGGTTTCTGGGCCTCCATGACCCTGATTTGGATAGGAGACGTATGCGTGCGCAAAAGAATATTCCTGGAGACATAAAATGTATCCTGCATATCCCTTGCAGGGTGATCTTTTGGGATGTTAAGGGCCTCGAAGTTATAGTAATCCAGTTCCACATTCGGCCCCTTAACCACCCGGAAACCCATCCGCTGAAAGATGTCGCACACATCCTGGATGGTTTGGGTGATGGGATGAAGGTGGCCCAGTTCGGGTTTTCGTCCAGGCAGGGTTACGTCAATTCCCTTGAAGACCTTGCTAGCTGCCTCCTCTACTTCTCTCTTCTGCTTCTTGAACCTTTCAGTAAGCCTCTGTTTCAGTAGGTTAGCCTGTTTGCCTGCCTCTGGCCTTTCGGTTGCAGGTAGCTTTCCCAAACTACGCATGAGCTTAGTAATCAGGCCCTTTTTCCCAAGATATGTGATCCTAAAATTTTCCAGAGCCGCCGCATCCCTGGCCTCGTCCAGATCTGTCAGGGCCTTAGTTTCTAGCTCCTCTATCTGCTCTTTAATAGTAGTACCCATCTCTGTTCTAAATCGGTCTTTCCAAAACCAAGGTCACATCTATCTGCTTTAGTAACGGCCCAGGCATGGGCTATTTCGCTCAACACTTAATACCTGTTACCTAATGCCCAACGCCTAAGCCTCACGCCTGTTGAACCATTGAAGCAATCTGGGAGAAGGCAGCAGGATCTCTCACTGCCATGTCAGCAAGAACCTTTCTATCGAGCAGGACGCCCGCTTTTCTGAGTCCACCCATCAGCTTGCTATAACTCAATCCATGCTCTCTTGCGGCCGCATTAATTCTCACTATCCACAGACGCCTGAATTCCCTCTTTCGATTCTTCCTGTCTCTATAAGCATACATCCCCGCCCTCTTGACGGCGATGCTCGCTGCCTTGAATTGTTTACTATGAGCCCCTCTATAGCCCTTGGCCGCCTTCAATACCTTCTTTCGCCTTCTTCTTGCCTTAAATCCTCTCTTTACTCGTGGCATGACTTAACCTCGCTCTGTTCTTGGGATCGGATATCCGCTCACAGGGTTGTCCGCTTTTCTGAATAGCCTTGACGCATTATTCATGGTCACGTCTAGACATATGGTAACAAATGACTCACCTGTTTTCTGTTGGTTGAATCCAGAATCGCAACCTTGCGCAGATTCCTTTTACGTTTTGCGCTTTTTTTCGTCAGGATGTGGCTGGCATATGCCTTCCTTCTGGCTATCTTCCCCGTGCCAGTAACCTTAAACCTTTTTGCCGCGGCACGTTTTGTCTTCAACTTTGGCATTTTTTCCTCCAAGAAAAGTATTGTATTAGCCCTGTGTTTTGGCCTATTACCACAAGCAAGCAGCGACCAGGCCCACTCTCGAGCAACAGACTACCAAAACGCCTCTACTGCGAGCCACCCGGATTAGGGCTCCTTCACTTTACCGATGCCGTTGATAACCTTTCAGAAAAACTGCAGCTAAAGTACAGTTTATTTAGGAACCAGGAACATGCTTACGGTATTTCTTCCTTCTTGTTTAGGCCCCTGCTCCACAGCGCCCTTTTCCTCTACCTGCTCTGCCACCCTCTTTAGAAGCTCGTACCCCATATCCATATATGCCATCTCTCTTCCCCGAAAAAAGACCACCACCTTTACCCGGTGTCTTTTTTCAAGGAACTTCATAATATTGCGTATCTTGAAATTGAGATCGTGTTCGTCAGTATGGGGTCTTAATTTTACCTCTTTTACCTGAAAGGCTTTACTCTTTTTCCTGGCCTCTTGGAGCTTTTTGCTGGCCTGGTACTTGAATTTCCCATAGTCCATGATCCTGCACACTGGAGGATCTGACTTGGGTGAAACCTCTACCAGGTCCAATCCCTCTTCCCTAGCAACCCGCAGTGCCTCCTGGATCGGCAGGATGCCAAGTTGCTGTCCTTCTACGGAAATCAGTCTAACATTGCGGGCCCTTATTTGCTCATTAACTCTTACGTCAGTGTGCTGCTTTGCTATGGCTTACCTCCTTTCCCTGCAATCTTGTTTTATCCGCTCAACAAATGCTTCTATGCTTATAAGGGGTAGGTTCTCCCCACTCCTCAACCGAGGAGTCACTCCCCCTTGTTCAACCTCTTTGTCTCCAATAATAAGCATGTAAGGGATCTTCATAAGCTGTGCTTCCCGTACCTTCAGGCCAAGCTTTTCGTTCCTGAAGTCAGATTCAATCCGAATATCTGCCTCCTTTAGCTGTTGCAATACCTTTTCTCCATAGGGCACATGCCTATCTGTAACAGTGAGCAAAGTGGCCTGTACAGGTGCTAGCCAAACCGGGAACGCCCCGGCATAATGCTCTATGAGAATTCCAATGAAACGCTCAATTGCCCCCAGGATGACACGGTGTATCATTGCCGGGCGGTGCTTTTCCCCATCCTTACCAATATAGAAAAGATCAAACCTTTCAGGAAGAGTAAAATCGCATTGAATTGTTGCACACTGCCACTTTCTACCCAGTGCATCTTTCAGTTTCACATCGATCTTTGGCCCATAGAAGGCTCCATCTCCTTCATTGATTTCGTATGGAAGGTCGTTATCCTCCATTGCCTTTATTAATGCCTGCGTTGCATTTTCCCAGTCCTCATCTGAGCCAATGGATTTTTCCGGTCGTGTACTGATCTCCAAGTCGTATTCAAATTTGAAGATTCCCATCATGTCCTTTACAAAGTCGAGCACTCCCTTTATCTCCTGATTCAACTGCTCCGGTGTACATATGATATGGGCATCATCTTGGGTAAACTCGCGCACCCTCAGCAGACCGTGCAATACTCCGGACCTTTCATGACGATGTACCGTACCAAGCTCGAAGTAGCGTTTGGGTAAATCCCGGTAGCTCCTGATCCTTGAGCGATAAATCATCATGTGGGCAAGGCAGTTCATGGGCTTTATACCATAGGACTGCTCATCTATAACCGTAAAGTACATGTTTTCCCTGTAGTTTTCAAAATGGCCCGATTTCTTCCACAGGTCGGTCTTAAGGAGTTGCGGCCCTCTTACCAACTCATAGCCACGCTTCAGGTGCTCCTTTATCTCAAAATCCTCTATTATATATCTGAGCATAGCACCCTTTGGATGCCACACCACCATTCCAGCACCAATCTCTTCGTATGTATTGAATATGTCCAGCTGAGGCCCAAGTCTGACGTGATTCCTCTTGCGGGCCTCCTCTAGCCTCTGGAGATAGATCCTTAGCTCCTTCTTACTTGGAAAGGCAACACCGTAGATACGGGTCAGCATCTCCCGTCTCTCATCACCCCTCCAATATGCTCCAGCCACCTTTGTCAGCTTAAAGGCCTTTATCTTGCCTGTCGACGGGATATGAGGCCCTCTACACAGATCAGTGAAACTCCCCTGAGTATAAAGAGAGACCTTATCGTCTTCGATGTCCTCAAGGAGCTCCAGTTTGTACCTTTCACCAGCCTGCTCAAAAATTCGTATAGCCTCTTGCTTCGTAACCTCTCTTCTCTCAAAGGGATAATCGGCCTTAATTATTTCAGCCATTTTCTCTTCGATTCTCGGTAGGTCTTCCTCTCTAAAAGGCCGTTCATAGTCGAAATCATAATAGAAACCATCCTCGATTGCAGGCCCAATAGTTACCTTCACCCCTGGAAAAAGCTCCTTTACAGCCATAGCCATAACGTGGGAAGTGCTGTGCCTCAATATCTCAAGGCCCTCGGGGGAGTTTACATATATGGGCTCCAGATCTGCGTCTCCGTCTAACAATACATTGAGATCACAGATTGTGCCATTGAACCTTACCGCAATTACCTCGTCTAAGCGTTTCACTTTGAGCTCTTTGAGGGCTTCTCGTGCAGTAAGGGATTCGGCCTGAATAATCTGTGGATTCTGTCCTTTTAGACTGACTTTGTAAGTCTTCACTTTGCCCTTCTCTAAAGAAAATAAGGCATCTGAGTGAAGCTACTCTCTCCGTCAGATGCCCCTCAACACATGCGCTTATTTGAAATAACGTCCCAACAATCCAATTGATTATACAGCCCTACTCCTCACACTGAGGTTTAAACCAATGCTTTCAAAAAAGAGCCTTTTCATTCACAAAGCTTAACTTTTATAGTTGACAACCTAAAGAAATGCAAGAAAAAAATCGGTAAGCCCCTCCAATATCCAGCAAGCACAGGCCAAACAAAAAGGCCGCCGAGCCGACGGCCCAATTCATTTTCTGTGGTAGGCGCGATGGGATTTGAACCCATGACCACTACCGCGTCAAGGTAGTGCTCTCCCCCTGAGCTACGCGCCTGTGTACAAAAAAATTATCAATAACACTTGGCATTGTCAAGCTCTATAATTTGTCCCCTGTAGAGCCCTCGCCCCTGGGCCCGTTGCCTATCACTTGGAACCAAAAATACATATAGTGAAGCCCTGAGCTTATGGTGAACAGCCCTGTTAGCCAGTAAACTAGCCGATGAAAGCCAGAGGAAAAATGCAAGTAACATGTGGACAACGCCACGAAAACTGTTGCCAACTGAAGGCAAGTGGTTGTTTTGCTGATCAAGGAAGGACGTATGGTAATGCTCAAGCCATTGAGAAATAGCACCAATACACCCAAAAGTATCAACACATCACGGCTTATCACAATCACAGTTAACCATGAGGGAACAAATCCCCTGAAGGAAAGCACCACGAAAGCCGCTACCAGAAGGATCTTGTCAGCAAGAGGATCAAGATAGGACCCCAGAGTGCTCTTTTGATTGAACAGCCGTGCAACTAGCCCATCAGCTCCATCACTCAAGCCCGCAATAACAAAAACCACGAGTGCCGGAAGAAACCTCTCATTGAGCAGGTAGATTATGAAAATGGGCGCCAAGATGATGCGGAGGCTTGTGATGAGATTTGGAATGGTCATGTTTTTCCCCGTCTACTACAGAATTCAGCTACCTTTTCTGCTCCTGCCCGACCACAAACACAACTTCCCCTTCCTTCTTTTCCACACGCATTATTGGCACAGGTAAGGCGTCGTGGTACATCACTAGATCCGCAAATTTTTCTTCATTCCCTTGAAACTCCACTCGGAAAGACACATAATGGCTTCCAATCCTGCTCTGCCTAAATTCCTTTACACCAGGGATTTCCTTGCTCATGAAGTCTCTCAACTTCTTGTACTGCATATAATTCTTCAATTCCTTCAAGGTAACCTCAAAGCTGTTGTAGATTACCTCTTCCGCTCCTCCAGCCTCATTCACACATGTCTCTAGTCTCGGCATTATACGGCTAACGATCCCCTCAAGTACGGCTATAACTTCCTGAGGCCCACCTTGAGCGTCTGTTGAGCCAGTCTCGGATAGCTCGCAATGTACAAATCCATCTGCCACACCCACTACCTGAAGCGTCATGGAAATCTCGCCCAAATCATTCACCTCGCTTTTGCCATAAACTACCACATCGGCCCCAAATATGTCTCCCCAGCCCTTGATGAGGATTGGGGAAAGCTCAGCTTGTCTCATTTCTGGTGTCACCTCTGTTGAGGGCAATGAAATAGTCCTATCTATGAGATCAAAACCCTTGTCTTGGAAAGCCCTCAAGAGGGCCAGCTCTGCTGGAGATAGGGGAGGGATTTCCTCTGGTTTTGTCCACCAGTATTCAGAAGAACCCTTTGCTATGTTTCCCACGAGAAATAGAATTTTCAGAGGTGTGGCCTCAGCACTTAACAAGCCTTCCTCCAGCAATCGGTCAGTCGCCAGTTTCTCGTTAATTTTCATCTGCAGAAGCAATGTATACCTGTCACCCAACTCGGCTTCCTTAACTACGTGATAATATTCCACCAGCTCTTTAGCTCTGGGCAAGATCCCTTCCACAAGACGATCCAAGTGATCAGCCACTGTTTTCTTTCCCAATCTAGTCACCAGGTAATACTCCACACCCCTCGAAATAGCCATAGATATTGCATTTTGCCGGGCTGCTGCAGCATTGCCCTCCACCACTCTGGCCATCCCTAAAGCCAGAATCTGATCTGAAGCTTTTTTGTCCAGACTTTCTTGGGCATACAAATTTTGCCCCAAGAATAGGGTAAGGACAGCCAATACGGCACTCATCCAGACAATTATTCCTCTGAGGAATTCCCTATCTATCATTGAACAATTTGTGATCGCCACTCTAAATAACACGTCCTAATCTCCTCACACCAATAGATTCTCAATTCTTTCTCTTCGCCAAAAGCAAGCACAAGCAAGCCCCCTGATCAGGTTCGATCACTCGAAACCAAGCATATCCTTCAACTTCCTAATGGCCAAAAGAGCCTCTGGGCCGGAAATTAACTCCATGGGCTCAAAAAGGCCATGATCAGGCTGCATAACATGGGTGGTTCTTGCACAAAGAATTACGTCAGCAAAATAAGGGGCCTCTTCACTAACATCCTCAAATGGGTTTCTGACCTCTCTTCCCTGGTCTTCACTTGGACCTATGAGTTCAACCTTTCTCACAATATGAGCCAACATAGTGGCAAACTCTGACCTGCTAATAGGCATATTCGGTCCAAACGAACCATCAGGTAATAGGCTTAGGCCTTGAATACCAAGCCGTAGGATCTTAATTATTTCCTTTTTGAAAGGATGGCGCGTTATGTCTTCAGGCACGGATATGTTTTTTGTCTCCTCCGAGAGATACTTGATGCCCTTTTCCCTATAAACATCCACCACATGGAGTTCCCTAACAAAAAGCGCAGCCGCATCAGCCCTCGTCAGAGCAGTTTTGAGTGCAATATTTTGACCGAGTTCACTGTGTGGATTTGCTTTGATAACCTTTGAAATCAAGCCCAATTCACTTTGTGCCTTTTCCCGAAAAGGCCCGTCAATTTCAACGGCCTTCTGGTAAGCCCAGAGGGCCTTGGGGAACATTTTGGCCCGTGCATAAGCAGCACCCATGTAATAATATGCCTCAAAGCTATCGGGATCATGGTCCAGGGCCTCAAGAAAAAATCGCTCTGTCCTGTCAATCCAGTTTTTTCCTTTTTGAAGAGTAGTTAATCGCATGAAGCCAACATTCGCTAAGGCCTTCTCCTTTTCGCCCTGTGCGCACAATCTTGCCTGATTCATGGCCTTAAACGCCTCTTCAAACCTCTCTTGCATCCCAAAAGACAATCCTATCCCTCTATATGCCTCACAACAGTTAGGATCCAGCTTTAAGGCACTTCGGAATTCGCGTCTTGCATCTTCGATGCGGCCCAATTCCAACAGCCTGAATCCATTGGTTAACCGATGCCGAGGAGAATCCAAAATGAATTCCCTTGTGGTGGTAGCACACCCTGATACAATTAAGCCAAGAAAGCCCATCAGCAACATGCAAATAAGGCCAATGTGACCTCTCTCAACCATATGCTTCATCTCTTGTTCCTCTCTATCTTACTGTGCACTCGGCCCAACACGAATACAACCTTGCAATCGTGAAAAAGTGAAAGATTGGTCGGATCTCCTCTTAGGGTCTCAGCATCAGAGTTGGTTAATACAACAATAGTTGGATTGTCTTTAACAACCCTAAGCGCTTGAATGCTTAACACTCTTGGGCCAAGCCACAGTCCCTTAATCCTCTTGTCAGGCGCCAGTACATATTTGACCATTCCTTCCTTGCTCACACATTCCCTGCTCACATAGGCTGGTCCAAATATTTCCTCTTTCTTTTCATTAACGATCCTAGGGATCAGGCACGGCTTGAAATCTATCCCATCGCAGTCAATTAGTATTCCTGTATGGGAATCTTTAGGCCTCTTAGAACATGCAGCAGTGCGTGTTATGGATTTGATTTTCCTTATGTATTCTGGAAGTATGAGTTCTGCCAAGTCATCATTGAACTTCATTGATAATGTTACCCGGGCCTTATTTCCCTCAGGGAAAGAAATATCAGCTATTTCTGCCCTCTTGATCAATGAAATCAGCCTCTTCAATTTCCCCTTGTCATTCGTAATGAAATGAGAGACTGATCTATTGGAATCCATTGGAATGTCTAAGATAATGGAAAGAAGGTTTTCTCTGGCCTTTTGCATCGCAAGGTTTTTTGCCAATGAACGGGCACGGCTCTTTGGAGACCCTTTGGGGTATTTACTCTCTCCAATCGCTTCAATTATTCTATTTGTCCAATCGATGCTGCCCTGTTTCAATGTTTCGATAAAGTTTGCCCCACCGGCAGCACTTGGTAAAAGGGACGTTGCCAAGAATAACACTATGAAGACACTCCTAACTAGCTTAACCATCATCTTCAGCTGCCTCACTTCAACTCTCGGGTACGAATCTAGGAATCTACCTCTTTGCTCAGTGCTTGCAATCTATCCTTATGACTCACATTGTCTTTGAAGACAAAAATTTTTCTACTCTTTTCAACACAGTCTTATACTCACCTGGCTTTACCCATGTAAATTCCTTTTCCGCCTTGAACCACGTGAACTGCCTCTTGGCATATCTCCTCGTATCTCTTTGAAGTTCCTTCAAGGCCGTCTCAAGCTCGCACTGCCCCAGCAGATACCTCACCATATGCCTGTATCCAATTGCCTGCATGGGTTTGAGCCTGGGTGAATATCCCCTGTCCAACAGGCTCCTCGTCTCCTCTACTAATCCGTCCTCAATCATCTTGACACAGCGTTGATTAATCCTTTCATATAGAACTCCTCGATCCAAATGCAGGCAAAAAAGGATGTCATAAAATGGCCTTTCCCTAAATCCGTGTCCCTTGGCCAACTGGGAGGGCCGCTTCTTTGTAAGTTCGTATATCTCAAGGGCCCGTGTCACCCTAACCTTATCATTTGGATGAATCCTATTTGCTATATCAGGGTCAATCTGTTTCAATCTCTTGTACAACTCCATAGGTCCCAGAGTTTCATATTCCCGTATCAACCGAGCCCTCAGTTCTGGATCTGCCTCGGGGCATGAAAAAAGGCCCCCTCTTAGTGTTTTTATGTAAAGGCCTGTGCCACCCACCACAATAGGTACCTTTCCTCTCGAGGCTATTTCCTCTATCCGTGGAAGTGCCATGGATCTGTACAGGGCAGCATTGAACGGCTCATCTGGATAAACAACGTCTAACATGTAATGAGGCACAGCACTCCTGTCCTCTTTGGTTGGCTTTGCGGTCCCTATGTCCATATCCCGATACACTTGCATGGAATCCGCGTTCACAATTTCGCCATTCAACTCCTTGGCCAAGGAAATGGCAAAAGAGGTCTTTCCCGTTGCAGTGGGACCACCTATTATTATTACCTTTGGTTTGCGGGCCCTCTCAATCAAATTACCCTCTTGAACATCTTTTCCAGCTCATAATACGTGATCTTTCTCAACACAGGCCTCCCATGGGGGCAGTTGGTAGGCAAAGCTGCCTCGTTTAACTGCTGCAAGAGGCTTTCCATTTCGGAATCTGTTAGGCGGTCCCCTGCCCTTATTGCTCCGTGACAGGCCAAAACAGCTATGACGTGATCCAGTAGGACCTCCCTTCTCACCCTGTTTTGCTCCAGGATGGAAATTAACTGACTTATCAATAACTCCCAGTCCGCATTTTCAAGGATAGATGGGATAGCGCGAAGAAGGATTGCTTGCCCCCCAAAATCCTCTACTTCAATTCCCAGTTCCAACAATACTTCTCTGTTCTCCTCCAACACTCGTTTCTCTCTGACACTAACTTCAATCGTTCTAGGCAACAAGAGAGTCTGGACCTCAAGTGATGACTCATTTATAGCCTTCATCAACTTATCATATAGTACTCTCTCATGAGCGGCATGTTGGTCAATTATTATCAGGCCCTCTCTTCCCTCGCAGAGTATGTATGTGCTATTTAACTGACCAAGCAGCCGCACCTCTTCGTCAAGCAGTGAAGACCGCGGTATTTCAGCCCCGTAATCTTCAGGGCTAGTTGCTAAAATGTCACTCACGCTACCAGGCATTGTCTCTTGCCAACTGATTTGAACAGGCTCACCAACATGCTCATGTCTTGTTCTCCCGGTCTCCACAGGGTACTGCGTGAGAGTTTTCCCCAACCCTGTGTCAATGACCTGAACAATCTTTCTAAAAAGGCCAGCAGAGTCTTGAAAGCGGACTTCCTGCTTAGCAGGATGTACATTAACATCCACCATGGAAGGCTCCGCGTCTATAAAAAGAACGACCTGAGGGTAGAGGCCTTTCATAAGCCTTTGCCCGTATCCCTCAATGATAGCCTTGGTTATCATGGCATCCCTTATATTTCTGCGATTCACATATACATAAACTCTATCAGCCCTGCTGCGAGCAAAGTCCGGGGAGCCTATATAGGCGGTAATTTTGACTCCATCCATCCTTCCTGAGCTTGACAGCATTTGCTCAGCAACCTTCCTCCCCAAGACCAATGACAGACGGGGAATCAGTTCCTTTGAGCGTGGCAGGTTTAGCAGCACCTTTTCTTCTGTCTCCAGTAAAAACTGGATATTCTCAAACCCTAAGGCTATTCTGGTAAACACATCTATTACATTGTCGGTCTCGGTTCTGGGAGTCCTCAAGAACTTTCTTCGGGCAGGAACATTGTAAAACAGGTCTCTGACCTCAACCACTGTCCCCTCAGGTGAGCCCACCTCATCTATTGACTCCAGCTTTCCTCCTGCCATCTTGAGACGAAAGCCAGTCAAAGATCCCTTTGGTCTGGTCGTGATGGTCAGCCTAGATACTGCTGCAATACTGGCCAGTGCTTCTCCCCGAAAGCCAAGGGTGTTTATATTATAAAGGTCATCCAGGTCGCGAATCTTGCTGGTTGCATGTCTTTCAATACAAAGCAATAAATCGTCCTTAGGCATCCCAACTCCGTCATCGCTAACCCGTATGACCGACCTGCCACCCCTTCCAATCCTCACTGCTATGCGAGTAGCGCCGGCGTCTATGCTGTTGTCAATTAACTCCCTCACAACAGAAGAAGGGCGGTCAATTACTTCCCCGGCTGCGATCCGTATCGCGACCTTTTCTGAAAGGACTCGTATTGTATTCATATGCGAAAAATCTCACCACTTTTGGGCGCTGGAAGGTAAGGTCGCCTGGACCTCAAGAATCGAGTAAACACCCCCCTGCGTTTCGAGCGCCTTAGCCTTACTTTTCCATTAGGGTCATGCTTCAGGCACACTGAATTGAAGGGATCCTGAAGAAACTCGCTAACAAAAAGCGAGGAGACCATTACCATTCTTAGGGAATACTCTTTAAAACCCTCCCAGCGCAGCGTATTTCGATCAAAGAGGTTGGGTATGGTGTCATATAGATAATCAGATATCTTTACGGACTGGGTATAGATCTTTTTTCTAGTGCTGAGGCCTTTTCTTCTTCCATTGATCACAGAGCGCAAGATATTATCACAGGCCTGTTGTTCTGTGCTAAGCACGTTTCTTGCTATCCTGGTGTAAACAGGACCTACAACATAATCTGCCCTAATCTCCCAATAAAGATGCGCCCCACCCCTCTTGTTGGGAAAGATATTGACCAAGTTCGGTATAAAAACATTATGAGCTATCACATCTGCTGCAAGGTGAGCAAGAAATCCATAAGCATAGGCCTTCTCTTTGTCTGTTTTGGCCTCATTTAGCAGCGCAAAGCCTCCTTTCCAATGGTGTGCATGCCTAGTGCTCTTTAGACGAGTTTTCATCAGAAAAAAATCCGCGGCAAGAGAGCCATAAAGATACTCTAGTGGATTCGATATGATGATCTGTCCGATAATTGAGAAAAGGTTGGCCGCGGCGTCAAGTGACCGAAGGGCTATCACCGTATGAACCCCCGGGCCCCATGCAAATGCGGACCGGCATATGAGTAAGTCCATAACGCATGCAAGACCTACCAAAAAGCCTATAAGAATAGCTTTCTTTCCTATGGTTCTACCCTTGTCTCCGGTCAATGTGCTTTCCTTTCGTGTTGAACTTGCCGACTGCCTTGAGAGGTTCCGGCACGCTATATCAATAAAATGGGGTGTTACCGACCCCTGAGACCACATGCCTGGGCCCCAGGGCCCATTTAATATCTACATACTTTCTGCAATGGAAACGGTTCTATCGCCGAGCATATTGACGTAACTCCCCAGCTCATTATCGTACCATCCATAAATAACAGCCTGTGTAATGGCTATGCGTACCATGTTGGCAGGGCTTGGAGCGGCGCCAGGCTCAGCACTGCAGACCTTAGTCAAATCTATGGCAACTTCTGCTGTTCTAGTATGGGTCTCATGTGCTTCTATGATAGCAGCGGCGCGAGGCAGTCCAATGATATCACTTGAGACATTCTGCTCTTCTGTATAGTGGAGATAGCCCCTCGGATCATTTTCTGCCGCATTCTTATAAATGCTGTTAATAACATCACGCCTAATTGGTTGCCCTGCTGGCTCCTCTTGTAAATTGACCACCAAAATGACCAGGGAACCAGTGGTGTTGGGAATTCTAACCGATTCAGCAATAAATCCTATATCTTTCATCTCAGGGATCACGAGACCAAGTGTGTCAGCAGCACCAGTAGTGGTCAAAATAATATTGTTCATGACGCTCCTGTTTTTCCTCAGATCAGTGGCGCCAGCTTTTGGCAGCCTATCGAGCACCTCCTGTGACCCAGTCACTGCATGTACCGTTGCCATTGAAGCTGTAAGAATCCGATTAGCTCCAAAGTGGTCTATTAAAGGCTTCATCATATGGGCCAAGCATGTGGTTGTACATGAAGCATTGGAGATCAACTTATGCACTCTAGGGTCGAAATCGTTTTCATTGACACCCATAACTGTGGTCACTGAATCTGCGGGCATGGGTTTGGCTTTGTCTTTTATCTTGAAAGGAGCTGAAACAATAACCTTCTCTGCTCCAGCCTCAAGATGTCCTCGAAGAGACCCTTTTGGAGAGTCTGGAGGTGCTGTTGGATCACGAAACTGGCCAGTTGTGTCCACCACCAGGCGTACACCATGCTCCCGCCAGGCAATATCTATCGGATTTCTTGCTTCTTGCAGGACCTTGACCCTTCTCCCATCTACTAAAATTTCTCCCTTAGTCTCATCAATTTCCTGCACCACCTTGCCGCCCCTAAAACCTTGGAGGTAACCCCCAAGTGATCCGTATGTGGAGTCCCTCTCTATGTAGTGGGCCACATCCACAAGTGAGGTGCCCACCTGGCGCCCAATATTTACTACAATCTCTGAAAAATATTTCCGGGCAACGTGGTGCCACAAGGTCAACTTTCCAATCCTTCCCAAGCCATTTATTCCCAACACCATGTCACTGCTTGATTCTTGTCCTTCAAAAGCCTCCATTTTCATCCCTCTCCATTTCCTTTATTTTCATGACTCCAAAATATACACTCCCTTCATTTCCATCAATACTGATCCAATCTCCCGAGTTCACCACTCTACCATTCAACGAACAGCTCCTGTCCTTTTCCATACATATCAGATTAGCACAACCCACAACGCAAGTCTTGCCTAAACGATGAGCTACTATGGCAGCATGGCTAGTGGAACCGCCCCTGGCTGTCAGCAGCCCATCAGCCTCATATATCTCCTTTATGTCATCAGGCACTGTATCCCCCCTTATGAGTATGAGAGAAGTGCCAGGTTCCTTTTCCCTCCAGTATCTAATCTCCTCAAGGCTGAATATTGCTCGACCGGTCATGGCCCCACCACTAACCCCGATTCCATGGCCCAAGAATTCAACCTTATCCTCTTGTACAAGATCGAATGAATACACCTTTTTCCTTTCCCTCATGACCATATCTCTGGTCTGAAGAAAATACAGATCTTCAGCACTGGGACCTTCAAAGGTAAATTCCATTTCTTGAGGGCTCCACCGCCTCTCATAAATAAGCTCCTTTGCCCATTCCCTCAGATTCTTGTAAATTTCGGGAAATCGTAGCTCCAAACTACCTTCTGGGTCACGGTTTTCTGTCTCTGCCTGCTTAGCAGAGATAGGTCGGGTCTTGACCAGTCCTGAAACCACATCTTCGCCCTGATTACCCAAAGTATAGTCTCCCCATAGGATGAGAGTGTTTCCTGACCATCTAGGATTGTGAGTAAAAAACACCCCCGAGCCTGATTGCTCAGAAAAATTACCAAAGACCATGGCCTGGACCGTCACTGCCGTGCCCCAATCATCAGAGATTCCCATAATCCTGCGGTAAGTAACCGCCTTCGGGGCATTCCACGAATCAAAGACCTTGCTAACCCCTATCATTAATTGCCTAAAGGGCTCTAGTTCCAGTTCGATCCCGTGGTCCTGGATCAGTGTTTCATAGGCCAAGGCCACATCCTTCATCTGTTCGCCCGTGAATTCTCTCTTGAGGGGCAGGCCCAAGCGGTCTTTAAAATCCGATATAATCGCGTCAAAGAAGTCTCTTTCGATTCCAAACGCCATACCATAGGATTGAAGAAATCGACGGTATGTGTCCCATGCAAACCATGGATTTCCTGTTAACCTGATAAGCCCTTCCACAATGTCTTTGTTGATCCCAACATCCAAAAATGTGTTCATCATTCCTGGCTGGGATATGGAAGAGCCGCTTCGGACAGACAGAAGTAAGGGATTCTTTGGATTTCCAAAGGATTTGCCCGTAAGAGATTCTAAATTTTTTAGCTCGCTCGCTATCTGGTGCTCAAAATTCATTCTTGCAGGAGGATATTCCTCCACCACATCGCGACACCTGAAAACCTCTGTGGTGATTATGAAACCGGGAGGAACTGGAAGGCCCAAGTCCGTCATCCGAACCAGATTCAGCCCTTTGTTTCCCAGGTGGATCAAATCGGCCACGTTCTTGTTAACAGGATATATTGGGGTAACAGCCTTTTTCGGATCATAGCTCAGGAGTTTGTGTACCTTGTCTTTTGGAAGCTTGTCAGCCTGTTCATAAAGGGTGTTTAAGATTCGGCTGATAAACACGTCCATCTGCTGGAGCCCTAGAGATGATGCTATCCTGTCCCTCAGGAAAATCTCAGAGACCCTGTGAGCAAATCGATCTGGATCTTCATCCCGTTTCTGTTGGTATTTTGGCAATAGATCATCCCTGGGTATTTGTGAGATGATTCTCATCAAGTTGTTCTGATGAACATTGTTAAAGTAGTCATGAACAATGTTGTTCACGGCCAGGGCTAGCCCCCTGAAAATGTCCACAAATTGAGTGGACGAAAATCCCTTTATTTTCAGAGAGTGGGCGAGAAGGTCAAGCTGTTTGGCCACTTCAAGCGACTCTATACCATCAAGCCTGAGGCCCTTGTCAAAAAGCATAAGGTACTCGTAGATTTGTGAAATGGTCTCGCGAGTTATGAACTCAAGATCCATTTCCTCTACCAACTCCTCAAAAAGCACATTTACCAACGATTCAATCCTGAATGTTAGGCCAAGGGCATCGAACTTGAGTTCGTGATAGCTGCCATACATTGATGGTATGTCCACGGTGAAATGCCTCTTTCGATATATGTCCTCCTTGATCTCAAAACCCTTCGAAGAAAAAATAATTTCTTTTAGTTTGTCCAGATATGCCAATAGTCGGAAGATTTTTTTCTGCTTGGATTTTTTCCCTAGGGCCTCACGTAACTCAGATAGATCTGGAATACCTGTAGTCTGAAGTTGTGAGAGATACGCCTCCATCTCAGTGAACACAAAATGGTATTTCTGAAAAAGAAGCTTGTAAAAAGAGATAGCCATTTCCACCCTGTCGTAATCTACCTCTGAGACGCCTGAAATTCCTCTCACCTTATCTCGAATGCTGGTTTCATCAACCCTCAGGAGCTCTTGTACATTGCTCAGTCCCTCCTCTTGTAACAATGCATTCAAAAGCTTGTGCACCCCATTGATGTACGGGCCATCCTCTTCAATTTGGCTGAAAATGTGAGGAGGCACATATAATTGCACCGAGTCCTTTTTCTTTGTCCTCCAGAACTCCAGCACTCCTTCAATTAACGCAATTGTCTGATTACTGCTCTCAACATGGCTCTGTTTGCGAAGAAAGTGCACAAGAGGGTCTTTTCGCAGGCACACTTCATCGATTCTGGTGGAAATGTCTCTCAGCTTACCTTCTGCGCCTATGTCATTGAAGTAAGTGGGAAAAAGCCTCATGAGCTGTTTTGCAAGATTGTAGACAGGGCCAAAATCGCTGTTCAAGAACCGCGTGATATCCCTGGGGAAAAGATCCGTATCTTTAATAAACACGCCTGTGAGTGCTAGATATATGATAAGCGAAGAGAGCAGCTTCTTTGACCACTTGGGCTTGAGCTCCACCAGCTCCATCCATGTTCGTATATTTTGGATATGGAAGGGATTAGATCGAACCTGCCAGTCGTCCCCTACTCCTTTTATTCTTGGGGCCTGGAACCCAAGAGACACAACAGACTCTATAAAGAAGTCCACCAGATCGCTTTCATCAGTCTTGTATACGGCCCTGCCCATGTTTAGGACGCAGTTGAGAGAAGTGGTGGCGTACTTGGACGAACTTGCCTTTAAAATTGTGAATGTCTTATCCAGATACTTGTAGATAACCGGCAGTTCCTCATTAGAGATCAACAATCCCATGGTGCGGTTTATCTCTCGCAAGGTATCTTCATGTACAGATGACAGGCCTTCGATATTCATAATATGGAGGAGGAAAATCAGCTTCAGCAATCTCCCCTGCCCATCCTCCTTCCAGAGCTCAGCCAAAGCTGAAGGTATTTTCTTGTATGAGCTGGCTATCTGGCCGTAACCCGGTAGTAAGAGGATCACCTTAAGCGCATCCCGCGAACTCAGGTCGTAATTGTTCTTGATATCATCAAGTCGCGACCAATATTCCTTAATGCGAGTGTGAGAGATTGGAAGAAAAATTTCCCGCAGGCCGTCAGAACTGGTGTCTATCCCTGATTCCTTCTCAAACCACTCCAGGGGATCATTTTGCTCCAGCCAATAGGAATATGTGAAATCATAGTATCTGGTAAGCAGTCTGTTAAACGGGCCGAAGTCAAAATCCTGCCTAACGTTGTGGACGTATATGGCACCCAGCTTATTCAATTGGTAAAAGCTTGCAGCAAACAAGGCGAAGGTTTCGGGAGGATAGGAGGCTATCTTGTGGAATGTGGAATTAAGAATTGGGATAAAACGGGTCAATTCAGGCCCCGAATCCTTTAGGATTTTCTGGACAAAGAAAAGCAGATTGTCCACGGCATTCTTGCGCACTTCTTCTTCTGTGGATGACTCAAGGGCCTGTAAAAATATATCCATATAAATTTGGATAGCTTCGGGGGCTTTCTCATGGCTGATCAGCAGGTGGAAATAGTTTAAGGCATAAGATCTTGCCTCTTTCACAATATAGGACCAGTTTCTATATGGATGGCATATCTCCTCAAGAAGTGTTTTGAGCCCTTTTCTTGCTCCCTCATAATTCCTGAGTATCTCCTCAAGAACGAGATAGCGGCTATCAACGGTGACATCAACTTTGCTGCAAGCTATGTTGACCTCTAATGCCTTTGATGTCATCCTCATCTCCTGCAGGTGGTTATCCCGTGACTGTCATGAACCACTCCATAGACGAGAACAATTCTAGCACGCCATGCGCTGCTTTTTCCAATACTAATTGCCTCAAAAAAATAAGTACTTAATGACTATTTTCAATATGTTCCGATTTCACCTATAGATTTACACTCTGGAATATCTTGATCAGATCCTTGAAACTTTGTTAATATCCGTTTGGCCATTCCCGCCAAGAGTCCTACCTAATCTTGGGCAGCTTTGTGTGCAGAAGAGACATTAGCAGGAACTATTTTCAAGGCTACGTATGGACAAGCAATACTGGTTGAACAAAGGTAAAGGTCACAGGCAAAGATTGCGAGACAGGTTCTTGGAAGGTGGTCTAGAGCGGTTTAGTGATGAGGAGGTGGTTGAATTCTTGCTTACTCTTGGCACACCCAGGGGCGATCTAAAACCTCAGGCGAGGGAGGCAGTAAAGCGCTTCGGTAGCCTCTCGGGGGTGCTATCTGCTCCCATTGAAAAGCTCATGGAGATAAAGGGCATTGGCCCGAAAAATGCCCTTTACCTGAGCCTTGTTCATCAGGTCGCCAGACGCTATTTGAAAGACAGGGCCTCACAGGCCCCATTTTTCCATAACTCCCAGGAGGTATTCGACTACCTTTTCCATTCCATGAAAGATCTTAAGCGGGAAGTATTTAAGGTCATGTTTCTGACTCGAAAAAATGAGCTTATAGAAGAGCGGGACATGTTCCAAGGGACCTTGGCCGCCACCGCGGTATATCCACGCGAGATTCTTTCCGCAGCCTTAGAGATCAAGGCAGCTGCCCTTGTTTTCGTACATAATCATCCCTCTGGTGATCCCTCCCCATCTGGCGAAGACCACAGGATTACTCGTGAGCTTGTCTGGGGGGCAAGATTGCTTCAGATCAACGTCCTTGATCACATCGTTATTGGTAACGGCCGGTACTTTAGCTATGCTGATCAAGGATTGCTAAAGCGGTTTGAGATAGAGTATGATAAGTGGAAACAGGGTATATTGAGACCTTGACAGCC